>JBEARB010000219.1:0-35065 GCA_041163625.1 Pseudomonadota bacterium | reverse complement strand
AGGCGCTGCTCGACGCGGCGCGCGCCGTCGAGGCGGTGGTGCACGGCGCGAGCAGCGGGCTCGATCCGGCCGCGGCGATGGCCGACGGCGCCGCGATCCGTTTCGCCGATGGCCGCCTCCTCGAGACGATCGTACCGCCCGCGACCGATGCGATGCAGCGGGCGCGCTGGGTGCTCTGCGACGTCGGTCCCGCGCCCTCGACCGGGGTCGCGATCGCGGCGGCGCGGGCCGCGTGCGAGCGCCTCGGTTCGGAGCGCTGCGCTGCGCTGCGTACGCAGGTCCAAGCGGCGGCGGACGCCGCGGCCGATGGCTTGCGACGCGGCGAGCCGGGCGCGATCGCGGCGGCGATGCGGCAGAACGACGCCGCGCTGCGGCCGCTCGACGTGGTCGACGACCGGATGGCCGTGATCATCGAACGCTTGCTGGCCGGCGGCGCACTCGCCGCCAAGCAGAGCGGCGCCGGGCTGGGTGGCCTGGTGCTTGCCCTTGCGCCCGACCCCCGAGTCGCCGCAACCTTGCGCGCGCAGCTGGATGCGGGCGGCCTGCCGTCCTGGACCGTGGAGACCTGCCGATGAGCTTCGAACGTGCCGCCGCCTTCGCCCCGATCAACATCGCCCTATCGAAGTATTGGGGAAAGCGTGATCCGGAGCGCAACCTCCCGCTCGCGCCGTCGCTCTCGGTGACACTCGCCGAACTCGGCACGCTCTCGGTCGTGGCGCCCTCGCCCAAGCTCGACGGCAATATGATGGTCATCAACGAGAAGGCCGCCGACGCCAAGGCGTTGGTCCGAGTCGGTCGGGTGATGCGCGCCGTCCGCGAGCTCGCCGGCACCGAGGAGCGCGCCGGCATCCGTTCGGTCAACACGGTGCCGACCGCGCAGGGGCTGGCTTCGTCGGCGTCCGCGTTCGCCGCGCTGGCCAAGGCCGCCTCGGTGGCCTATGGCCTGGAGCTCGACGACGCCACGCTCTCCAAGCTCGCGCGCCTGGGCAGCGGCTCGGCCACGCGCTCGGTGCACGGCGGATTCGTGCTCTGGCATCGGGGCGAGGAGGCCGACGGCAGCGACTCCTTCGCCGAGCAGGTGGCCAGCGAGGAAGAGTGGCCGCTGCGCGCCGTCATCGCCCACATCGGCGTGGGTCCGAAGAAGGTGCCGTCCGGTGACGGGATGCGCCTCTCGGCTGAGACCTCGCCGTTTTTCGACGCCTGGATCGACACCTGCTTCCGCGACGTCGGCGAGTGCTTGGCCGCCATCGCGGCCCGAGATCTGGAGCGTCTCGCGGATGTGACCGAGGCGAATTGCCTGGCGATGCACGCGACGATGCTCGCGACCCGCCCCGGCTTGGTCTATTGGCAGCCAGCGACGCTGGCGGTGATCCACGCCGTCCGCGCCCTGCGCGCGGCCGGTCACGCCTGCTTCTTCACCATCGACGCCGGCCCGTCGGTCGTGGTGCTCTGCGAGGCCGGCGAGGTCGAGGCCGTCTCCCGGACCATTGGCAGCATCGACGGCGTGGTGAAGCTGACGCGCACGCGCGTCGGCGGCGGCGCGCACGTCGTCCCCAACGGCTAGCACCATGACGACCCACCGTGGCGAAGTCCCCGGCAAGCTGATGCTCGCCGGTGAGTACGCCGTGCTGCACGCGCCTGCCTGCGCGGTCGCGGGCGCGACGGTCCCGCTGGTCCGATGGCTGCTGACGCCGGCGGCGACCGGCACGATCACGGTGCACGCCTACGGCCAGGTGTTCCTCTGGCGGCCCGGTGATCCGGCCCCGCAGGGCATCGCCGGCTTCGTCGAGGCGACGGTGCAGGCGTTCGGCGCCGACGCCCTCGCGACGCACGCGCTGACGCTCGAGGTCGGCGGTCAGGTCGGCGGTCACAAGCTCGGGCTGGGCACGAGCGCCGCCGTCGCCGTCGCGACCGGGCGCGCGATCTGCGCCGCACGGGGCGTACCCTTCGACGGCGCTGCGCTGCGTCGCTGCGAGCACGCCCATCGCGCCGCCCAGGGCGGTCGCGGCAGCGGCTACGACGTCTTCGCCATCGGCGCCGGCGGCCTCTCGCGCTACGACCGCACGAACGCGCGCGTCGAGCGATTGCGCTGGCCCGACGGGCTCTTTGCCGTCGCGCTCTATGCCGGCAGCGGTGCCGATACCCGCGAGGCGATCGGCGGCCGCATCCAGCCGGGCCCGGACGACATCGAACGCATCGGCACCGCCGAGCGCGGCGTCGCCGAGGCCTTCCGCGACGGCGACGCCGCCGGATGCCTTCGGGCAATCGCGCACGCCGAAGCCGCGTTCGCGCCCTTGGTCGCCAGCTCGGCGTGGCTGCAGCACGCGGGTTTGGCGGCGATCGCCGAGACGGTGGCGCGCGCCGGCGGCGTGATGCGCACCTCCGGCGCAGGGGGTGGCGATTGCGCGCTGGGCGTGTTCGATTCGGTCGCGGCGCGCGAGGCCGCAGCCGACGCCTGGGAGGCCGGGGGCGGCTTGGTGGTGGCGCGATGGCCCGAGGCCCTGTGGCCGGACGAAGACGCCGTGACGGCGACCGGGGAGTGAGCTGCATGATCGATTGGAACGCCCTGCTCGAAGCGGAGCGCGCCGGGCTCGCCGCCGCGATGGAGCGCGTGCTGAACTGGCATCAGGGCATGGTGCTCTCGCCCGAAGCGGCGGACGCGCGGCTCGGCGCGATGATCGACGAGCACCTGCAGACGGGTGGCAAGCGCCTGCGCGGCCTGCTGCCCGCAGCGTTGGTGCGTGCCGGCGGCGGTCCGGTGCAGGCCGCCTGGACGCTCGGTGCCTGCATCGAGCTGGTCCACAACGGCACGCTCGTCCACGACGATATCCAGGACGGCGACGAGCTGCGACGCGGCCGCCCGACGCTGTGGAAGGTCCACGGCGCGCCGCAAGCGATCAACGTCGGTGACGCCCTCTACGCCGCGCCGCTCGCCGCGCTCGCGCTCGACCCGAGCGTGCCGCGGCACCACGCCGCCCAGCTCGCGGGGCTGCTGGCCGGCGCGCTGCTGGAGACCATCCGCGGCCAAGTCGCCGATCTCGACTTGCACGGTGACGAAGAGCCCGACCAGGCTCGCCTCGAGGCGGTCGCGATCGCCAAGACCGCGCCGCTCTTCGGCGTCGCGATCGAGGGCGCGGGGCTGTTGCTCGAACATCCGGCCAGCGACGCGGCGCGTGAGGCGGGCCGTGCACTGGGCCTCGCCTTTCAGCTGCGCGACGATCTGCTGGATCTGGTGGGCAGCAAGGGCCGCGGCGCCGCGGGAGCCGACCTACGCGAAGGCAAGCTCACGCTGCCGGGACGGCTGGCGTTGCGCGGTGCGAGCGCCGACGAAGAGGCCGCGCTGCGGGCCCTGCTCGCGCGTGCGGCCGCCGGCGATCGACCGGCGGACGACGAGGTCGCACATTGGGTCGCCTGGATGCACGAGCGCGGGGGCGTCGAGGCCGGACGCGCCGCGCTCGACGCCCTGCTCTCCCAAGCCCGCGACGCCGCCGTCCGCGCGCTGCCCGCCCCTGCGGCCGTCGTGCTCGCGGCCTTCGCCGATCGCCTCGGCGCGCTCGACGGCTAGCCGATGCACGACGCCCCATCGCTCACTCTCGCGTTCGAGGACCTCGACTTTCGGCTGCAGGGCTGGAGCGTCGCGGGCATCGAGACGTGGCTGCGGGTGCCGGAGTGGTCGCTGGCCATCGACTGCGGCCGCGTGGCGATGCCGGCGGTCGCGTGCCGACACCTCGCGCTGACCCACGCGCACCTGGACCACGCTGGCGGGCTGGCCGGTTGGCTCGGGTTGCGCTCGATGCTGCGGATGGGGCACGCCGACGTGTATGCGCCCGAGGGCGTGGCCGACGCGCTCGAGTCCCTGGCGGCGGGCTGGGCGGCGCTGCAGGGCGTGCGCTTCGAGTGGACGCTGCATCGTGTACGGCCCGGCGATCGCTTCGAGCTGGGCGGGCAACGCGTGCTCGAGGCGTTGCCGGCGCACCACAACGACGTCCCGGCCGTCGGCTGGGCGGTGCACGAGCGCCGCCAGCACCTCCGACCGGAGCTACAGGGTCTTCCGGGGCGCGAGATCGCCGCGCGCAAGCGTGCTGGCGAGTCGGTCGCGATCGAGACGCTCTTCCCGCTGCTGGCCACCACCGGCGACAGCCGCGCGAGCATCGCGGCCGAGGTGCCGGCGCTGCGCGAGGCGGCCGTCGTCCTGCACGAGGTCACGCTGCTCGACCCGGCGCATGCGCCGGCCAAGGCGCACGCGGGCGGGCACACGCATCTGCTCGATTTGGCCGATAGCCCGGTGGCCGAGCAGGCGCGCTATTTCGTGCCGTTCCACGTCAGCCAACGCTACGACGCTGCGACGGCGCGAGCGCTGCTGCAGGCTTCGTTGGGAGATCGTTTCGGCGCGCGCTTGCGACCGTTGCTGCCGACGGCCTAGCCGCGCCAACGCACGACGCGGCGCGGCGCGACCATGTCGATGATGCCCTTGAGCTTGATCGGCTCGAGGATCTCGACGTCTACCTTGTCCTGTACGTGCTCCCAGGTCGCGGGCGCGAGCAGGACCTCGCCCGGGCCGGCCATGCCGCACAGGCGCGCCGAGAGGTTCACGCCACGACCGAGGACGGTGTAGCTGAGCGTCTGCGTGCTGCCCATGTAGCCGGCGATGAGCTGGCCGGTGGCGATGCCGATGCCGACGCCGATCGGGACCTCGCCGCGCTCCTCGCGCTCGGCGTTGAACTCGTTGACGATCTGCTGCATCTCGATGGCGCAGTGGACCGCACGGGACTCGTCTTCGTCGGTGGTCAGCGGAGCGCCCCAGAGCGCCATCACCGCGTCGCCGATGTACTTGTCGAGCGTGCCCTGGTGCTTGAACACCGCGTTGGTCACGCGCTCGAAGTAGTCGTTCATCATCGCGACCATCTCGGCCGGCGGCGTGTGTTCGGTGAGGTTGGTGAAGCCCCTCACGTCGGAGAAGAGCACGGTCACGCGACGCAGCGACCCGCCCTTCTCCATCGGCAGTTCGCCGTTGACGATCTGATCGACCAGGTTCGGGCTCAACATGCGCGAGAGCGACTCACGGGCCGCGGTCTCCTCGCGGATCTTGCGCTGCATCAAGACGTTGTCGATCGAGATACTGGCCTGACGCGCGACCGCGCCGAGCGCCGAGAGGTCCTTCTCGGTGAACAATCCGGTCGAGATCAGCGAGTCGACGTGGAGCACGCCGAGCACGTTCTCGTTGGCGATCAGCGGCACCGTCATCGACGAGCGGATACCCTGCAGCACCACGGACTGACCGGAGAAGCGGGCGTCCATGCGGGCGTCGGTCGAGAGCACGGCCTCGCGGCGGCCGACGGCCTGCCGAAGGATCGACGAAGGCACGCGCACATCGGCGGTGTTGCCTTCCCAGCCGACGCCGGGGCGCACGCGCACGGCGAAATTGCGAAGACGGTCGACGAGCTCGAGATCCTTGTTCATCGAGTTGTCGATCATCATCACGACGCCGCGATCGACCGGCAGCCACTCGAAGATCCGGCTGAGGATCTTGTCGACCATCTGCTCGATGTCGCGCTGACCGTGCAGGTCGCCCGAGAGCGTGTAGGCGAGGCGGAGCTTCTCGTAGTCGAGCTTGAGCGTGGTGACGTCGGCGACGAGCTCGGCCGGCGCGAAGTCGCGCAACAGGTCGAGCTGCACCGTGGCGTGGATCGACGCCGGCGGCTCTTCTTCGACCGGCGGCGGAGCGCCCGGCGCGGCGGGCTCCTCCGGCGCGACGTAGCGCCACGAGGTGGAACCGATGCGGACGGTGTCGCCGTCACCGAGGACCATCGAGCCCTCGACCAACACGTCGTTGCAGTAGGTGCCGTTGCGGCTGTCGAGGTCGCGGAGGATGTAGCTGCTCGTCCCGGGCTTGCGCGAGAAGACCGCGTGCTCCTTGCTGACCAGCCGATCGACGATCTGCAGTGTATTGGTCGGCTGCCGACCGACGGTCGTCACATCACCGAGCTCGATCTCCTGTTGACCGGGACCACCGCCGAGTCGGACCAGTCGGGCGCTCCGATTCACCATGGTCGGCTTGCCTCTTCGTCGCCAGGGCCCCAGGGGCCGTTGATCGCCGCAGCGCCGAGAGCGAATCCGTGGACGGTGGCGACTGCCGGCGCAATCTAGCATCGCACGCGGCGCTTGTCATGCACCCGAGGCCGCTGAGCCGCGGGAGCGCCGGCGGCGCTTGCGTCGGAGACGGCCGGCTGCGACGATCCGGTCACGCAAACGAGGTACCGCGAGGCCATGCAGAGAGGCACGAAGAACTTCGCCGCGATGATCAACGGACGCCTGCCCGTGATCCTGCCGTGGCTCGCGGCGATGTTGCTGTTGCTCGAACCCGGGCTGGCGATCCTCGATTTCCACGCCGCGTTGTTGCTCGGTCCGATCTGCGGCTGGGCCGCGGGCGCCGTCGTCCGTGGCGCGCTGGCCGAGGGCGCGACCGGCCGTGTCGTGGCCGGACGGCTGGCAGCGGTCGTGTTGCTGCCCGCGCTCGAGCTCGCGTTGCACGGCGCGATTCTGCCCTGGTGTGCGCCGATCGACGGCCTGCTCTGCTGGGCGCTCGGCCCTGTACTCGGTGCCGTGGTCGGCGCGTGCATGGCGATGGTGGCTTCCGGGCTGAGCCCGCGTCGCCCGGCGCTGACCTGGTGGCTCCTGGCGGTCGGCAGCGCCCTGCCCCCGCTGTGGCGCTTCCTGAACGAACCGGTGGTGGCGAGCTGGCACGAGCTGCTCGGGATGGTGCCCGGCTCGCTCTACGAGGACGCCCTCGGGCCAGACCCGCGAACGGTGTGGTTTCGCGCCATCACGACGCCGTTCTGGCTGGCGGCAGCTGGGGCCGCATGGCACCTGCGCGCGGATCGTCGCGACCGGCGCGGATGGCTGGCGGTCGCTGTCGCCGTCGCCGCGCTGGGCGTCGGCTGGGTCGCCGGCGCGGACCAGGGCTGGCGCGTCGATCGCGCCAAGGTCCTGCGCGACTTGGCCGTCCACGTGCCCGTGTATGCCGACGGCCCGGACCGCCCCCCGGTCGCGATGGTCTACCTCTCGGCGACTCCCGATTGGCAACCGCGCGCCGCGCTGCTTGCCGAGGACGTCGCCGTCGCGTGGCGCGAGTTGCGCGATTTCTTCGGGCGCGCCCCCACCGAGCCGGTCGAGGTCTTCGTCTACCTCGACGACCGGCAGAAACGGCGCCTGATGGGCGCAGACGCGGTCGAGATGGCCAAGCCCTGGCTGGGCCAAGCGCATCTGGTCTCGCCCGGCTTCGGTGAGAGCATCTTGTTGCACGAGATGGCTCACGTCTTCGGGCGAGCGCTCTCGGATCACCCGCTCGGTGTACCGATGCGCTGGGGTGTTCTGCCGGACGCGGTGCGCATCGAGGGCTTGGCCGTGGCCGCGGAATGGCCGACCCGCGACGGCCTGGACCCCGACGCGGAGTCGCACGCGATGACCGCGCTTGGGCTGGCGCCGCCGATCGAGCGGCTGTTCTCGCCGACCGGGTTCGCCACCGAGAGCTCGGCGCGCGCGTACACGCTCGCGGGCTCGCTCCTGCGTTGGGTGTGGCGCCGTTGCGGCCGCGAAGCCCTCGCCCGCCTCTATCGCGGCGAATCGGTCGAACAGGCGTGCGGAGACGCGGCCGCCGGGGGCATCGCCCGCTGGAAGGCGGAGGTCGCGGCGGGACCGCAGCCTCCGCTCTCGGACGAGGAGCTGGCCTACGAGCGAGCGCGCTTCGAGACGCCCGGCCTGCTGCGGCGCCCGTGCCCGTTGGCGACCGGACGGTGCGCGGCCCGGGCGGCCGAGGATCGACGCCGCGGAGACGACGCCGCGGCGCTCCGGCGGTGGCGGGACCTGCGCGCTGCCCTGCGTCCGCATCTCGGGGCGAGTTCGCTGCCGCTCTGGCTCGACCTGACGCTGGCTGCCGCGCAGGTCCGTACCGGGGAGTTCGACGCGGCAAAGGCGACGCTGGCGGCGCGTTTGACCGCGTCGCCACGTGCGCTCGATCGCGCGGCGCTGCTCTCGGCTCGCGGCGACCTCGCCCTGCACGGCGGCGACGCAGATGCGGCGCGCCGCGATTGGCGTGAGGCCGGCCGCCTACCGCGATCCGAGGCGGCCGAGCGCACCCTGTTGGTCAAGGACATGCTCGTGGGCAGCGAGGCCGGCCGCGCGGTGGCCCGCGACCTGCTCGCGCTCGGCGGTCGTGGTGACGATGTCCGCGCGCGCTATCGGGCGCTGCGCCAACAGGAGCCCGAGCGCTTGGTTGCGCGGTATCTGGATGCGCGCGTGCAGTTGCTGCGGCCCGAGGGCCGAGCGGGCGCACGGGACGATCTCCGTCTGCTCGCAGGCGCCGCGACGGTCCCACGCCTGCTCCGACGGGAGGCGCGGCGACTGCTCGCGCTCGACGCGGCTCGCCGGGGCGAATGCGCGGTGATCGACCCGCTCGCGGCGGCGGCAGGTGACGATCGACGGGTGCAGGCCTGGCGCACGCGCGCTCAGGCGCGCTGCCGGCAGATGCGGGCCCTGACGACGCTGACGCGACGCCCGGAGCGCTGACCCGTTGGCGAGTTCAGGCGAAGTTGGCGAGTCGATCGAGCAGCGATTCGAGCGCCGAACCGAGCTGCGGCCCGAGGTCGCTGGTCGCCATCGGGAAGAGGAACGAGGCGAGCGGCATCCCGTCCGGCTCACCGCTGCGCTCCTGCCAGTCTGCCAGCGCGTCGTCGTCGGCGAACAAGGCACCGGCCGCGATCGCGATCCCGGGCAGGGTCTCGCCGTTCCAGGCGGGCAGGAACATCGCCACCGTCTCGGGGGTGCGCGTGTGGATGCCCGTCTCGTCGCAGTGCAGCTCGAAGGCCTCGCCGCCGCCTCCGGCACAGGTCCCGACGATTCGGCCGGGTCGACCGAGCCCCTGCGCGACGCCGAGCGAGGCGAGCGGCCCGACGAGGTGCACCTCGCCGCCGCCCTCGGCGACGTAGCGCAGGCCGGTGGCGCGGGCGCTGAACGCGCCTGCGAATTCCACGATTTTGCCGTCGTCGACAACGAGCAAGCCGAGCGAGACGAGCTGCGGCACAGCCGAGCGGATGGCGTCGGCTGAGACGCCACCGTGCTCGGCTGCGAGTTCGCTGAGACTGCCGAGGGCAGGGAGCCAGCCGCGCGTCACGAACGACGACGCAGCCTGGCTGAGCAGAATCCGTCCGGGCTCGCTCGCCTCGCGCGCCGCCTGTACGAACCAAGCGACCGGCTCGAGGCCGGGCGAGGCAGCGCCCATCGAGGCGCGGAAGCCGGTCGGATCGAAGGACACGCGCGGAACGCTAGCCCTGCGTCTGCGCCTTGTGCATCGCCTTGGCGAGGCGGCTGATCATGCGGCTGGCGCGCTTCTTCGGGATGACGCCCTTGGCGCCGGCGCCCGCGACGATCTCCATCGCGCCGGCGAGGCTGGCGTTGTCGGCGCTGCCCGCGTCGATGGCGGTGCGGAGGTTCTTGACCGTGGTGCGGACGGCCGAGCGGCCGGCGCGGTTGCGCAGGCGACGCTTCTCGTTCTGGCGGGCGCGCTTGAGCGCGGACTTGTGGTTCGCCACGTTCTCTCTCCAGCGCCACCCCGGTCGGGGCGGCAGAGCCATCCTCGATGGCCGTCTTGCTTCTTCATCGCAGCGGCCGAGCCGCATGCGGGGCGCGGTAAATACCCGTGCGCCGCGCGCACGTCAAGGATGAATCGTCCCGGAGGGCCGCAATCGAGCGGGCGCGCTCAGGGCGCGGCGTCCAGGCTCGCCCGACCGCCATCTGCCCCGTAGCGACGCGTACCGTCTTCGCCCGCGCGCTCGGGTAGCACACAGCGCTCGCCGGAGCAGACCAGATCGGCGGGACACGCCTCGGGGCCTGCGCAGGCGAGGGTCACGCATGCGCCCGCGACGCATCGACCGGAGTCGCAGAGCGCGAGATCGCCGTCGCCGCAGGCCACGCCGAGCGCGGACGCGACGGAGATGCTCGAGTGGACCACGCTGCTGCGCCCGAGATCGTCGATGACGCGCAGCTGCACCGCGTAGGTGCCGGGAGCGGCGAAGGCATGGTCGAGGCTCGGCGCGGCAGTGCTCTGCACGCCCGAGCCGTCGGCGAAGGTGAAGTCGAAGCGGACGATGCGCGTGCCGGCCAGGGTCGCGTCGCCGGCTGCGGCGACGGCGGTGTTGGCGGCCGAGAAGCGGACGGCGCTGTCGACCGCGGCGGCCTCGGCGTGCTGCAGACCGGCGACAGGCGGCGGCACGATCGGCTCGGGTTCGGTGCCGCAACCGCTGGTGCCGAGACCGACCGCGAGGGCGAGCGGCCCGAGCCCGGCGGCCACGGCGCGCGAGCGGGGGAGACAGCGAGGGTACGGCGAGAGCGATCGCATCGCGGCGAGTGTCCGAGGGGCCGCGCCCGGCGTCAACTTCGACGCCCGCGCGGAGGCTGCCTCAGGCGACGACGTGGCCGACGAGGTCGTATTCGTGGGCTTCGGTGATCTCGACCATGCGGATCTGACCGCGGCCGATATCGTCGGGGGCATCGTTGATGTAGACGACGCCGTCGATCTCCGGGGCTTGGCCGGCGTGGCGACCTTCGAGCAGTAGATCCGTCTCTTCCGAGAGCCCGTGCACCAGCACGGGCAGCGTCTTGCCGACCCGAGCAGCGTTGCGCGCTTTGGCGATCTTGCGCTGCACGTCGAGCAGCGTCTTCTGGCGGTAGCGCTTCACGGCGGCGGCGACCTGGTCTTCCTGCCGCGCGCTCGCGGTGCCCTCTTCCTGGCTGTACGCGAAGGCACCCATGTGATCGAAGCGCCACTGCTCGACGAAGCGCACCAGATCGAGGAAGTCCTCCTCGGTCTCGCCCGGGTGCCCGACCAGCAGCGTGGTACGCAGGACGATGTCGGGCATGGCGCGACGCAGCTCGTGCAGCAGTGTCTCCATCTCCTGGCGCGAGGTGCGGCGGTTCATCCGCTGCAACACTTGGTCGCTGCAGTGCTGCAGGGGCATATCGACGTATTTGCAGCAGTTGTCGGTCTCGGCCATCGCCGCCACCAGCGCCGGCGTGAAGTTGTGGGGGTAGGCGTACATCAGCCGCACCCAGCGCAGCCCGTCGACCTTGCCGAGCTCGCGGACCAGGCGCGCGAGCGCCTCGGGCTCGCCCAGATCTTCGCCGTAGTGGGTGAGGTCCTGCGCGACGAGGCAGATCTCGACCGTGCCCTGCTCGACCAAGCGGTGGGCCTCGGCGACACAATCCTCGACGGAGCGGGAGCGCTGCCGGCCACGCAGCTTCGGGATGATGCAGAACGAGCAGCCTTGCGAGCAGCCCTCGGCGATCTTGAGGTAGTTCGAGAACGACCCACCGGCGATCCACCGCGGCTCGAGGTGATCGGCGATGTATTCGGGGCGGCCCTTCTTGTCGCCGCGGGCGAACGCCTCTGCGCTGCGCGTGGGCTCGAGTGCGAGCACGTCCAGCAGGCGCTGGTACTCGCCGGTGCCGATGAAGTAGTCGACCTCGGGCATCTCGGCGCGCAGCTCCGGCGCGTGGCGCTGGCTCAGGCAGCCGGCGACGACGAGCTTGGCGGTCGGGTTGCGCTCCTTGACCTCGGCGAGCTCGAGGATGGCGTCGACGCTCTCGACCTTGCTGGCCTCGATGAACGCGCAGGTGTTGACCAGGAGCACGTCGGCGGCGTCGGGCTCGGCGACCATCTCCAGGCCGGCCGAGGCCAGGCCGCCAACCATCAGCTCGGTATCGACGCGGTTCTTCGGGCAGCCGAGGCTGACCACGTGCACGGTGCGGGGTTGCATGTGCGGACTCCGATGCGGCAGCGCGCGGCTGCTAGAATGCGAAACTGACCTGGCCGGCCTGACCGAAGATCAGGTCCAGGTCACCGGCGTCGATGCTGAAGCTGCCGTCGCTGTCGAAGAGCTCGTCCCAGAGGCTGTTCGGGAAGAAGCTGTTCTTCCAGACGATCGTGCGGCGGAAGCGGAACGCCGTCTCCATCAGGTCGACGCCATCGACGATGCCGTCCAGGCTCACGTCAGCGCCATCGACCACGCGGAAGCGGCGGAGCAGCTGGCGTGAGATGTCCGGCCGCACGATGAGTGGGCGCTTGGCGACGTCGAAGCTGATGATGCTGACGGTCCCGTCGCTCGGCGGCACGACGTCGACCGATTGGCTCACCACCTCGCCGTCGTGGAAGGTCAACCGGAGCGGGAGCTTGAAGCGCATCGCCTGCGCGCCGAGCTGCGCCACACGCAACCGCACCTCGAAGCCGCCGCCCGCTTTCGCCACTACGTTGCTGGAGAACTCGGCGTCGATGCGACCCTTGCCCCCCCACCATTGGTCGAAGAACCAGCCGAGGTCACGGCCCGCGGACTCCTCCATCGCCTTGCGAAGATCGCCGACGCGCGCGTAGTCGCGGTCGAAGGCGGCGGCGTAGATCTTCAGGCCGTCGAGCATCGCCTTCTCGCCGATCTCGTGGCGCAGCATGTCCAGGACGACCGCGCCCTTGTGGTAGACGATGGGGACGTAGGATGGCGTCGAGTAGACCGAGGCAGAGCCGAGGGGGCGATCGTCCTTGGGGTCGACGGTGTAGACGTAGCTGAGGTTGTCCTGGATCAGCTGGCTCCGGGTCTCCAGCGTCTGCTCGGTGAAGATGCAGCTCGAAAACTCGGCCAACGACTCGCTGAGGCTGACGTCGCCGGTCGACATCGGCCGCGCCAGGTTGCCCCACCATTGGTGCGCGATCTCGTGCGCCGTCAGCTCGTTCCAGCTCGACCAGCCCTGCGCCTGCGGTTTGGCGCCGAAGACGTTGCGCAGCATGAAGATGCCCGACAGCGGCGCGTAGCCGCCGCCGAAGTTGTTGGCGACCTGGATGAGCGAGAGGCCGTTCCACGGGAAGGCGCCGAAGCGCGCGCCGTAGTAGTCGAGGATGGCCTTGGCCGACGAATGCAACGCTTTCGCGCCGCCGGCGTAGTCGGTGAGGGTGACCAAGCGCAGCCAGCCCTTGCCGCCCGGGACGTCGTCGGGCTCGGTGCCGGTCACCGCGTAGTCGGCGATGGAGAAGCCGCCGTTCTCGGTGCGCTCGGCCTGCTCGAAGGTCCAGCGCAGGCGGCCGTCGGCGAGCACCTCGTAGCCCATCGGGTCGCCGGGTGCAGCGGCGGTCCGGCCGGCCGGGGTGATCACGTGCAGGGTCGAGGTGTACGGTGCGTGCAGCGCTTTGGCGTGGTCCGCGAAGTAGCGGAAGAACAGCACCTGCTGGAACTGCTCGTCGAAGGTGCAGGTGCGCAGCAGGGTGGTCTTGGCATTGCAGTCCAGGGTCGCGCTGTAGCGGATCTCGATGTCGCGCTTGTCGCCAGGCGGAATCGGGGGGTCGAAGGTCACCGCGACGATGCCGAGCTGGCCGAAGGACTCACCGTACTCCCACGTCGCCGTCGCGCCGCCGGGCAACTGCACCGAATCGACGTCGATGAGCGGGAAGCGGAACTGCACCAAACCGGTGGGCTCGAGCGCCTCGACGGTGACGGTGACCGCGACCGCCAAGCCGGGCAGCGCCGCGTCGGTCTCGACCTCGGCCTCTTGGTGCTCGATGCGCCAGCCCTGCTCGAGCAGCGCCCCGAACGCGGCCATCGTCGCGCCCATGCCGACGAGGCCGGAGGTATCGGGCAATCCGTAGGCGCCGCGGCCGTCGGCTTCGGCGTGGTGGTGCGAGATGCGCTCGGCGAAGCTGCTCCCGGGCAGCGCGGGCAAATGCAGGGTGCGGAACGGCGATCCGGGCTGTGGCGCCGCGGCGAGCGAAAGGGAGGGCGTCGCCACGGTGGCGAGCAAGACCCAGAGCGCGAAACCGCGACCGCTGGTGGAGGAGAGGAGCCGACGCATCACCGACCTCCCGCCGCGCCGCGCTGCAGCTGCACACTGGCCCAATCGAGCGTGAGCACTTCGTAGCCGGCCGAGCGCGCGATGGAACGTGCAGGGTCGAAGTCGATGGTGGCGGAGGTGGCCGCGTCGAGCAGGCGGAACTGCAGGGTGGCCCAGAGCTGGTTGCCGACCTTCGCCCCCTCGAGTGGGGAGTAGGGGCTGCCGCCCTCCCGGATCCGCGCGGCGCCGAGCAAGACGCGCTCGGGGACCGGTTTGAGCAGCACGCGCGGCGCCCAACCGTCGCCCGCGAGGACGGCGTGCTCCTTCGCGTCGACCAATTCGACTTGCGTGGGGTCGTAGCGCAGGTGCGTGGCGATGCCGAAGAGATCGGGGATATCGCGCAGGGTGACGCGCAGGGTGAACGTCCCGGCGTCGTCCGGGCCGTCGACGGCCATCGCCACGCGCGGGCCGGTGGTCGCACCGGACAGCGTCACGGTCCAGGTCGGCTCGCCGGCGACATCGGTCACGCTGGTGTCGGATTGGACGTCGGCCGCGGCCGCGCCGCCGCTGGTGGATTCGTCGTCGGCCCCGCAGCCGGCCAAGACGCCGACCAGGAGCCACGGGAGCAGGACGATTCGCTGCATCGAGACCTCGGAAGTGCGGCCCAGGCGCCGCGGGGGCGCGGAACCTACACGCGGCGCGCCGGCCTCGCCAGCGAAAAGGGCCGAAGGCCTCGCCAACCTTCACTTGCATGCGTGCGAAGGAAGCGATGATCCTGGGTGGGCCGCGCGGCAACAGAAGTTTGGACCAGCGCGGTGGCGCGCGGGGAGGGCCAGCATGGCGAGCCTGCAGGTGACAGACGAGCGAGCCCGCGAAGACGCGATCGACGAACGCTTGGTCGCTTCGTTCCAGCGCGGCAATTCGCACGCGCTCAGCGAGCTCTACCGACGCCACGGCCGTCGTGTGGAATCGGTGGCGCGCAACGTCATCGGCCCGAGCGACGAGCTCGAAGACGTGGTGCAAGAGGTGTTCATCGAGCTGCACCGCTCGCTGCACCGGTTTCGTGGTGACGCGCGCTTCACCACGTGGCTGCACCGGGTGACGGTCAACGTCGCGCTGCAGCATCTGCGTCGCGGCAAGCGCAAGGGCTGGCTGCGCTGGCTCGGCTTGGACCAGGTCGGCAACGCCGCCACGGCGCGTGTCCCGGCCGGCGACCGGCAGGTCGAAGCCCGCGAAACGGTGCGCGCCCTGTATGTCGCACTCGACGCGGTCAGCGAGAAGAAGCGCGTCGTCTTCACCCTCTACGAACTCGAAGGGCTCTCGCTCGAGGACATCGCCGCGACGGTCGGCACCTCGGTCAACACCGTGAAGAGTCGCCTGCACCACGCACGGCGGGAGATCTTCGGCCAGCTGCAGCAGGATGGCCTGCTCCCCACCCACACGCTCCAGGTCGTGAAGTAGGGCGGCTGCGGCCGACCTGCATCGAGGTTTCCGATGAACGCTACCCACGAGAACCAGGCAGATTGTCCGAGCGAGGAGCTGCTCCACCTCGCGTGCGACGAGCGCAGCGACTTCGCTGCGGCCGAGCGCGACGCCGCGCTGGCGCACGCCGAGCGCTGCGCGAGCTGCGCCGAGCGTCTGCAGGAGGTGCGTCGGTTCCGGACGCTGCTGCTGCGCACGCGCGTGCCGGGGCTCGGCGCCGAACAATGGCGCTCGCTCGACCAGCGGATCGGCATGCTCGGGAGCGAGCCGCAGCCGCGCGGCATCTCGGCCGCGGCGCGTACCTACTGGGGCCTGACCTTGGCTGCGGCTGCGGTCGCGCTGTTCATCGGCGTGGATCGCTTCATCGAGTCACGCAAGGAGAGCCTGCCGGTCGCGATGCCGCCGGTGGTGAGCGCGAAGGCGCCGACGGTGGTGCCGCTGATGACGGCCGAGTCGCTGACGGTGCGCCGCGTCGAGGGCCAGGTCGAGGTCGTGGCCGCAGCCGGCAAGGTCGTCGGTCCGCTCGCCGCGGGGGCCTCGCTCGGCATCGGCTCGACCTTGCGCGCGGGCGCCGAGGGCGCGCGGATCGCCCTGCCCGGCACCGCCGAGCTCGAGTTGCTGCCACAGACCGAGGTACGCATCGACGCCGCCGACGCGCGGGACTTCTTCGTGCGGCTGCGCCGTGGCGCGGTCGGTCTGCAGGTCGACAAGCGGCAGCCTGGCCAGCGCTTCGCCGTGCTCGCGGGCTCGTATCGCGCGGCCGTCGTCGGCACTCGCTTCGTCGTCCGCCTCGGTGAGGACGCGAGCGTCGCCGTCGAGGTGTACGAAGGCGCAGTGCGCGTCGACGAGGCCAACGCCCCGGACGATCCGCGCGGCGAGACCACCGTCGTCGTGCGTCCGGGTCGACGCTGGCAGGTCCGCGGCGGCGAGATCGTGGTCGGTCCGATCCCCGCGCCGGGCGGCTCGGCGCAGCAGCTCGCGCCGCCGGTGCCGCGCTTCGACCCGGAGATCGAGGCCGAGGTCCGCCGGCTCGAGGCCGGCGACGCGCGTCCTTCGCACGGTGCCCGCGCTGCGGCGCCCGTCGCGCGGTCGGCCTCCGAACCGACGCGCTTCGCGCCCGACGGCCTACCGATCGCGCCGACGCCGCCGGAGCCGCAGGTGCGCAGGGTGCTGATCGAGGTGCCGCCGCAGCAGATGACGGCGGACGAGATCGCCCGCGCGAAGGCCGCCGAGCGGGCCCGGCAGCGCTGAGCGCTCGGCCTCAGATATCGAGGTCGGAGACGCCGCCGCGGTACCAGCCCACGCCGACGAAGAGCTGCAGCGTGTCGCCGCCGCGAGGCAGCATCGCGCGCTCCCAGCCGAGCCGAAGCAGCCAGGCCAGCTCGCGTTGACGCCGCCAGGCCACACCCGCGCCGAATCGCAGCAGCGCGCCGACGTCGCCGACCTGCGTGTGCACCGCCGCGCCTGCACCGGCCTCGAGCCACGGCACCCAGGTCAGCGCGTCGATGGCGACGCGCACGTCGCCGCGAACGGCGACGCGATCCGGCAGGGTCGCAGCGTCGTGGGCGAGCGAACCGTCGACGGCGACGCCGAAGCCGACCAAGTCGGTCCACCACCAGGTCGACGAGGCCGCGAGGCCGACGCGGGAGGCGCTGTCGAAGACGAGACCGCCGGCGATCTCGTGCTCGCCGGCGCCGGCGAACGCGGGACGCGCGGGCAGGAGCGCCATCAGCGCGCAGCCCCACAGCACTGCGCGCAGCGCCATCCGGCGGCGGGCGTCACCCCACATCGGCTTGCACCCGGGCAAAGAACGCCTCCTCTGAGACGATCTGCAGCGTACCGCTCGATTCGGCCAGCTTGCGCGCCTTCTTGAGCTTCGACGACGGAGGCTCGGCCAGCAGCTCGTCGCCGCCGACGACCAGGAGCGTGGTCTCTGCCGTCACCGAGCTGCCGGCGGTGCCGCCGAGGCGATTGACCAGCTGCTGCGCGTCACGACGTCCCATCTGCTCGAGCTTGCCGGTGAAGACCACCACCTCGCCCGCCAGCGGGCCCTCGGAAGCGGCGGCGGCGCCGGCGGCCTCGACGGTCACGAAGGCGAGCAGGCGGTCGAGCAAGGGCCCAGCGTCTCGCAGCCCGTCGGCGATCTTCTCGGCCGTGAGCGCGCCGAGCGAGTGCACCTTCTCGAGCTCCTCGCGGGGCAGCGCACGCAGCTCGTCGAGGGTGTAGCGCGAGGCGAGCAGCTGCGCGGCGTGACGGCCGAGGGTCTCGATGCCGAGGGCGACCAGGAACGCCGGCAGCGTGACCCGGCGTCGCGCGGCGACGTTCGCGACCAACTTGCGCGCCGAGAGCTCTGCCATCCGGGGCAGCCCGAGCAGGTCTTCCTCGCGCAGGCGGTACAGGTCCGAGGCGTCGCGGACGAGCTCGGCGGCGAGCAGGGCGTCGAGGATCTTCGGGCCGAAGCCGTCGATCTCCAGCGCGGCGGTGTAGTGGAAAAGCTGCGCACGCAGCACGGGCGGGCATTCACCGGGCGCGCTGCAGTGCAGCGTGCGGGTCTCGACGTCTTCGCCGCCGGCGCGGCGCACGCTCGTCCGCGCTTCGGTCCGGCGGCCGCAGCCCGGGCACTCGGAGGGCGGCTCCACCGCCGTGTCACCGCCTCCGCGCGAACCTTCGACGTGCGGGATGACGCCGCCCCGCCGGGTGAGCAGCAGCGTGTCGCCCAGGCGAAGCCCGAGCCGCTCGACGTTGCTGAGGTTGTGCAGGGTAGCCCGTGAGATCGTGGCGCCGGAGAGTTCGACCGGCTCGACGAGCGCGACCGGCGTGATGGTGCCGGTGCGCGAGACGCTCCACTCGACCCCGCGCAGCGCGCTCTCGCCCGAGTCACCCTGGAATTTCCAGGCGATCGCGTAGCGCGGGTGATGCCCGGTCACGCCGAGGCGCCGCTGCGTGGCGACATCGTCGATCTTGAAGACGACACCGTCGGTCTCGTAGTCGAGTTCGGTCCGGCGTCCGTCCCAATGCGCGAAGACGGCGTCGCTGCCGCCGGCATCGCAGGGCTGCTGCGGGGCCGGCGTGAAGCCGAGCGCGCGCAGGCGCTCGGCCTTCTCGGTCTCGCGCTCGACCGCCGCACCGAGCAGATCGTAAGCGAAGAAGTCGAGTGACTCGGGGGGCACGCCTCCGGCGTCCTTGGCCTTGAGCGCGCCGGCGGCCACGTTGCGCGGGTTGGCGAAGAGGTCCGCGACGTCGGCGAACGCCGAGAGCCGCATGTAGACCTCGCCGCGGACCTCGAACGGCTCCTCGCCGAGCCACGCTTCGGGCAACTGGGTCGGCACGCCGGGAATGCGCACGACGTTGTGCGAGATGTCCTCGCCGCGGCGACCATCGCCACGCGTGGCCGCGAGCGCGAAGCGGCCGGCGGCGTCGTAGCGAATCGAGACGGCGGCGCCGTCGATCTTCGGGCTGGCCACCAGCGGGAGGCCCGGATCTTCGGCCCATTTGAGCAGCTCGTCGTGGGCGTAGCACTTGCCGAGCGAGAGCATCGGCGCACGATGCTCGATGCGGCCCGTCCCGTCGGCAGCGGGATCGGCGCCATCGCCACCGCCGACACGCTCGAGCACGGCGCTGCTCGGCCGCAACGCGCGCAGCCGCTCGACCAGCGCGTCGAAACGCTGGTCCGGGATCTCGGGCGCGTTGCGCACGTGGTAGCAGTGGTCGTGCCACGCGACGGCCGACTCGAGCTGGTCGACGTCGAGGGCCTCGGGCGGTGCATCGGCGAACGAGGGGCGCTGCATGCGACGACTCCGGCGCGGCGCGCAATGCCGCGGCGAGCGCGAACCATGCCCCGGCCGCGCCCTGAGATCCAGCGTCCGCCCCCGACGTCGTTGACATCGCGCGGGGCGGCTTCCAAGGTCGCATCGTGTGGCGACGCCGACCGATTCGACCCGTTCCGCTCGGCCTCTTCGTGAGGCAGATGCGGCGCCTCGGCGCGTCGAGCGGGCTGGTCGCCTTGCTCGCGGTCGCCGGCTGCGGCACGTCACCGAGCGCCGCCGCAGATGCGGCCGGTGATGTCGCGGATGTCGATCCGGACGTGCCGGTAGACGACCTCGGTGTGGAAGATGCGGTGGACGCGGCCGAGGTGATCGACGGCGGCGGGGACAGCAGCGGGGACAGCAGCGGCGACGGGGACAGCAGCGGCGACGGCGACAGCAGCGGCGACGGCGACGGCGACAGCGGCGACAGCGGCAGCAGCGGCGACGGCGACAGCGGCGACAGCGGCGACAGCGGCGACGGCGACAGCAGCGGCGACGGCGGCGACGGCGACAGCAGCGGCGACGGCGACAGCAGCGGCGACGGCGACAGCAGCGGCGCCGCAGACGTGGCCGACATCGCCGGCGACGTGACCGGCAGCGACGCCGACGCGGACGCGGACGACAGCGACGCCGACGCGGACGGCGGCAGCGCCGGCGACGGCGGACCGCCCGGCGGCAAGGCCGCCTACGACATGGCATTGGCGATGGGGATGCCGCTCACGGTCGACGCGGACGCGGTGCTCGCGCCGGCGGGCGCCAAGACATCGGCGCTGACGGCGACCGGCGGCTTCGTCGACGTCACGGCCACGATGCCGCTGCAGGCGTTGACGGTCGAGACGGGCTCACCGCTGAACGTACCGATGGGCAGCGGCGCGCTTGCGCTGGACGCCGACGACGACGGCGATCTCGACCTCTTCGTCGTCGACGGGGCCGGACATCTCGTGTTGCTGACGCATACGGGCGCGGCGGGGACCTGGGCCTTCGCGGCGAGCACGTTGCTCGCGGCCGGCAAGGGCGCGGGCACGCTGGCGGCGATCGAGCTCGACGGTGATCCGGTGCCCGAGATCGTGCTCTACGGCGACGTAGTGCGCGTCCTGGACCGCGACGCGCAGGGCGTCTGGACCGACATCACGAGCAAGACGGGGCTGCAGACGCCGACCGCGGTGGTGCAATCGGTGGCGGTGGCGGATTTCGACGGCGACGGCCTGCTCGACCTCGGCCTCTCGTCCTTCCATTGCAGCGGCCCCGGCGACGGGCTGCGGGTGTTGCGCCAGCGCGGCGACGGCGGCTTCGTCGACGCCACGGCCGCGCTCGGCCTCGCCCAATCCGGCGTCGCATGGAGCGCCGCCACCTCCGATCTCGACGGCGACGGCGAGTCCGACGTGCTGGTCGTCACCGAATCGTGCTCGCCCGACGCCGCGTCACAGCATTTCCGCAACCTCGGACCCGATGCGCCGGTGCGGTACGCGCTGCAGCCCTTCGCCAAGCCCTTCGTCGCGCCCGGCAAGCGCATCGGCTCGCCGATGGGCATCGCAACCGGCGACGTCAACGGCGACGGCGTGCCCGACGTGCTCGCGACCGAACTCGAGCTGCGCGATTGCTTCGGTGCCGAGTGCGTGCTCTCGCCGCTGCCGACCGGCCCGACGCTGCTGCACTTCGCCATCAGCACCGTGCTCTTGCTCAGCCAACCGGGCGGCGGCCACGCCAGCGTCGGGCTGCTGAGCGGGCTCTGGGCGTCGAAGAACAAGGCCGGCGAGCCGATGGCGGGCTGGGCGGCGGCGATCGCCGATCTGGACCACGACGGGCATCCGGACCTCGTGCAGGCGCACGGCTTCGATTTCGGCGAGTGGTCCGGCGGGGGCGTGGCGACCGGGCGCCCGACGATCTTCCGCAACGACGGCACCCAGCATTTCGTCGACGTGAGCGCCACCTGGGGGCTGCCCGACGAACATCCGGGGCGCTCGCTGGCGCTGGCCGACTTCGACGCCGACGGCGACCTCGACCTCTTCCTCGGCGGGCAGACCGTGCCACCGCGCGTGTTCCGCAACGCCATCCAGCACGGCGGCAGCGCGCACGCGGTGCGGCTGCGCGGGTCGACCAGCAACGCCTGGGGCATCGGCGCGCGCGTGGTGCTGAAGACCAACCAGCGCAGCTTGGTCGCGGAGATCTCGACCCAAGGCCCGACGCAGACAATAGCCACCCCGCAGGCTTGGTTCGCGCTGCGTGCCGGAGAGCAAGCGACGGGCTTGACGGTGCATTGGCCGTCGGGTTGGACGAGCGCGCTTCCGGCGCCCACCGCAGCGATGGTCACCGTGCAGGAGCCCGCGCTGATCACGCTCTCGTCGCGGCACAGCCCCGGCGGCGCGCAGCCGGTCGAGGTCGTCGCGACGGCACGGGCGCCGGACGGCAGCCTGCTCGGCAAGCCCGCGAGTTGTGCGATCGAGCTCGCGAAGGGTTCGCCGGGCGGGTTCCTGGGCCCCATCACCTGCGACGGGAAGGGCGTCTGCAAACGCACCTTCGGCAGCCCGGCAGGCGCTCCGTTCGCTCCGGGCGAGGCGACCCTGGTCGTCGGCTGCGAGGGGAAGATCTGGAAGATTCGGCCCCGCATCTTGCTCTGAGCGCAGCCGCGCACGCTGCTTCGATGCGGCGGGTCAGGGGTCGAAGGGGCCGCGCGGCAGAATCGGGGCGTAGGCCATCCACGCGCGCACCGGTCCCAGCCACGCCACCGCCGCCAGCGCCACACAGAGCGCCACGACCGGCACCACCCAGCGCTTCGCGCGCGGCGCGCTGATGGGCTCGCGAAGGGCGCCGACCCCTCCCGCGCCGGGCCAGAGCCGCGCCCAAACCACCAGCAGCGTGACCACCTCTGGGTCGAGCAGCCGGCCGAGCGCGAGCATCCCCAGGTGCAGCGAGACCAGACCGGTGGCAGCGAGTCGTCGCAAGCGCGGCCCGAGCGGCAAGAGCAACCCGCCGAGTTGCAGGGCGATGGAGGCGCGAGCGAGCCCGTCGGAGACCGCGGGATGGCGCAGCAACCAGGCCGCCATCGCAGCGTCCGGGCCGGAGCCGTCGACGGGCTGGCCCGAGAGCACGACGTGCCAGATGAGGCGGTGGTCCCAGTCGGCGCCCGAGCGGGCGAGCTTCGCGAACGCAGCGAGTCCGTAGCTGATGCCGCAGGCGGCGACGGCGCCGAGGTCCGCGCCGATCTCGTCTTCGGCGTAGACGGGGCCGGCGCGACGCCCGCGCGCGTAGCGGCTCCAGAGCGAGCCCACGATCCAACCCCAGAGGAACACCCCGGGCTGGAAGGGTTCGGGCGGCAGTGTGCGAAACGCACGCCCCGCGGTCTCTTCGCAGAGGTGCAGTGCGAGCAGCAGCACCGACGCCCAACGCAGGGCGCCGCGCTGGGCGAAGCGGAGCGCGGCGAAGGCGCCGACCCCGACGACCACGCCGAGCCACGCGCCGTGGAGCGCGAGCGCCTGGTAGAGCCAAGGCCCGGGGATCGGCTCCAACGAGCCACTCGGCCGGAGCGCGAGCCGCAGCAGCAGCACGAGATCGTAGACCGCCACCGTAGCCAGCGCGACCCGCAGTGGTCGGCGGTCCCGGCGCCCCCACGGGCCAAGCGCGGCCCAATCCGGCGGGCTGCGCGTCATCGGCGGATCCGCCCGACGCAGCGGCGCAGCGGGCAGTCCACCACGCGCACACCGGCGGCCTCGAAGCGCCAGATGCGGCGCACCAGGACGAAGGCGTCCGCGTCGCCGGGCAGCCCGGCGTCGGCGCGTGCGACCACGGCGCCGGCGACGAAGCGGTCGCGGCTGGCGAAGCGCTGTGCGGCGGGGCATTCGGGTGGGGTCTCCAGCCAATCGGAGGCCGGGGCGTGGTCGCAGCGGACGGCCTTGAAGCGCTCGACCTCGACGACGTGGCCGTCGTCGAGCCGGGCCACGATGCGGTTGGCGTTGTGGTAGACTTGCGAATACATGTCGAAGACATAGAACGGGTACGCGTGGTAGGCGCCGAACGCGATGGCGGCGAAGGCGACCATCACGGTGGCGACCAAGCGTCGGCCGCTGCCGAGGTGCAGACCGGCGCTGCCGTCGTCGGGCGCTGCAGTCGGGGCCCAGGCGGTCCGTTCGCGCCAGGCACCGACGGCGGCCGCGAGCGAGGCAACGGCCAGCGCGATGCCCAGGGCGCCAGCCGGCCCGACGGCGTCGGCGGGTCGGTGGACGGCGGCGGTGGCCACCAAGCTGGCAACGGCGGCTACGGACACCCTTTCCCCCCGGGTCGAGCGCGCTCACGCTACCGCACGGCCCAGGGTCGATCCAGCCCCGCGGCGGGACTCGGATCGCGTGTGGACGCGACGCCTTGCGCCAAGTCCCCCCCACTGCTAGGCTCTCGCCGCTTTCGAGGTCCCCGTAGCTCAACCGGATAGAGCGTTCGCCTCCTAAGCGAAAGGCTACAGGTTCGATTCCTGTCGGGGACGCCTGCTGCCGCGCCGACGACGCTTTTTCGGCGCGCCCACCGCCAACGAGGAATCCCGCGCATGACCGCATCTCATCACGACGCCGACAACGCGTCGTCCGACAGCCGAATCCCGGCTTTCGGCGCCATCATCGACCTGACCGCGAGCCTCCCGCCGCCGCCCGACCACGTCGAGCGCCTCGCGCTGGCCGAAGCCGAGATGAAGGAGATGCTGCCCTTCTCGGAGCTGCCGCTGCCCGACGAGATCCGCCGCGCCATCGACGACCTCGGCTTCGAGCGCACGACCCCGATCCAATCGGTGGCGCTGCCCGAGGCGCTGCGTGGCCGCGACGTGCTCGGCCAGGCGCAGACGGGTACCGGCAAGACCGCGACCTTCCTGCTGACCGTCTTCAAGGAGCTGCTCGAGACCGAGCGCACGCACGCCACCGCGCCGCGCGCCGTGGTGCTCGCGCCGACCCGTGAGCTGGCGTTCCAGATCACCGAGGACGCCGAGACGCTCAGCCGCTACACCGACCTGACCACCGTCGCGGTGTTCGGTGGCATGGATTGGGAGAAGCAGGCGCGCCGCCTCGAAGAGCCGATCGACCTGCTGGTCGCGACGCCCGGTCGCCTGATGGACTACATGAAGCGCGGGCTCGTCGAGCTGCGTCACGTGCAGGTCGTCGTCATCGACGAGGCCGACCGCATGTTCGACATGGGCTTCATCAACGACATCAAGTGGCTGCTCGGCCGCTGCCCGGAGGATCGACAGACGCTGCTCTTCTCGGCGACCTTCCCCTTCGAGGTCACGCGCCTGGCGCAGCGCTTCCAGCGCCGCCCGTTCGAGGTGCGCATCCAGCCCGAGCAGGTCGCCGCGACGACGATCGAGCAGATCCTCTACCACGTGCCCGAGTTCGAGAAGCTGCAGTTCACGCTCTGGCTGCTCGAGGAGTACCGTCCCAAGCGCTGCCTGATCTTCGTGAACACCAAGCGCACCGGCGATTGGCTCAACTTCAAGCTCTGGAACAATGGTTGGGAGTCCGGCTACATGTCGGGTGACCTGCCGCAGCGCAAGCGGATGCAGCTCGTCGAGCAGTTCCGCGAGGGCAAGAAGGAGATCGTCGTCGCGACCGACGTGGCCGCCCGCGGTCTGCACATCGACGACGTCGACCTGGTCATCAACTTCGAGATCCCGACCGACGCCAACGACTACGTCCACCGCATCGGTCGCACGGGCCGCGCCGGCGCCGAGGGCCGCGCGATCACGCTCGCGGACGAGCGTCTGGTCCTACACCTGCCCGAGATCGAGCGCCTGCTGGGCCACCAGCTCGACGCGCGCGTGCCGCAAGACGAGATGTTCCTCGCCGACCAGGCCCCCTCGTACCGCGAGGCCGTGCTGAGCAAGCGTCCCCGGACGGGCGGCCGCGACGATCGCAACGGAAAGCGCAAGAAGGTCGAGGTCTGGCAGCCCGCCTCCGAGCGTGCCGACGCCCCGGCACGCGACGACGCGGGCACGAACGAGACCAGCAGTGCCGAGGGCGGCGAGGCCGCGGAGGCCAAGCGCAAGCGCAAGCGCAAGCGCGGGGGACGCTCGGGCGGCGATGGCGCGCCGACCGCGCAGGCCGAGAGCTCCGGCGCCGTCACCGAGGCTGGCGATGGCGGCGAGACCGCCGCAGCCGCTGGCGAGGCGAGCGCCGAGGGTGACGCCACCAAGCGCAAGCGCCGCCGCCGGGGTGGCCGAGGCCGCCGCAAGGGCGGTGGGGGCAGCGCCGAGGCGACGACCGAGTCCCAATCGTCGGGCGAAAGCGACGGCGAAGGGGCTTGACACCCTGAGCGCGCGGTCACAGACTGCGCGCCGCTTCGGACGAACCCGCGGGGGAATCCGAGTGGCCCTCGCCGCGCGCGACAAGGCCGAATGCGAAACGCGAAAGTGGCGGAATTGGTAGACGCGCTAGATTCAGGTTCTAGTGAGCAATGCGCTCGTGGGGGTTCGAGTCCCCCCTTTCGCACCACCCCCGATCTCATCGATCTCGACGAGTCCGGTTTGGACGTGCCAGCCCAGCACCCGCAGACGGTTTCCAGGTTCTCCGCGTTCCGCGCGGGGCTCCGAACCGCAGCGATGCTGGGCTGGGTCGTTTTTGCGCTCGGTTGCAGCAAATCGCCGGCGGACGTGCTGGTCGAAGAGAGCTTCGTGCACCTCGAAGCCGCGGCCGAGATGCTCGAGCGACACGCCGGCGACACACAGGCCCTGGTCATCGCGGTGATGCACTACCGCGTCGCGCACCGCGACGATTTCGTGCGCCTGCGCGAGCAAGGAGAGAAGCGCATCGCGGAGCTGAGCGACGCCGATCGCCGCGCCTTCTACGGCCGACATCGCAGCCGCTTTGCGTCGCTCTCGGGCCGCATCGAAGCGCTCGTCAAGCGCTACCCGGACGAGCGGCTCGCGCTGCGAACGGTTCGTCCGTTGATGATCGTCGCCTCGCCGCGCGGAGGCCCGACCGGCGGGGAGCCCCCGTGGCTGCCGCCTGTGCCGCCGCCCCCAGGCGTCACCGCGACGGGTCCATGAGCCGCAGCGGCGCGTCGACGACCGCGCTTCCGCCGGCCGCGCGATGGGCGCTGGCTGCACTCTCTGGCACGGCGGTCTTCCTCGCCTACCCAAATTGGAACCTGCACGCCTTGTGCTGGGTCGCGTACGCACCGCTGCTGCTCGCAGCGGACGGCCTGACCGTGCGGCGCGCGTTCGTGCTCGGCCTGTTCGCCGGCACGATCACCAACGCCGGCGGCTTCCATTGGATGACCGAGATGCTCCGCGAGTTCGGGCATCTGCCAGCGCCGGTGACCTGGGCGATCCTGGCGCTGCAGGCGGTCACGCAGGGCTTGGCGACCGCGGTCGGCTTGGGCTTGTGGCGCTTGCTGGTCCGCGCCGGTGCGCCGAGCGGGCTGGCGGCGTTCCTCTCGCTCTGGGCCGGAGAGGCCGCGGTGCCGATGATCTTCCCCTGGTACCTCGGCAACGGCATCGCCGCCGAGATCCCGATGGTGCAGATCGCCGAGCTCGGCGGCGTCGCGCTGGTCTCGGCGCAGCTCTTCGCGAGCAACGCAGCGCTCGGCGAGCTGCTGCTCGCGCTACGGGCACGGCGGCGGCCGGCGCTCGGATTCGTCGGCGCCGTGCTGCTCGCCGTCGCGCTCTCGGCGGGCTATGGCGTGTTGCGCATCGATCAGGTCGACGCCGAGGAGGCCGCCGCCCGCAAGCTGAAGATCGGCTTGGTCGAGGGCGACGTCGGCATCTGGGAGAAAGAAGCGCGCCACCTCGATGGCCCCGAGCGCGTCCGCGTGCTGCGCAAGAACCTGCTCAAGCATCAGCGGATGACCGCGGAGCTCGCGGCCCAGGGTGCCGAGTTGGTGCTCTGGCCCGAGAGCGCCTACCAGCCCTACGGGGCGGTGCCGGTCGTCTTCTCGCGCGACCGGTTCGTGGTCTTCGGCGCGGCGGGCACCGCGCTGCGCCACGACGGCGAGACACTCTCTGCGCTGCCGCGTGGCGAGGGCTTCGAAGGGCTCGGCCTGCTGAGCGGGGCGAGCGCGCCGCGGGCCGATATCTGGCGCCTGCTCGAGGACGGCCGCCGGGTGTGGACCTTCACGCCGTGGGGGCGCTACGCGACCGAGCTGCCCGAGCGTGAGACCGGCGTCGACACGACTTCGCCCGAGATCGATCTGATGGGCCGCCTGAAGCCGACCTACATTCTCGCCCGCGGTGGGCGGGTGTGGGTGCTGGACCTGCCGCCCGAGCCGCTGCGGCGACAGGACGAGGCCAAGCGATGGCAGGGCGAGCTCACCGAGCTCGAGCAGGACGACGCCGAAGCCATCGACGCTACGGCCATCGCCCACGCCGCCAGCGGCGAAGTCCTGATCGTGGGTCGCGGTGGCGCCCTGCGCGCGGAGCGAAATCGCCGCATCGTGCGGGTGAACTCACCGACCGAGCGGGACCTCTGGGACGTGTGCGGCGATCCGCAGGGCGCGGCCTTGGTCGCGGTCGGCGCCGGCGGCGTGGTGCTGCGTGGTCGCGCCGACCGGATGCGGGTCGAGCGCGAGCAGGGCCCGGACCTCTACGGCTGCTTCTTCGACGCGGCCGGCACGATCTTCGCCGTCGGCGCGCAGGGCACGCTGCTCCGCCGGCCCATCGGTGGCGGCTGGAAGCCGGTGCGCACGGGGCTGGACATCGATCTCGTCGCCGGTGCAGCCGATGCGCGCGGCCACCTGCTGCTGCTCGGGCGCGGCGGCAAGGCCTTCGAGCGCGACGCCAAGGGGCAGATTCGACCGCTCGCGACCGGGACCGAGCGCGAACTCACCGCCGTGCTCGGCTTCCAGGCTCAGGCGCAGTACAGCATCCCGCGACGGGCGGCGCGGATCTTGCCATCGGCCACCGCCCTGCCCGACCGGAAGCTGGCCTACCCCGAGGACGTGCTCGCCGATCAGCGAACCCCGGAATTCGACCGCAGCACGCCCCTGCGTGGCTTCGACGTGCCGCTGCTGATGGGCGCGATGACCTTCGGCGGCGAGCTGCCGATGCGCAACGCCGACTGCCGCGCCTGCTTCAACAGCGCGCTGCTGATGCGTCCCGACGGCGACGTGCTCGGCCTGTACGACAAGGCGTTCCTGCTCGTGTTCGGCGAGTACATCCCGTTCGGCGAGCGCTTCCCCGAGCTCTACGACCTGCTGCCGGAGTCCTCGCGCTTCCAGGCGGGCACCCGCACCGAGCCGCTGCGGCTCGGCGAGAACCGCCTCGGCGTGCTGATCTGCTACGAGGACCTGCTGCCCGGGTTTGCGCGCAGCGTCGCGGTGCACGACCCACACGTCCTGCTCAACCTCACCAACGACGCCTGGTTCGGCCAGACCGCCGAGCCCTACCACCACTTGCAGCTCGCGCAGATGCGGGCGGTCGAGTATCGCCGCTGGCTGGTGCGCTCGACCAATACCGGCGTCAGCGTCTTCGTCGATGCGGCCGGCCGCCGTCGGCAGGAGACGGCGCTGACCGAGCCCGAGACGCTGCTCGCGGACGTGCCGATGCTCGAGTCGCGGACGGTCTACGCGCGCCTGGGCGATTGGCCTCGGCTGCTGCTGGTGCTGTGGATCTTGCTGCTCTGGGGTCGGGCCGTCCGCGGCGGCGGCCAAGCGGGCCCCTCCGGCGGCAAGAAATCCGGGCGGAGCCGTGCGAAGCCGCGCGAGAAGGCCGCGAAACCGGCCGCACAGAAGCGTCGTTCGGCGACTCCCAAGGAGCCCGAGACGCTCGAACCGACCCGCTTGGGTTCGTAGCCGAGCGCAACGCGCCGAATCAGGCGCGCCGGCGCGCCACGCGCCAACCCGCCAACACCAAGCCGAGCATCCCCAACCAGGCCCAGGTCTGTCCGGTGGTGCGCACCGGCGCAGCGCTGCAGCCGCCCGAGTCGTTGCCGATCGGCGTCAGCGTCAGCGGTCCCGACGTGCCCGGGCCGGCGGCGTCGCCGTTGGTGGCGCTGCCGTCGGCACCGCTCGTGGTGTCGTTGTCGGCACCGTTGGCGCCGGCGTCGGATCCGCCGCCGCCGCCACCGCCCGCGCCAGCGTCGACGAAGCCGCCGCCGCCACCGCCCGCGCCAGCGTCGACGAAGCCGCCGCCGCCACCGGCGTCGACCCCACCGCCACCGCCGGCGTCCACACCGCCGCCGCCACCGCCGCACGGCAGCTCGTCGGCCTTGGTCGGATCGGACTCGCAGGTGTCGACGCGGCCGTTCTTGTTGTCGTCCTCGACGCCGTCGGCCAAGCCGTCGCCGTCGGTGTCGGCGAGCAGCGGGTTGGTCGTGGTCTTCGGATCGGCGTCGGGCGTGAACCAGCCCTTGCTGACGTCGGTGTCCTTGCCGGGCTCGGTGATGCCGGCCTCGAGGCCGTCGGGCAGGCCGTCGCCGTCGCTGTCGGGGTCGCGGATACCGGGCAGGCTGTCCTTGTCGAAATCGTCGCCAGGCTGCGGCTCGAGACCATCGGGCAGGCCGTCGTCGTCCGAATCGGCGTCGAGCGGGTTGCTGCCGAGCTTGGCCTCCTCGACGTTGGAGAGGCCGTCGTTGTCGGCATCGGCGTCGCAAGCGTCGCCCTGCGTGTCGCCGTCGTGGTTGCCCTGGTCCGGGTTCGCGATGGCGGGGCAGTTGTCCTTGGCATCGGGGGTGCCATCGCCGTCGCCGTCGGGCTCGCCGCCACCGCCGCCGCCGATGGGCTCGACCACGACGTCGTCGAACCAGCAGCCGCCCTGGTTGCACGGCGAGGTCGAGGTGCCGTTCTGGTAGGCGTACAGGCCGATGGCGCCCTTGGGGTGGGTGCTGTCGGTCGCGTTGAAGATGCGCTCGGCGGGATCGTCGAGCTTGCCGTCGGCGTTGGCGTCGAAGAAGACCTGGATCGACGATCCGACCACGCGCACGCGGATGCGATGCTCCTTGCCCTGGGTGTAGGTGACCTTGCTGTTGGCGAGGACCGTGACCTTGCCGCCGCCCTGCGCGCTCGCGACGCGGACGAGGCGCGCGCCCGAGAGCGAGCTGTCGCAGGCACCGTCGGGCGAGGGCGCGGTGTCCTGCGAGAACCAGACGGCGTAGTAGTTGGCCGTGTTGTTGTAGCGGAAGACCACGCCCATCGTGTCGTTGTCGAGGTTGCGCATGCGCACGTCGAAGACGTAGTCGGTCCAGTTCGCGTCGCCGTTGACGAGGATATTGTCGACCGGCTCGCTCTTGACGCAGTTGTTCGGGCCCTGCGTGTAGACCGCGAAATCGCACGATTGCGTGCAGCCGCAGCCGTCGTCGGTCTTGGCCATCGCCTTGCCGTTGTTCATCACACGCCAGTTGTCGTTGCAGTATTTGCGCGCCCAGCCGTTCTTGCCCGAGAGGTTGCTGGTCGGATTGTCGAAGTGGTCTTCGAACAGCGGCGCCGCGGCAGCCGGGCCGGCCACGAGGGTGGCGGCGAAGAGCATGGCGGGCAACGACGCGGAGGTTCGAACCGCGCGAGAGGACGAGAAGCGGGACATTAGAACTCCTGGTCGCAGCGGAGGCGGCGCCGTCGCACGCAGCGCGGCGCAACCGAAACCGCCGCTACGGCGCGGGGAAGAGGTCGAACCAGGCGACCGTATCGACGGTCAGCGCGTTGGCGGCGCCGACCTGGGCGGGACAGACGCCGTTGTCGGGCGCGACCGAGCCGTCCTTGTTGGTGACGACGGCGTACAGGGCGATGCGGGTGCCGTTGGCCGGCACGCCGTTCGGGAAGATCGTCGCGAGCGGCAGCGCGCCCTCGACGCCCTTGCCGGCCTGCGCCAAGACGGTCGCGCCGAGCCAGGCGAAGTCGCTGTCGTTCTTCAGGTCGCGCCAGCCCGCGCCGGTCGACTCGCTCGGGTTCCCGGTCGAGAACGACTGCAGGCCGATCGTCGCCATCGCGAAGTCGGCGCCGAACTTGCTGTCGGTGCAGACGAAGGAGCTGGCGATGGCGTCGTCGACCGCGCCGCTGTTGTCCTTGAGGTCGACCGGGCTCTTGGCGCCGGTGCCCGCGCCGTAGTCGATGTCGACGTAGACCACGATGGCGTTGGCGGCCTCGACGTTGCCGACCACGCCGACGTACAGGTTGGTCTTGTCGTAGGCGGCCCACAGCTGCGAGACGCTGTTGCCGGACCACGACGAGGGCGTGTCGTTGATGCCCATCATCGAGAGGAAGTGCCAATCGTTGCCGCTGACACCGTCGACCGCGCCGTCGATCACCGGCGAGTCGATCGGGCAGACCGCGAGCCCGTCCTTCAGTTCGATCGTCGGTGCGCCGGGCGGCGTGACCTGCACCGTCGCGGGTCGCGGCGGCAGCGGCGACGTCATCCCCGACTCGATGGTCACCGACAGGCCCTTGCCGTCGACGACGGAGATGTTCTTGCCAGTGAGCGGCGGCGCCGGGACGCTCGACTTGATGGTCACGGCCGTGGTGTTCGGCAGGTTTTTGCCGAGGATGGTGATGGTGCCGCCCTTGGTGGAGACGAAGGGCGGCTCCAGGCCCGTCACCTTCGGCGTCAGGTCCGGCTTGCTGACCAAGATCGTGCCGAGCTGCTCGCTGCTGACGCCGTCTTCGGAGCCGTTCTTGTCGCCGTAGACGGTCTGCTCGGCCCACGTCGCGCGCACGGCGAGGCCGTATTCGCCGAGTGGCAGCACACCGAGCGTGGCGCCCCAGGTCTCTTCGCCCTTGAGCGCGTCCTCGTTCTGGAAGGTCGCCTTCGCCCAGACCCACGCCTCTTCGGGCTTGGCGGGGCTGGTATTGGGCAGCGTGCCCTTGGGGCCGTAGCCGAACTCGACGACGAGGCCGTCGGTCGGGCCGCTTGCGTTGCTGATGGTCGGGATCTTCACGATCGCCGAGACCGCGCCGACCGACGCGCCCTCCTCGACCACGAAGGCCGAGGGCTCGAGCAGCAGCGCCGTCGGCTTTGGCGGCGCGTCGTAGCTGAACGACTTCTCGAGGGTGACGGTCTCGCCGCCGACCTCGACCGAGACGTCGACCTTGCCGGTCGTCCCGGCGGGCGTGATGGCAGTGATCTGCTGGGCCGAGAGCACGACCACGTCGGTCGCCTCTTTGCCTCCGACCGTGACCTTGGCGGGCGCGGCGAAGCCCTTGCCGTTCAGCGTGAGCTTGGTGCCACCGACCATCGGGCCGCTGACGGGCGCCACCTCGATCAGCTTGAGCTTGTCGACGCAGACGTCGACGACGCAGGTCTGGTCGCCGCCGCAGGCCGGCTCGCAGGTCTTGTCGACGCACTGGCCGAGCTTGCAGAGCTGGGTCGTGCCGCAGGCCGGCTCGCAGACCTTGTCTTCGCAGGTGCCCTTGTTGCAGACCTGCCCCTCGCCACATGCCGGGTCGCAGGGGGCGTCCGCGCAGGCACCGTCCACGCAGACCTGGCCGGTCGCGCAGGCTGGATCGCAGATCTTGGGCGCGTCCTTGCAGACGCCCGCCTCGCAGATCTGCCCGGTCGCGCAGGCCGGATCGCAGGCCCCTGCCTTGCCGGGCACGATGATCGCGGTGTTCTCGAACTTGCCCTTGCTGTCCTTGCGCAGGACCACATCGACCGGCACCCACGCGCCGCCCTCGCCGGTGGCGGCGAACGCCTTCACGCCGGCGGAGAGCGCGGCGCTGCTGCCCTTGTACTCCTGACCGTCCTCGGGGAAGACGTCGCCGGTCGTGCTGACGTAGATGAACTGCACTTCCGAGCCCGCGTTGAGCAGGCCGTCGTGGCTGCCGAGGTTCTTCGACTGCACGTAGGTCAGCACGCCGTCACCGGCCGCAGCGTCGCCCTTTTGCCCGTCGTCGAGCAGCTGCACCGGCGTCCACATGTTCATCGTGCCTTTGACGAAGAACTTGTGCGTGTCGAGCGCCCACTTGAACTTCGGGTCGAGCGCCTTGGTGTCGAGCTCGAACTTGACGTCGATGTCACCGTGCGCCGGCAGCACCAGCCCCTTGGCGGCGATCGTGCCGGTGGCCCCCTTCTTCACCTCGAGCGTGCCGTTGGGGCCGATCCACATCCAATTGTCGAACTCGTTGAGCGCGCCGTACTCGAAGACCTGGTCCTCGCTCGCGTCGTAGAACACGGCCGTGCTGAAGATGTGGTCGCCGGCTTTGGCGCCCTCGTGCTCGTGGCCGCCGGCGGAGAGCGGGCCGTCGTCGTAGAGTACCGGGTACGGGCCCTCGCTGGGCAGCCAGCTGCTCGCGGGAGTGATCCGGTTGGTCGCCGAGTCCCAGCTGAAGCTACCGGTCCACTTGATATCGCCGTCGGCGAAGGTCTTGTTGGCGCTGTCGTCGACCTCGAAGGTCAACCAGACACCGGGCGCGCCGCCGCCGTCACCAGCGGTGCCGTCGCTGCCGCTCGAGCCGTCACCGCTGGCATCGAAGAGCGGCGAGACGTCGTTGCCTCCGCCCGCGGTGTCGGTCGGATCGGGCTCGTCCTGGGGCGGATCGACGCAACCCACGAGAGCAAGCAACGCAAGAAGAACGGGCAGCGAGCGCAGGGCCATGGAGCCTCCACGTCGCCACGGGCGACCGGGCGCCCGCGGCGCTATTTGATGGTGATCTCGTCGATCAGCACGGCGGTGTCGTAGTCCGAGTCACCCTTATCGGTGGCGAAGAACTTCAGGTCGACGCGCTTGCCGGCAAACGGCGACACCTCTTTGCAGTCCTGCTGCCACGGCGTCATGTGCACGTCGCCTTTGTCGAAGGAGAGGTCGGCCTTGTCGAGCGTCTTCCACTGGCTGCCGCACTTGCAGGCCGCCGTACCGGGCTGGCACGGGTTCTTGTTGTGGCAGTCGTAGGGGCAGAGCGGATCGATCCAGACGTCGGTGACGGTCAACTTGCCCTGCTTGCCGGTGATGGTCGCGGTGAAGCGGTCCATGTACGCCGAGCCGCACCACTCCAGGAATTCCTCGGAGTAGAACTTCCACCAGAAGCAGAGCTTGGTCGCGCTCGGCGAGACGCAGAAGGGCTGCTCGAGGCTGCCGTTCTGGGCCGTGAAGCCGAGGCCCGTCGAGATGATGCCCATGAACTTGCCGGCCACGGGCACCGTCACGCCCAGGCGCGAGATGACACGGCCGTCGCCGACGGTGGTCCAGCCGGTCGGCTTGCCGCTGTCCCAGCCGGCATTGATGATGTTCCCGTCCTTGGCGTTGGCCTTGCCGTTGCCGATCCAGCGCATGCGGCCTTTGGTGATCGGATCGAGCACACCGGTCTCGGCGGCGGTCGTGACGCTGCCGATCTCACCGATGATGGTGTCGAAGAAGGCCTTGCCGCGATCCCAGGCGAATTGGTTGGTGACGTAGTCCGAGTAGCCGACGACGGCCGCGGCGCCAGCGCCGAAGAGCTGCACCGCGAGGCTGCCGTTCCAGAGCGTGCGGCACGCGCCGAGGTAGACGATCGAGGCGGGCAGGTCCTGACGCGCGTGGCGCTGCAGGAACGCCGGCGTCAGGCCGTAGGTCTCGGCGCCGATGACGACGCGCCCGGTCATGATGTCGCCCTGGGTGTGATCGACGCAGATGCCAGCCTTGGCCGAGGTCTTGATGCACTCCTGACCGGGATTGCAGTTAGCGTCGCTGCTGCAGCTCTTGGTGGAGCTCGAGAGCTCACCGCAGTTGGTGACCTCACCGCTCCAGATCACCTCCTGCGTGCCGATGTGCTCCCAGCCGTACGCGGCCGCCGAGGCCGCGTCCATGCCGTTGAAGTAGGCGTCACCGTGACCGGTGATGGCGACGACGCCGTACTGCCACAGGTTGCGGTACCAGCGCAGCAACGCCTTGTCGCCCGTCATCTTGTCGACGAAGAACGGCGGGCACTCGCGCGCCGCGAACGCCGCCGCCGCATATTCGGCCTCGTCGCCCTCGCCGGCCGCGAAACCGCTCTGGAAATCGGCAGCGTTGGGCGCGAGCGTCAGCGCGCGGCGCGTCCCGACC
>JBEARB010000218.1:0-15298 GCA_041163625.1 Pseudomonadota bacterium | reverse complement strand
GTCGTCGTGCAGCCGGACCCACGCCTCCGCCGCGAGGCGAAGCGCCGAGGCTGGCCAATCCTCGACTGGCGGGCCGTGGCCCCGTAGCGTCCGCGCGGGCCGAGCCGCCCGAGGAGATCGATGCATCCGTCCGAGCCGATGTCTGCGCCCGCGCCCGATGACGTCCGCGCGCCCTTGCCGGCGTGGCTGCCTGCGCGCCCGGCGCTGTTCGTCTTGGCGCTGTGGTGGGGCTTGCGCGTGCTCGGGCTCATGGCGATGCGTGCGTTTGTCGACCTCGAGGTCGATCCCGTCGAGCTCGGCAGCGGCTTCGCGCTCGATGGCCTGATGGTCGCGGCGCTGGTGGCGCCGGCGGCGGCGGCCCGCAATGCCGCCGGGGGCGCGCGGCGCGGCTGGCTGTTCGCGGCGTGGCTGCTCGCGACCTCGGCCACGTTCTTCCGGGCTGCCGACGTGGTCACCTGCTACTTCGCCTTGGCGCACGCCAACGAGTCGACGTGGGCGCACGTCTCGGCCGGATCGATCGGCTATTTGGCCGACCCGCGACTGCTGGCGGCCTTCGCGGCCGTGGCGTCGGCCGGCGCCGCGATTGTCTGGATGGGCTGGCGCGACGGAGCCCACCGTGCGCTGCGGCCATCGGGCGCCGCGGCGACCCTCGCCGTCGTGGCCGCGGTGGTGACGACTGCCGCCGCGACCGGCGACTGGCACCCCCACCATCTCGGGCTGTTGCCCGAGGTCCAGGTCGCCGCCTCGGGCATCCGGGCGAAGTTGATCGCGCCCGAGCGCGTCGACCCGAGACGCGTGGTGGTGGCGCCGCTGGCGGCCGAGCATATCGGGCCGCTGCGCGCCGCAGGCGTCTTGCCGCCGCGTGTCGAGCCTGCGAACCGCTACCCGCTGGTGCGCGAAGACCTCGGCACGACTCCAGCGTTGCCCCGCAGAGCGACGTCGGCGGTGGCACCGATTGGGCAGGGGCGCCCCCCGAACGTGCTGGTCATCCTGGTCGAGTCGCTCTCGGCCGGGTTTACCTCGCTGCACGCCGCGTCGCGCCATCGGACGCTGATGCCGGAACTGGAGAAGTTCGCCGCGTCGCATACCGACGTGCGCGGCTTCCACAACGCGACCTCGCCCACCGCCAACGGCCTGATCGCGAGCCTCTGCGCCACGTTGCCGCCAGCGGCCGTCGGCGATCTGGAGGTCGGCGGCTCGGTCGACGGTCAAACGCCGTACCGTTGCCTCGCCGACGTGCTGCGCGAGCACGGCTACCACAGCGAGTTCGTGCGCGGCGCGAGCAAGATCTACATGGCGTGCGAAGCCACGTTGCGTGGGCACGGCTTCGACGCGGTGTGGGGGCGCGAGGACCTGCAGGGCCGCTACCCGGATCGCAAGCAGAACGCGTGGGGGTTCGACGACGCGACGCTGGTCGACTTCCTGCTCGACCGGATCGACGCGCTCCGGAAGTCCCCGGAGCCGTGGATGCTCGCCACGCTGACCGTCGGAACCCACCTGCCCGGCTTCCCCGACGAGGGGTGCGCCATCCCCGCCGCCGTTCGTGACCAACCGCTCCTCGCCGGCTACGCGTGCTCGGACGCGCAACTCGGGCGGCTGCTCCGGACGCTCGATGACCGCGGCGTCCTCGCCGACACGCTCGTCGTCATCACGGGCGACCATGCCCAGCTACCGACACCTGCAGTGAAGGCCCTGATCGGCGTGCCGGAGCTCGCGGGCAGCTTCGCGCCGATGCCGCTCTTGCTCTCCGACCCCCTGCATGCGTTGCCGGCGCGCGTCGAGGTGCCGTCGTCGCAACTCGATTTGGTGCCGACGATCCTGCATCTGCTCGGCGCGCCATCGCCCAAGCACAGCTTCCTCGGCTACTCGATCTTCGGCGAACGACCGGCTCACCCCTTCCTCTACGGGCGCATCGGGCAACGCTTGGTCTGGGCGCGGCACGGCGAGCACGCCCACGAGATGCCACAGGCGACGCTCGCGCGGCGGTGTCGGGAGGGGCGGCCGCTGCTCGAGGACGCGGAAGGCCACGAGGCCGCGCCGGTCGGTCCTTGCGCGCTGCAGGCGTTCCTCGATTGGCTCGACGCGCTCTGGCGTGGGCATCGGCTCTTCCCTGCCGAGGAGTACCACGGCGCCGAGGGTTCCAACGCCGAGTTGCTGCGTCTGCGCTGGCTGCGCTACGACGCCAAGGAGGCACGGCAGCGTGCGCGCACCGGTCAGGAGACCGAACACGGGGGCGCAAACGCCCACCCGGGAGGCCCGAAGTGATTCGCCGAACCGACGCCGCCGCGACGGGACGCTCGTCGCGCCATGCCCGCTCAAAGCTCGCCTTCCTGGGCTGCGGGCTGGTGTTGGCGCTCCTCGGCTGCGAGCAGGCTCGCCGGGCACTGCCTGGGGCCCCTGCGGTCGCCCCCGCGCCGGGCGCCGAGGATCCGAATCGTGTCACGGACTGGGCGTCGCTCCCGGCCGAGGCCAGCGCGACCGGCATCGCCAACGCGCTGGCGCGGCTCGAACTGCAGGCGCTCGCCCCGGTCGCGGCGGGAACGCCGGCACGCGCGGCGTTCGACCAGGGAAGGTGGAGCGAGGCCGCCCGCGGCCTCGAGCGGCTCCGTGCCGACCCGGGCCATGCGCGCGAGGCCCGCGCGCTGACGGTCATGGCCCTGGTATCGAGGTGGCACGCCGGCGACAACGCCGTCGCGGCCGCGGGTTTGGACCGGTTTGCCGCCAGTAGTGACCGCATCGCCCCAACCTGCGCACTCTGGGCGGCCGAAGCATGGCTCGCCGCGGGCGACCTCGAACGCGCCGCGGCCAGCCTCGCGAAGGTGCCCGAGCAAGGCTTCGCGCGTGCGGACCGACGTGCATGGGTCGCCGCCCAGTTGGCCACCCGTCGTGGGGTCGGCGCGGTCGCTGCCTGGCGCGCAGCGCTGAAGGCGGACACCGATCCGGTCGCCGACGTGCTGTTCGCAGCGGCAGAGGCAGCGCTGGCGGCGGGGGACGCGGCCGCGGCCGAGGGTTGGCTGCGAGAGATCCGCACGCGCTTCCCGGGGGGCAGCGCCGACCGCGATGCCCAGAAGCGTCACGCCGCGCTGGCGGCAGAGGTGCGCAAGCCCCTGACCGACGCGCAGCGCTTGGTGCGATTGGAGCGAGCGCGCCTGCTCCACAAGCGCGAGCTGGTCCTCGCCGAGTCCGAGTCGCTGCGAAAGGCCTCGCCGCGTGGCAGCGAGACGTGGTGCGAGGCAACCGCGATCCGGGCGCGTGTGCTGGAGATCTTCTGGAAGCGCCGCAAGGAGGCGGTCGCGACCTACGCCGAGGCCGTCGCACACTGCAAGGGCCCCTCGCGGGCCGGCCTGCTCTATCGTGCCGCGCAGCGCGAAGCGAACAGCGGCAGCGGTGACCGGGCGCTCAGCCTGTTCGCCGAGATCGAGAAGCAGTTCCCGAAGAGTACGCTGGTCGACGACGCCATGCGGTGGCGGGCGCGGATCCTGCGCGGTCGCAAGCAACACAAGGCCGCCGACGCCGTCCTCGAGGCCGTCTTGCGCCACAAGGGGGACATGGTCGAGTACGCCGCCTGGGACCTGCTCTGGGAGGCCGTCTCGAACCGTCGCTGGGCAGTCGCCGAGCGCGTCGGCGCTCGTGTGGTTGCGGTCGCCCCTGCCGCGGAGCGCATCTTCAATCGCGGGCGCCTGCACTATTGGTGGGCACGCGCCGCCGAGGAGCTCGGGCGCAGAAAGGTCGCCGCCGATCGCTACGCTGCGCTGGTGCAACGAACCCCCGAGACCTACTACGGCTGGCTCGCAGCGGTCCGATTGCACGGCCTCGACCCCAAGCGGCTCGCGCGCCTCGAGGCGCAGCGTCAGAGCGGGCGCGGCGCCACCGCGCCCGAGCCGCCGCCTGCGCGGCTGTTGAGCGATCCGCACTTGCTCGCCGCGGTCGACCTGCTGCGGATGGGGATGGACAGCTCGGCTCGTGCGGAGATCGCAGCGGTGGCGTGGCCCAAGGGCGAAGCCGCCGATCGCGTTCGGGCAGCGCTGTGGACCAGCGTCGGTGCCTACAATCGCGCGCTGGCTGCCCTCGCCGACGTCGATCTCGGCGGCGTGTCGCCGCGGCACGGTCTTTTCACGCTGGTCTACCCCCGGCCCGATGCGTTCCGACCGATCGTGGCGAAGACCGCGCGCGCGCAGGGCGTCGATCCGGACTTCGTATGGGCCATCATGCGCACCGAGAGCCGATTCTCGCCGACGGTGCAGAGCCCGGTGCTCGCGACGGGGCTGCTGCAGCTGATGCTGCCCACGGCCACGGCGATGAACGCGCGGCTCGGCGTCGTCGACAAGATCAGCTACGCGAGCCTCAAGCGACCCGAGGTCAACATCCCGCTCGGCGTGGGCTACATGGCACGGTTGCGCAAGCGCTGGGACGGCGCGGACGCGTTGGTCGCCTCGAGCTACAACGCCGGCCCCGGCAACGCGCGGAAATGGCTGCGCGAACGCCACGACTGGCCGCTCGACGCGTTCGTCGAAGCGATCCCGTTCCGAGAGAATCGGCGCTACGTGAAGAGCGTCCTCACGAGCTGGCGGCACTACGGCGCGCTGCGTGGGGCAGGGCGACCGGCGTTGTCGCTACGCTTGCCGGGAGCCGGCGCCGAAGAGAGCGACGACTGACCGCCGTGCGACGAGGCCCCCGCGAAGGGACGAGCGCAGCGTGCCGGTCAATGTAAAACCTTTGTCAGACCCGCGCCCGCTGGTGGGATTCGGTGGACCTCACGCCCGCCACCGCTATCGTGTTGCCAGGATTCGGAACGGCACCACCGGATTCGAGCGAGGACATCATGCTGCGCCGCCTCATCAACCTGTTGCCTACCGAGGAGTCCCGCGCTGTCGGCATGACGACCGGAGGCATGATCGCGCTCGTCACCGGGCAGAAGCTGCTGGGCGTCGGCCTGTTCGCGCGCGGCGTCGCCGAGCTCGAGCGCAAGTGGCGAGAGCGGCACCCCGAATTCGACGGCACGCTGCAGCATCGCTGGTATCTCGCGACGCGCTACTACGAGCGCACCCACTCGGATCCGACCAACCGCGTGATGCATTTGGTGGGTACGCCGATGATCATGGTCGGTGTCGCGGGTCTGTTGCTCTCGCGTCCGGCGCGCCCGATTTGGCTCGTCTCGGTCGGCACGTTCACGCTGGGCTGGGCCTTCAACCTCATCGGCCATGCCCTCTTCGAGAAGAACGCTCCGGCATTCGCCGACGACCCGCTCTCGTTCCTGGTGGGGCCGGTCTGGGACGCCCAGCAGCTCGGTCTGATGCGAGGCACCCGCAAGGTGAACCTACGCGGCAAGCGCCCCGCCTCGACGGTGACGGTGCACGTCGGAGAGCCGGCGCAGGCCTGATGGCGGCGCCACCGGACGTTGAGGCGCTGCTCGCGTTGGCGCGCTCACTGGCCGGTCTCTCGGTCGGAGAGATCGCTGAGGCGCTGGGGATCGCCCCCCCGCCGTGTGCGTCCTCCGGCAAGGGCTGGACCGGCGAATTGCTCGAGCGCGCGCTGGGTGCCAGCGCAGGCAACGACGCCCAGCCCGATTTTCCGGAGCTTGGCGTCGAGTTGAAAACTGTGCCCCTGCGCGGCGAAGGCATGCCGGCTGAGTCGACCTGGGTGACCCGCGTGCCGCTCGAACCCGCCGCAGCGCGGCTTCCGTTCGAGGCCAGCGCGGTCGGTGCCAAGCTCCAGCACGTGCTCTGGGTGCCCATCGAGGCGCGACGCGAGCAGTGGCTCCAGCGCCGGATCGGAATCGCGCGCCTGTGGCAGCCCACCGCCGAAGAGGCAGCGATCTTGCGGCGGGACTACGACGATTTGATGGGCATGGTCCTCGCGGGACGGGTCGACGAGATCGACGCGCGCCTCGGCGACGCGCTGCAGGTGCGTCCGAAAGGGCGGGATCGCAGCGAGCGCGCCCGCGTCGTCGGCGCAGACGGCCACATGACCTGGACCGGCGCGCGCGGCTTCTACCTGCGTGCGCGATTCGTGCGCCGTGTACTCGATCGCCTTTCGGGCGGTCGTGGCCACTTCCCGCCGCCGACGCGCGGTGCTACCGTGGGCGCATGATTGTCGAACACGTCCGCCGCGACCGGCATCCCAAAGACATTCACCACGTCCTCCGCTACGGCGACCTCGAAGGCCTGCTACCTTTGCAGGACGACAAGCAGTGGATCTACCTCTCGGCGCACTTTGGCGGCGCGGTCACCGATTCGGTGCCCGATCATCGCCAGTCGCGCCGCAGCGGACGGCAGCGCGCGGGCTTGCCGGGGACGGCCACCTACTTCCAGTTGTGCCGACTGCACTTCCACCCCGACGCGAGTCGGGTGGTCGACGCCGCCGGCACGCCATGGGAAACCGCGCAGCAGCCGACGGTGGTCTTCGCCGACGTCATGCCGGTCGCGCACAAGGTGAGCGAGTGGTTCCCGACGCTCAAGGCCGGGATCTGCGAGGTCCTCGGCGGCGAGATCCGGCAACTGGTGGCGAACGGCTACAGCGATCGATGGTTGCTGCACGTGGCGTTGCTGCCGGAGTCGGCCGAGCTCGAAATCGGTCGCACGACCTGGTCGGACCTGCTGCGGAACGACGAGAAGGTTTGGCGCGTTGCCCTCTCCTAGCGAGATGCCTCGCGTCGCCGGCTGGGGGCGACAGTTCGTCCCCGGCCGTGAGCGGTTCAGTGAGAACCTCGAGGCGGCCAGCGCCGACGCGCATCTCTTGCGTGGTCTCGGTCGCTCCTACGGCGACTCGTCCTTGCCAGCGCCCGGCTGTCCCGAAGTCCTGACCACGACGCTCGCCGATCGGATCCTACGCTTCGACGACGCCGGCGTCCTGCGTGCCGAGGCCGGCCTGTCCCTCCACACGCTGAACCGATTGAGCTTGCAGCGCGGGTTCTTCGTGCCCGTCACGCCTGGGACGCAATTCGTGACCCTCGGCGGCATGGTCGCGAGTGACGTGCACGGTAAGCATCACCACGTCGCGGGCACGATCGGGCGCCATCTCCGCGCGCTGCGCATGCGTGTTGCGGACGGACGGACCCTCGAGTGTAGCCCGACCGAGCACGCCGACCTGTTCTGGGCGACGGTCGGCGGCATGGGGCTCACGGGTGCCATCCTCGAAGTCGAGCTCCAGATGGAGCGGACGCCATCGCCGTGGATCTACCAAGAAGCCACCCGCCATCCCGACCTCGACAGCTTGATGGGCGCGCTGATCGAAGGCTCGGCGCGGTGGCCGATGACGGTGGCATGGATCGACTGCCTCAAGCGCGGGCCGAGCATGGGACGCGGGATCCTGTATGTCGGCCGCTGGGCCGAGCCCGGCGAAGGGCCCGCGACGCCGCCGCGCTGGACGTCGGGACGGATCCCTGTGCCGTTCGAGGCGCCGGATTGGGCGCTCGCGCCCACCAATGTGAGGCTTTTCAACTTTGCTTACTATCACAAGCAGTTTCGGCAAAAGACGGCAGGTATCGTGTCGCCCGAGGCGTTCTTCTACCCGCTCGACATCGTCGACAACTGGAACCTCGGGTACGGGCGAGGTGGCTTGACCCAGCACCAAGCGGTGGTTCCGCGCGAAGCGGGCGCGACGGGGGTGCGTCGGATCCTTGAGCTGCTGACCGAGGCATCGGCGGCTTCGTTCCTCTGCGTGCTCAAGGATTGCGGCGAGGAGGGCGAAGGCATGCTCTCGTTCCCGCGGCCCGGCATCTCGATTGCGATCGACCTCCCGGTCCGCAGCGGCACCCCGGCCGTCATCGCGCGCCTGAACGAAGCGGTCCTCGAGGTCGGCGGCCGCATCTACCTGACCAAGGACCAGTTCACGACGCCCGAACATTTCCGCGCGATGGAGCCGCGCCTGTCGGCGTTCCTCGAGGTGCGGCGCCGCTGGGACCCGGAGCTGCGCTTCCGTAGCGCCCAGAGCGTTCGGCTATTCGGCGATCCACCGTTTGGTTCCGGAGAATTCCACCCATGAACGTCGTCTTTCTCGGTGCGTCCCGCGGGATGGGGCGGGCGCTCGCGCGCCTGCTCGCGATGCGTGGGGATCGGCTCTTCCTGCTCGGACGCGACGGCGAGGAGCTCGAGCGATGCGCTGCGGATTTGCGGGCTCGAGCCGGGCGTGACGACGTCGTGGTCGGGCAGGGCGCGTGTGATCTGCTCGACACCGCCAGCTTCGCTCCAGCACTCGCTGCCGCGAACGACGCGCTGGGCGGAATCGACGCGGTGGTCGTGACCGCCGGCGTCTTCGCAGTGGGCGATGCACTTCACGCCGATCTCGCTCTGACTGAGCGGATGTTGCAGGCCAATTTCACCGGCACCATCCTCTTCTGTGAGCACGCGAGGACGCACCTGTTGCCGCGCAGTGGGCAACTCGTCGTGTTCAGTTCGGTCGCAGGCGACCGCGGCCGCAAGCCAATTGCGCTCTACGGCGCGAGCAAGGCGGGGCTCTCGCACTACCTCGAGTCGATCGATCACCGCTTTCATGCCGAAGGGCTGCGGGTGTTGACGGTCAAGCCCGGCTTTGTCCGCACGGGCATGACCGTAGGGCTGCCGGAACCGCCATTCGCCGGTGAGCCCGACGGCGTCGCGCGCCGCGTGCTCGCCGCGATGGACGCCGGCAAACCGGTCGTCTATGCCCCGGCGATGTGGGCGCTGGTGATGTGGGTGATCCGGTTGCTGCCGCGCTTCGTCATGCGCCGCGTCGGCTTTTGAGTCCGACGGCCGCGCACCGCCGACGTCCCTGGCTCAGGCGGCGACGAGCGGGCGCAGCTTGCGCTCGAGCTTGCGCTTGATGCCGGCCTCGACCTGACGCACGCGCTCGCGCGAGATGCCGAAGTTGTCCGAGAGCTCCTGCAGCGTTGCGGGCTCCTCGGCGAGGATGCGCGTGTCGAGGATGATGCGCTCTTTGTCGTTGAGCCGCTCCCGGACCGCCGCGATGCGCTCCTGCGTGGCGGCGACCAACTCGGCCTCGCCGACCTCGGCCTCGATGCCGATGGCGTCGTCGTCCGAGAGCACGTCCGCCAGCGTCAGCCGGCTGTCCTCGACCACGGCACCGCCGAGATCCAGGGTACGCCGCGCGGACGTGGCCGCCCGGTGCCAGCCCTCGACCTCGCGCGGGCTGTCGCTCTCGCCGTTGGTACCTTCCTGCCCGTCACGATGGCGGCCGAACAGGAGCTTGCGCTGCTGCGAGCTAGGGAGCACGCGGACCAAGGCCCATTGGCTGGCGACGTGCGCCTGGATGGTCGCCTTGATCCACCACACCGCGTAGGTCAGCAAGCGATTGCCGTGCTCGGGGTTGAAGCGCTCCACGGCGGTGATCAGGCCGACGTTGCCTTCTTGGATGAGGTCGATCATGTCGAGCTTGTAGCTGGCGTAGCGGTACGCGACCTTCACCACGAAGCGGAGGTTGCTGTTGATGAGCTTCTGGCGGGCCGCGGGATCCTGCGTCTCGTAGTACCGCTGCGCGAGCTCGGTCTCCTCTTCCCGGGTCAACAGCGGGTAGCGGCTGACCTCGCGCATGTAGCGCTCGAGGGTGGCGAGTTGGGCGTCGTGGTGGCGGCTCATGGCGGGCTCCGGTTCGGGCCGCAGATGCGGGGAGTGCGGCCGGCACCGGGTCAATGAGCAAACGCCGTGCCAAGAGGGAACGTTTGCCCCTTGGCAAGCGAGGATTCCGACCTAGCCTTCGTGAAGCGCTTTGTTGTTCGTGCTTTGCGCGGGGATCGCAGGCGCGATTGCGCAGCCTTTGTGCTGGGCGGGGGCGGAGCGATTCAGCTCGACGCTGCCGAGCCTGGGTGGGGTTCCCCACCGGACTGGGGAATATTCCCCATATGGTCCGGCCCGCCGCGTTGCGGCAGCCGCATCTCGACGACGGTGCCGCCTTCCGGGGGGCAACGCAGCGAGACCGAACCCTCGTGTGCTTCGACGACCCGGCGGACGATCGCCAATCCCAGGCCCGTGCCGCGGTGCCGGGTGGTGAAGAACGGCTCGAAGACACGCTCGACGCGTTCGGCGGGGATGCCCGGGCCGTCGTCGCGGACTTCCAACACCGCTTGGGTGCCGTCCTGCCGCACCGCGACCTCGATCCGTCCGCTGTGATTCAGCGCCTGGCTCGCGTTGATCAGCAAGTTGAGGACCACGCCTTCCAGCAGCGCGGGGTCGGCGGAGACCGGCGCCGACAGTCCCGAAGCCCGAAGCGCGACGCCAGCGAAGCGAGGATCGTCGGCCACGCGCGCCACCATCGCGTCGGCAAAGTCGCGCAGATCGAGCGCAACGAGCCGTGGCGTGCGCGGGCGTGCGTATTCGAGCAGGTCCTCCATCGTGTCGTTCAAGGCTGCGATGCGCTGTAGGATATCGCCGACCACGGCGCGCTCCGGCGTGTCTTCGGGCAAGCGTTTGCCCACGATCTGCAGCGCACCGGAGATGCCGGCGAGCGGATTCTTGACTTCGTGCGCAACGACCGAGGCCATCTCGCCGAGCCGGGCGAGCGCTGTCGTCTCGCGTAGTTTCGCCTCGGCGAGCTTGCGCTCGGTGATGTCGGTGCGGATGGCCATGTAGTGATGAGGGCGCCCGCGTTCGTCGAGGAAGGGGATGATCGTCGTGTCCACCCAGTAGAGGTGTCCGCCCTTGGCGCGGTTGCACACTTCGCCGCGCCAGATTTCACCGCGGCCGATGGTGCGCCACAACTCGACCCAGAAACGCTTGGGGTGGATGCCCGAGTTGATCACCCGGTGGGTCTGGCCGAGCAACTCCTCCGTGTCGTAGCCCGAGATCGCGCAGAAGCGCTCGTTGACCGCGATGATGATGCCGGCGGCGTCCGTTGTCGCGACGATGGAGGCGTGGTCGATGGCAGTCTTCAGATCGAGCAGCTCGCGCTCGTAGGCCCGCATCGCGAAGCGCTGTGCGCGCTCCGTGGTGCGATCGTCGCCGCTCAGCAGGATCGCCTGCGTGTCTCGAGCGCGTAGGCATTGGGCGCGCCAGTGCAGGCTGTGTTCCTTGCCGTTGGCGCCGACCACGGCGGCGTCGAACATGACCTTGTCGATGGCGCCGCTTTCGAGCTGTTGCAGGCGCGACTCGCAGGCGCCGGGATCCACGAACGAGCCACAGATCGACCCGCCCACGATCACGTCGGCTCCGAGCAGGTCGCGCAACGCCGCGTTGGCGGAGATGATCTCGAAATCGCAATCGAGCAGGGCCATCGGCGCGGCGACGCCGTCGAGCGCAGACCACCAGACGGGCTCGGTCAACAGGCGCATCGCATCCGACTGCATGGGAGTCCTCCGGGACGTCGGTGAGAAATTTCTGCACGGGCCGATGGGACCGCCTACATTGCGCGAGACGACGCCTCGTAGGCTCGGATGTACCGCCTCTTGGAGCCTCATGCTACCGCCACTCACCATCCTCGCTACGGTGCCCCTGGACGTCGGTCCGGTGCCGGGGCGCGTGCTGGTGGTGGACGACGAGTTCCTGATCCGGTGGTCGCTCCGAGAACGGTTGCGCGCGGACGGCTTCGCGGTTGTCGAAGCAGCCGACGCCGCGGCGGCGCGGGCGGCCTTCCGAGCCGAGATCTTCGACGTCGTCCTCCTGGATCTGAGGCTGCCGGACTCCGACGGGCTCGGCCTGCTGGGCGAGTTTCTCGCGACGGGGCGGTCCCGGATCGTGTTGATCACCGCACACGGTACCGACGAGATGGCCGAGGAAGCCCTGCAGATGGGGGCGCTCGGCTTCTTGCGCAAGCCTTTCGACATCGACCGGATGGTCGAGCTGGTCGCCGACGCCTGCTCGCAGCGCGCCTGAACCGCCGCCGACGTCTGCCGGTTCGCTTGCCCTCGTCCGGGCGGGGCCTTCAAGATGGGGGCACGCGGGGGCACCGCAGGGCGGAGGCGAGTCGATGATCTCGGGACGGCAGTCGGGGACCGCCACGATCCTCGTCGTCGATGACGAACAGCTGATTCGCTGGTCGCTGCGCGCACGGTTGGAAGAAGACGGCTATCTGGTCGTCGAAGCCGCAACCGGCGCGTCGGCGCGTGAGGCGTTGCGCGACCCGCCCGACCTCGTCTTGCTCGACATGCGGCTGCCCGACGCAGACGGCCTCGAGTTGTTGCGCGAGATCAAGGCGGAGCGACCGGACGTTCCGGTGCTGATGATGACCGGCTGCCGATCCATCGAGACCGCGGTGCAAGCGATGCGCGACGGGGCGCTGCACTACGCAGTCAAGCCGCTGAACCTCGACGAAATCGCGGTCTTGGTCGAGCGTGCGCTGGCGACCGGCGCGCTCGAGCGCGAGCTGGCCGGTCACCGCGCGCTGGCGTCTGCGCCCTACGCATTCGACCGGATCATCGGCGACTCGCCCGCGATGCAGCGCGTGCGCCAGCTCCTTCAGCGGGTGGCGCGGGCGCCGCTCGGCACCGTCCTGATCACCGGCGAGTCGGGCACGGGCAAGGACCTCGCCGCCAAGGCGATCCACTACAACTCGCCGCGCGCCGCGCGTCCGTTCATGAACATCACCTGCTCGGCGCTGCAGGACACCTTGCTCGAGAGCGAGTTGTTCGGGCACGAGCGCGGCGCCTTCACCGACGCAAAAAAAGCCAAGCGCGGCCTGCTCGAGGAAGCCGACGGCGGCACCGTCTTCCTCGACGAGATCGGCGAAACCTCGCCGGCGATGCAGTCCAAGCTGCTGCGCTTCCTCGAGGAGCAGACCTTCAAGCGGGTCGGCGGCGTGACCGACGTGCGCGTCGACGTGCGCGTGATCGCCGCCACCAACCGCGACCTGCGCGCCGAAGTCGAGCAGGGCCGTTTCCGCGAGGACCTCTACTATCGCTTGCGGGTGTTGCCCGTCGAGCTGCCGCCGCTGCGCGATCGCCACGGTGATATCGGCGCGCTCGCCGCGTGGTACGTGCGCCGCTATTGCGAGGAGCTCAAGCGTCCCGCGTTGCAGATCGAGGCGACGGCGGTGGCGGCGCTCGAGGCACACTCGTGGCCCGGCAACGTGCGCGAGCTCCGCAACCTGGTCGAGCGCGCCGTGCTGCTGGGCGACGGCGGACCGCTCAGCGTCGACGATTTCTTCGGTTTCGAGCGCCACGCAGGCGGGAAGGACAGCAGCTTCGATCTGCCCGAGGCCGGCATCGTCCTCGAGGACGTCGAACGCGACCTGGTCCGGCAGGCGTTGCAGCGCTGCGGTGGTAACCAGAGCGCCGCCGCCCGCCTGCTCGGCATCACCCGTGACCAGCTGCGCTATCGGGTCGAGAAATTCGGCTTCGCCAACGTGACGTGGGCTTGAGCGGCTGCTTGCACTGCAAGGGGCCGACGGCGCCCGGCGAATCGTTCTGTTGCACCGGCTGCGAGGCGGTGCACGGGGCGTTGCAGGGGGCGGGGCTCTCGGATTGGTACCGGCTGCGCGAGGTCGACCGTGACGCCGTCGTCGGCGTCGCCGCACGGCCGCGCGACGATCGCGCCTACGCCTACCTCGACACCGAGAGCTACCGCGGCCGCTACTGCCAAGCCGTCGGGGTCGGGCAGGGCGAGCACGACGCCGCGTGGTCCGTCGACGGCATGACCTGTGTCGCGTGTGCCTGGCTGATCGAAGAGGTCGCGCGCAAGCACGACGGCGTACGCGACGTGCGCGTGGATCTGCTCGAGCAGCGGATGGAGCTGCGCTTCGCCGATGACGCCAAGCTGTCGGAGATCGCCCGCGAGATAGCGCGCTTCGGCTATGGCGTCGCCCTGCCCGGCGATGGCGCCGATCCGGGGGCCGCCCGCCGCAGCGACCTCATCGACGTGGCTGTCGCTGGCGCGCTGATGGGCAATACGATGCTGCTCGTGCTGCCGTACTACGCGGGGCTGGAGACCGGCCGCTTCGCGGTGCTCTTCGGCTGGCTCTCGATGCTGCTCGCGACCGTCAGTTTGGCGGTGCCGGGGCGCGTCTTCCTGCGCAACGCGTGGGCGGCGGCCGGGATGCGCATGGTCAGCCTCGACGTGCCGATCGCGCTCGGTCTGGTCGCGGCGTGGATCTACTCGCTCGTGCAGCTCGTGCGTGGGGCCTACGACCAGCTCTTCCTCGATTCGCTCGTGATGCTCGTCTTCAGCCTGCGCGTCGGGCGCTTCTTTCAGGCGCGGACGGTCGAGCGTGCGACGGCGCGCACGCGTTTGCTGGCGGCGTCGATGCCGGATCTGCTGCACGTGCTACGCGAGGGGCGCTGGATCGAGGTCGCAGCCGAGCAGGTCCTCGCCGGGGAGACGGTGCGCGTCGATCCGGGCCAACGGCTGCCGGCCGAGGCGCGACTGCTGCGCGACGCCGAGGTCGATCTGCAGGTGGTCAGCGGCGAGGAGGCACCACGACGCCTGCAAGCCGGGGCGACGCTGCCGCTCGGTGCGCGCGCGGTCGACGTCGCCTTCGAGGCCGAGGTCCTGGAGCCGCCGGAGCTGACAGCCGCGCCCTCCTTGGCGACCGGGACGGCGCGACGGACGCCGATGTTGGCCGATCGCCTCGGCGGCGCCTTCACCGCCTTCGTCATCGCGGCCGCGCTCGCTGGCTTTGCCTACTGGGCCGCGCAAGATGGCGTCGGTGCCGGCCTGCAGGTCGCGATGGTCGTGCTGATCGTGGCGTGCCCGTGCGCGATCGGTCTCGCCACCCCGACCGCCACTTCGTTGGCGATCGCGGACGCGGCGCGGCGCGGGGTGTTGATCCGCGAGCCGAGCGTGCTCGAACGGACGCGCGCGCTGCGCGCCATCGTCTTCGACAAGACCGGCACCGTCACCGAGGGTCGTCCCGAGGTCGAGCGCACGTTCTGGTTGCTCGACGAGGCCGATCGTGTCGACGCCGTCTCGGCGCTCGCCGATCTCGAGGCGACCTCGCGCCATCCGGTCGCCCGCGGCGTGACGCGCTCCCTCGAAGGCGAAGAGCGTCGCCTGGGCAAGCAGCCGCGCCGATCGCTGCCCGAGTCGGTCGAGCTCGAGCCCGGCGCCGGCATCCGCGGCAGCGCGCGCGGCATGGCGGTGGCGGCGCGATCGGCCGACGCCGACGGCTCGGGCGACGCCGCTGTCGATGCCTTCGTCGCCGACGCCCAGCGCGCCGGGCTCTCCGTCGTCGTGCTCTGGCGCGAGGCGGCGGCGATCGGCGCTCTCGCGCTGCGCGACGCACTACGCGCCGACGCACGCGCCGTGATCGACGGCCTGCGCGCCGAGGGGCTGCACGTCGAATTGCTCTCGGGCGATCATTCACGCGCCGTCGCCGAGGTCGCCGAGCGGCTCGGGCTGCAAGACGCGAGCGGCGGCGTCGGTCCGAGCGACAAGGC
>JBEARB010000217.1:0-5246 GCA_041163625.1 Pseudomonadota bacterium | reverse complement strand
TGCGCGAATCCTTCCCACGTTTCGAGCTCTACGAGGCGACTTCGGGCGATCTGCTCATCGTCGCTCCGCGTGACCCCGCCGCCGGCCTCGATCTGGCTCCGGACGCCATCGCGCGCGCCGGTCTGGCTGCTCGCCTCGGCCGCATCCGCGTCGACTCGATCGAAGACGTGCGGCTGCGCAAGCTCGGCGACGACCGCAGCCACGGCCGCCTCGCCGCCGCCTACGGTGTGCCGGCGAACAGCGATTTCGAGCCCTTCGTCGAGCAGCAGGCGCCGCGCGCGCGGCTGCGTCGCGACACCGCCAAGGACCTCGGCGACGTCGTCAGCGCGCCGGTGCCGGTCGCCGAGCTGCTGCTCGGGTTGGCGCCGCCCGCGCCGGGCGTGGCCTACGGGCGCGCGACGACCTCGTCGAAGATCGGCGAGCGGGTGCAGGCGCTCGCGGCGCTGCGGGCGCTGACGACGCCCGCCGAGGCGACGCCGACGGCCGCAGCACCGACCGACGCGCCGCCGCTCGAGCCCGAGCTCGCCGCCGCCATCGCGCTCGCTCGCCTCGGTCTGCTGCGCTGCCCCGCGCCGCCGCTTCGCGACGAGACGCCGCTGCTGATGGCCGCCAACCGCGTCGCGCGCGCCGTCAACGCCGCGCTCGCGCGCGAGCAGGTCGGACCGGTATGGCGGCGCATCGAGGCGCAGCCCTGCCACGCCGGCCGCTCCGAGCGCTTGCGGGGGTGGATCGGCCTACACCGCGCGGTCGCCGAGCGCGATCTGCCGCAGATGGCACGCCTCGGCCGGACGCTGCTCGCCGCCGACCCCGCTGCGCCGCGCGAGGCCGTCGAGGTCGCGCTCGGTGCCGCGATGCTGGCCGAGGTCGCCGCCGGGCGCAGCGACGCCGCCCGCGCGCTGCTCGAGTCCGCCGTCACGCGTCTGGGCCGCGAGGCGCTGCGTTCGCCGCTCTGGCTGGGCTTGGCGACGTGGCCGACCCAGCGGCCGAAGCCCTGATCCATGCTCGCTCGCGGGCCGTGAATCCGGGCCCGCTGCAGGAGTCCGCCATGCGTCACGCCGACCATCCCGAACGCCCCGCCAGCCCCTTGCGCGCGCCCCGCGGTCCCGAGCGGACGTGCTCGACCTGGGCTGCCGAGGCCGCGCTGCGCCTGCTGCACAACAACCTCGAGCCGGACATGGCCGAGCATTGGGAGGAGCTGGTCGTCTACGGCGGCATCGGCCGGGCGGCGCGCAGTTGGCCGGATTTCCACCGCATCGTGCGGGCGCTGCAGTCGCTCGCGCCGGACGAGACGCTGCTGGTCCAATCCGGCAAGCCGGTCGGCATCGTGCGGACGACCGAGGATTCGCCGCGGGTGCTCATCGCCAACAGCAACCTGGTGCCGAAGTGGGCGACCTGGGAGCATTTCCGCGAGCTCGACCGCAAGGGCTTGATGATGTTCGGGCAGATGACGGCGGGGTCGTGGATCTACATCGGCACGCAGGGCATCGTGCAGGGCACCTACGAGACCTTCGCCGAGGCCGGGCGCGTGCACTACCAGGGCGCGCCGGGGTTCGACGCGCGGCGGCCGCTGCACGGCAAGTTGGTGGTGACGGCGGGGCTGGGCGGAATGGGCGGCGCGCAGCCCTTGGCGGCGGCGCTGGCGGGGGCGTCGGTGCTCTGCGCCGAGGTCGACGCGACCCGCATCGAGCGCCGGCTGCAGACGCGCTACCTCGACGAGCACGCCGACACCATCGACGCCGGCATCGACCGCGCGTTGGCGGCGCGGCAGGCGGGGCAGGCGCGGTCGATCGCGGTCTGCTGCACGGCGCTCGACCTGCTCGAGCGGCTCGACGCGCGCGGCGTGCTGCCCGATCTGCTCACCGACCAGACCTCGGCCCACGATCCCTTGGTCGGTTACCATCCGCAGGGCTTGACGCTCGCCGAGGCCGCGTCGGCGCGCGCCGCCGATCCCGACGCCTTCGTCGCCCGGGTGCGCCGCGATATCCGGCGGCACGTCGAGCGGATGGCGGCGCTCGCCGACGCGGGCGTACACGTCTTCGACTATGGCAACAACCTGCGCGGCGAGGCCGAGAACGACGGCCTTCCGCACGAGCGCGCGTTCCGCTTCCCCGGCTTCGTGCCGGCGTACATCCGGCCGCGGTTCTGCCGTGGCGAGGGGCCGTTCCGCTGGGTCGCGCTCTCGGGCGACCCGGCCGATATCCATGCGACCGACCGCGCCATCGCCGAGCTCTTCCCCGACAACGCCGGCGTGCAGCAGTGGTTGGCCGAGGGGGCGCCGCGGATCGCCTTCCAGGGCCTGCCGGCGCGCATCTGCTGGCTCGGCCTCGGCGAGCGCGCTCGCGCTGGTCTCCGGTTCAACGAGATGGTCGCGAACGGCGAGGTCTCCGCGCCCATCGCGATTGGCCGCGACCACCTCGACACCGGCTCGGTCGCCAGCCCCAACCGCGAGACCGAGGCGATGGCCGACGGCAGCGACGCGGTCAGCGATTGGGTCTTCCTCAACGCGATGACCAACGTCGCCTCGGGCGCCTCGTGGGTCAGCGTCCACCACGGCGGCGGAGTCGGCATGGGCTATTCGCAGCACGCCGGCGTGGTCGTCGTTGCCGACGGCACCGCGGCCGCGGCTCGCCGGCTCGAGCGCGTGCTGACGAATGACCCGACGCTCGGTGTGCTGCGGCATCTCGATGCGGGGTATTCGATCGCTGCGGAGGCGGCGCGGGAGCGTGGGGTGAAGGTTCCGGGGTAAGGTTTGGGAGACGTTTCTCGGCTGTCGCCTGTCGGAGCTGGTCGGTCGGTCGTCGGTCGGTCGTCGAGGTGCCGGGCGATTCGACGAACGGGCGACTGCGCGCCGCTCCGTCGAGGTGCTGCCTGTCGAGGTGCCAGGCGATTCGACGAGGGTTCTCTGTCGAGGTGCCTGTCGAGGTGCCGGGCGATTCGACGACGGCGCTCCGTCGAGGTGCCCGTCGCGGTGTCGGGCGATTCGACGAACGGGCGACTGCGCGCCGCTCCGTCGAGGTGCCGGGCGATTCGACGGACGGGCGATTCGACGGACGGGCGATTCGACGGACGGGAGACTGCGTGGCAGGCGACTGAAAATCGACCCGTGTCTGCGACTCGAATTTCATCAGATCTCGATAACAGCCTGTGGAACCCGCGGTCTCTCCGGGACCGCCAGCACAGGAGATCGACATGAGGCCATTGCGTAGCTCCCTGCCCGGCGGGCTGTACGAACTGACGACCCGCGTCGCCGGTGGACAGTTGCTCGCCACGCCGACCCAAGAGGTCCACGACCTCATCCTCGGGGTGATCGGCCACGCCATGCGGGCGCACGACGTGCAGTTGCACGCGTTCGTCTTCATGAGCAACCACTACCACATGTTGCTGTCGGTCCCGAACAGCAAGACGCTCAGCGATTTCATGTGCTTGCTCAATACCAACATCTCGCGCGAACTCAACCTCGTCAACGACCGCGACGACACCCTGTGGGGGCGGCGCTTCCGCTCCATCCCCGTGACTGCCGACGGCGCTACGCAGCAGTGGCGGTTGCGCTACCTCCTTTCGCACGGCGTCAAGGAGAACCTGGTCGCCAAGCCCGCGGATTGGCCTGGAGCCTCCTCGCTGCCATGGATGCGCGACGGAAAGGTTCTGAAGGGCAAGTGGATTCGGCGGACCGAGATGTACTACGCGGGCCGGCGCAAGGACTTCGTCGAGAACGTTGCGGCATTCACGACGATCTACACCATCGAATTGACCGTGCTTCCATGCTGGCAGCACCTACCCGAAGCAGGTTGGCGTAAGCTGGTGCGCGACATGATTGCGGAGATCGAGGCGGAGGCCCACGAGGCTCGTGAGGCGGGCGGGAGACCTCCGCTCGGTGTCGCGGCGGTCCTGGCACAGGACCCATTCTCTCGCGTACGGATCAGACGATCGCGGGCTCCTTCGGTGCTGAGCGTCGACGCCGGAGCACGTCGGGCGCTGCGTGCGGAGCTGCGCGCTCGAGAGGCGGCGTGGCGGGATGCGGCGCACGCGGCGATGGAGGCGTTGGTGGGCGTCGCCGAGGCCGCACGTCGGCGTCTGCCGGCGATGTTCTGGCGGGCGCTGGTGGTGTAGCGCGACAGGACGGCGCAGGGGAGAGGCGCAGCGTTCGGAGCTCGATCGAGCGGAGGGGTGTGGACGGAGAGACGAGGGGGGCGGGCACGCGACATGCGGCGCCGGCGGTGAGGTTTGCGCTCGTTCGAGGCGTGTTTCGCGTTTCGTCGAATTGCCCGGCACCTATCCGATCCGCACCCATCCGATCCACATTCTCGCCACTCCGCATGGAAATGTGTAATATATCTCAGTCCCCTCTCCCACGCGTCCCGCGGACGGGGCCGGGAGGATCAAGCCCCCCGGGCTGATTGGCGCGCCCGCGCAACGAGCGACCGAATGACCCATCGCACGGTTCTGCCACGTCTTCGCCACCTCCTGGTGGCGTGGGCCCTAGTCGCGACGGCCGCCTGCCACGAGGACGAACTCGTTCCCGGGCCTGACAAGACCACCGCCGACGCCAACGTCATCGCCGACGGCAAGACCAACCTCGATGGCGGCAACATCGAGATCGTCGAGACCGACACCGTCGAAGGGTCCGATGTGGCACCGCCGCAGGACATCGCCGACGTCGAGGACGTGCCGGACATCGCGCCCGACATCACCCCCGATATCGAGCCGGACATCGCGCCCGATATCACGCCGGACATCGCACCGCCCGAGGACGTGACGGCCGACACCGCCGAGCCCGATACCTTCGTCCCGGCCTGCTCGGACACCGCGCCGTGCCCGCCCGGCCAGACCTGCGTGCAACAGGACGGCGTCGCCGCCTGCGTACCCGCCTTCGCGACCGCCTGCGATCCGTGCAACGGCGACGCGAGCTGCCAGCATGCCGGCGCGCCCGACGCGGCCTGCGTCGGATTCGGCACGCCCGCCGGCAGCGCCGGCGCCTTCTGCGCCAACGCCTGCGCGACCGATGCGGACTGCCCGACCGGCGACGTCTGCGCCGACACCGTCTCGCTCGCAGGCGACGCCGCCAAGCGCTGCGTCCCCGCCGACGGGGCCGACTGCGGCTGCAGCGACAGCGCCATCGCCGCCGGCCTCTCGACCGCTTGCAGCGTGACCGCCGACGTCGACGGCAGCGCCGCCACCTGCACCGGTAGCCGCAGCTGCACCGCCGCCGGTCTCTCGCTCTGCGACGCCGCCACGCCGACCGCCGA
>JBEARB010000216.1:0-3262 GCA_041163625.1 Pseudomonadota bacterium | reverse complement strand
GAGTCCGACGAGTTCGCGGCGCTGGCGGCGGGTTTCAAGCGCATCGCCAACCTCGCCAAGAAGGCCAGCGCCGAGGATTTGGCCGCCGTGGTCGACGCCGCCCGCTTCGAGAAGGACGCCGAGCGCGGCCTGTTCGAGGCCGTCGTCGCGCTCGAGGACGCGGTCGCCGCCGACGTCGCCGGGCGCGATTGGGCCGGCGCCCTCGCGCGCCTCGCGGGACTACGCGGGGCGGTCGACGCGTTCTTCGACGACGTGATGGTGATGGCGGAGGACGCAGCGCTGCGTCGCAACCGTCTCGCGCTGCTCGGCCGGACCAGCGCGCTCTTTGCCCAGATCGCGGATTTCGCGCGGATTCAGCAGGCCTGATGCTCCGACTCGCCCGTCCATCGCTGCTCCTGCTCGCCGCGCTCGCCGCGTCGGCGGCGTCCGGTTGCTCGGAGGAGTACGACTTGCCCGCCGATCCGAGCGCCGGCGTGCGCTACCCGGTGGCGATGGCGGCCGACCCGAGCGGGCGCTGGCTGTACGTCGTCGGCGCGAACTTCGACCGCGCCTACCACGGCGGCGTGGTGCGCGTGATCGACACGGCGAGCGATACGTACGTCGCCGCGCAGAAGGTCGAGGTGCCCTCGTTCGCCTCGGCGGCGGTGCTCGACGTCGAGCCCGCGGCCGACGGCTCGATGCGGCGGACGCTGCTCGTCGCCTCGCGCGAGGATGACTCCGTCACCGCGATCGACGTGCGCGTGGGCGCCGACGCCACCGTCGCGCCCGACCTCGACTGCGGCAACGGTACGGGCACGCTGAAAACCTGCGCAGCCAGCCATCGCGTCGGTGGCGACGAGACCGGCGACCTCGACATCGGCGAAGATCCGGCCGCCATCGCGCTCGAGCAGCGGCCCGACGGCGCGCGCGTGCTGCACGTCGTCGCCACGGCCGACGGTCAGGTCACGCCGCTGCGGCTGAGCTTCCCCGAGGCGGGCGGCGTCACCGCGTTGGCCGACGATCAGATCGGCCTCGGCTCGGGCTTGGCCGCGGTGCTGCACGCGCCGCTGGTCGGCCGCACCTACGTCAGCGACGCGCGCGCCAACCGCCTGCACGCCTACGACGTCACGCCCGGAGAAGACGGCGCGTTGCAGATCCAGACCTTCGCCGGCGTGACGCTACCGAGCGCGGCCTCGACCGAGTTCGGCCGCGGCATCGCGCTGTCGTCGGACGAGGGCCGGCTCTACGTCGCCTACCGCAACCCGAACGCGCTGCTGGTCGTCGACGTCGCGCCCACCCCGAGCGGCGAGCCGCACGATACGCTCGGCGACGTGATCGGCCTCGGCGGCCGGCCGGCGCAGCTCGCCGTCGCCCCGGTCGGCCCTGGCGGGCGCGACCTGGTCTTCGTCGCCTGCCACGGCACCGACGATATCTGGGTGGTCGATCCGGCGCTGCGCCGCGTGGTCGACGTGATCCGCCTGCCGCACTCGCCCTACGCGATCACCGTCGTCGACGTCCCCGGCAAGGGCTTGCAGCTCTACACCGCCCTGTTCTCGACCCATCAGGTGCTGCGCGTGCCGCTGACGCCCGGCGCCGACGGCCGCTTCACCGTCGCGGAGACGATCGAATGATGCGTGCCCTCGCGACCGCGCTCGCCCTCGGCCTGCTGGTGGCCGGCTGCACCTCGACGAGCGCGCCGGCGCGCAACACGCTGCGCAACCCGCGCGACCTGGCGCTGCTCTGCTTGCAGGACGGCGCGCTGCAGCCGATCGCCGATTGCACCGCTGGCGCCAACGTGCGCGCCTACGTCACCGGCGGCAGCGTCGGCTCGATCGCCATCGCCGACCCGGTCGCCGAGCGCTGGATCGACGCCGATCCCGCGGTTCCGGGCTTTTCGCCGCGCATCGTCGGCGATCTGCCGCAGGCGATCGTCGCCGATCCCGAGGACGGTGAGCTGCTCTACTTCGGCCTCGGCCTGAAGCCGCGCGTCGGTCGGATGCGCGCCGACGGCCTGGACCTCGCGTTCGCCGAGCTCGATTTCGTGCCCGCCGGCATGGTCGCCGAGGGCGCAGGTGCCGAGCGCGCGCTCTGGATCGCCGACCCCGAGGGTGGCGCGGTCTGGCGGCTGCCCGTCTCGGCCTTCGATACGCCGGTCGCGGCGACGCGCTTCGACGTCGGCGGCTCACCGTGGTCGCTCGCGGCGCACCCGGACGGCCGCATCGTCGTCGGCCACCTCGAGCACGACCACGCGACGGTGCTCGGCAAGGGCGGCGCCGTGCTCGCCCGCGTCGGCCTCGGCCCGGCCTGCGGCGACGGCATCGACAACGACGGCGACGGCTTCACCGACGCGGCCGACCGCGGCTGCGACGACGCCGCCGACGACAACGAGGCCGATCCCGAGCTCGGCGCGCTCTGCTCCGACAATGTCGACAACGACGGCGACGGTCATATCGACGCCCTCGACCCCGGCTGCGCCGCCACGCCGACCGTCGATCATTGCCGCGACGGCATCGACAACGACGGCGACGGCCTGACCGATTTCCCCGACGATCCGGGCTGCAGCGGCTTCGGCGGCGCGTCCGAGGCGCTCGACGGCGCCCCTTGTGCAGACGGCGTCGACAACGATGGCGACGGCCTGACCGACTTCCCCGCCGACAGCGATTGCGCGAGCGCCACCGACGCCGGTGAGCGCGCCACCACCCTCGCCGGCGTGCTCGGTCCGTGCAGCGACGGCATCGACAACGACGGCGACGGTCTGACCGACTTCCCCGCCGACAGCGACTGCGGCAGCGCCCATGACGGCGGCGAGCGCCGACCGGCCTGCGCCGACGGCCTGGACAACGACGGCGACGGACTCACCGATCTCGCCGACCGCGCGTGCTACGACCGCACCAGCCCGGCCGAAGTCGACGGCGAGACCGATCCGGTCGCCGCGGTCGCCGTCAGCTTCGACGGTCGCTTCGCCACCATCGGTCATCGCGCCCGCCGCGCGCTCTACGTGCTCGACATGGCGACGCTGGAGCTGGTGCAGCCCAAGCTCGGCGCGACCAGCCCGGTGGCACGGCCCTCACGCCTGGACGCCCGCGACGGTCTGCGTGGCTTGGCGCTGCCGGCCGCGCCGCTCGCGATGACGCCGGTGCGCGACGCGTCGGCCACCGCCTCGCCCGAGGCGATGGCGATCTCGCTCTCGATGTCGGGCCTGGTCTTCTTGCGCTTCGACGCGACCGACGAGGCCGGCGCGACCGTCGTCTCGCTCGATTTCGTAGCGCAGAGCTCGACCGCC
>JBEARB010000215.1:0-5505 GCA_041163625.1 Pseudomonadota bacterium | reverse complement strand
CACGCCCAAACGCGCGACCGAGCGCGTGGCGGCGGCCAAGACGCTGCTCGACGCCAAGACCGCCGCCGGTGACCATCGTCTCTACGCACGCCTCTTCAAGGCCGAGGGCCTGATCGCGCTGCAGAAGAACGATCTCATCGCGGCACGTGGCTTCCTGACGCGCAGCTTGCTGCTCTACCCGAAGCAGACCGAGGAGGAGTACGTCGCCTACGGCGCCTCCGCCGCGGAGTTGTTCAAGACGGTGCAGACCGGCCTGGCGTCGGCCCCGACCGGCGACCTGGTCGTCGGCAAGAAGGCCAACGGCGCAGAGGTCTGGGTGGACGGGGTCTACCGCGGCCGCGCCCCGACCAAGCTCGAGGAGCTGCCGGCGGGGGAGCACCGCGTAGCGTTGCGCTCGAGTGGTTCGGTCGGAGATCGCCGCTTCGTGAAGATCGAGGCGGGTACGGCCGTCGAATACGATGTGGAACTCGAGCCCTCCAGCTTCAAGGACGACCTCGAGAGCGGCCGCAAGGTCGTGGCGGCGAACTTCGGCCAGCCGAGCGTGGTCGAGGACCGCATCCGCGAGCTGCGCAACCAGATCGGCGTCGACCAGATCCTGGTGGTGCGTGCGAGCTTCGCGAAGACCAAGACCGTGCTCTCGGGCTACTTCCTCGGCTCGGACGGCGTGTTCCGTAAGGTCAAGGGCGACCTCGAGAAGAACGAGGACTACTTCGAGAACGCCGCCAAGTTCGTGGCGACCTCCGCCAACGCCAAGCTCGAGCCGGATCCGGACAAGGCGCCGCTCGACCAGCGCAAGAGCGTCGTGGTCGCGGCCGAGACCAAGACCTCGGACGCCGCCAAGACCTACATCGACCCGAACGCGCCGCTCTTCGAGGAGAAGAAGGACGGCGAGGCACCGATCACCAGCCAGTGGTGGTTCTGGGCCGCGGTCGGCGGCGGCGTCGCCCTGCTCGGTGTCGTCGGTGCGGTCATCGCGAGCGACAGCGGCAGCGTCGCCACGGGCGCGACCGGTACCGTGAAGATCAACCTGCACAAGGCGACCGGCAACTAGCGGAGTGACGATGCGCGTGCCTACCCTGCCCCGGCCCGAGCTCACCCGACGCCAATGGCTCGGAGCGATGGCAGGCGCGATCGCGTGGGTCGGCACCGCCTCTGCGCGTGATTGGCTCGATATTCGGCGCCGCGGCGTCCCCGGCGTGTTCGCGTCCGCCAACGAGGCGGAAGGCCGGGGTCCGCGCCTGCTGCGCTACGAGGCAGCAGTTCCCGCGGGGCATCCGCTGCACGGTGCCCGCCTCGAGCTGCGGCGCAAGCCGATGCCCGCCGCGCGTGGCGGCAAGCGCGCCGTCCTCGGCGGGACCGACTTGGTCGTCGAGTTGCGCGACGCCAAGGGCAAGCGGATCTGTGGCCTGGCCCGCGAGGGTGAGAAGCTTTGGGTCAGCCACGGCGCGGCGCCCATCAACACCGATCGCGCGCTCTTCCTCGACGCGCCGGGTCTGGACACACCTCTCGCGCTCTTCGCGGTGCTCGAACTCGCGCCGCGCTACGACGGCAAGCTCGAGGGCGAGTTCGAGGGCACCGCCATCGTTCGGATGCGCCCCGGCTACACCAGCGGAGCCGATCTCGAGCCGCTCAAGTTCGGCGTCTCCAAGCGAACCCTGCAGACCACGGTCACCGAGGTCGACGACAGCAAGGGCGACATGCGCGCACGCCTGCTGATGCTCGACCTGCGTTGGGTGGACGATCGGGCGGTCGCGGGGACGCTCCGGCTGCGCTCGGCGAAGCACGAGAAACCCCTGGATTTCCGATTCGTGCAGGAACTCGTCGGGGCCGATGCGACGCGCGATCCCGCCTTCCGCAAGTGGGGCCGCGCAGCGCTGCGCGCGCGATGAGCAGCAGCGGTACTGCCGCGGTCCTGGTCGCTTGCCGCCGACTTGACGCGCGGCTATCCTCCGGTCGGCTCAACCGGCAGTCTCGGCCGGATCGAGGGGAGACCATGCTGGTGTCGATGATTCGTCGTTGCCGTTCCCTGACCGGTCGTGCGCTCGGCGCCACCGTCGTGGCGGCCGGCCTGGCGTTGGCCGCCGCCCCCGCCTCCGCTGCCGAAGTCACGGACGTCCTCGACGCCTTCGACGACGAGAACAACAACCCCTACGACTTCAGCCTGCGCCTTCGCTTCACGCAGGACACCCGTAGCTCGGCGATCGCGCGCGAGGTGCGCTGCACGGCCGACGACCAGGTCGGAGGCGCGGTGTGCCCGACGCGTTCGCGGACGATCCTCGCCCGCGAGCTGATCTACGAGTCCAGCCGGCAGACGCTGAACATCGACGCGCGCATCGGCGTGTACCACGACGTCGAGCTGTACGTGAGCGTGCCGGTGGTGATGGGCTACAGCTGGTCGCACGAGTTCGCGCCGGGCGTCTCGCGGAGCAACTCGACGCTGCTGCCGCCCGATGATCGCGACGCCGTGGTCGCTGCGCCCTACAAGAGCGTCGAGCGCGCCGGTCTCGGCGACCTGACCCTCGGCTTGAAGTGGTCTCCGTACAACTACTTCCGCGATCCCAGCAAGCCGACCTGGGTGTTCGGCATCGACTGGACCGTGCCGACGGGCACCGCGATGGCGGCCGACAACAGCGGCGTCGGTCTCGGGCTGCACCAGATCAACCTCTACTCGACCATCTCGCGCCGCGCGCTGAAGATCCTCGAGCCGTGGGTCTCGGTGCACGCGAAGATGTTCTTCGAATCGCAGGACAGCCTCTTCGCCAAGACGCGCCAGCCCGACACGCAGAAGTACGTCACGCCCGGCAGCATCATCGGCACGAGCTTCGGCGGCGAGATCATCCCCTGGGAGGATCGAGCGCAGGACGCGCGCGTCGAGCTCGAGGCCGGCTTCGCGATGGACTACCACTTCCGCGGCCGCGGCTATTCGGAGCTCTGGGAGGCGCTGGCCAGCCCGGACAACCCGTGCATCAAGTCCGACAGCTGCAGCAACGTGAGCCACAGCAAGAGCGACCCGGATCCGAGCACCGGCCGCGCCGCGGTGACCAACGGCATCACCGACATCGAGCAGTTCGGCCGCTTCCAGGGCTGGGCCGGTATGCACTACCAGCCGGTCAAGTACTTCCAGATCAGCGCCATGTTCCGCTATGCCGTCGAGACGCCCCACTTCATCACGTTCGGCGACTACGGTGTGAACCTCGACGGCAAGGACGGCGTGCAGCAGGCGAACTCGGCGACACCGCCGAAGAACGAGTACAGCCCGGTCTACCTGCCGGCACTCGACACGCCGGGCAGCCGGATCCGCGTGCAGGACGTCGCGGGCATGAGCTTCATGCTCTCGATCTCGGGCAAGCTCTAGGCCCTCGGCCCCTCCGCACAGCCCAGCCCGCCATGCAGTATCGCGCGGCGATTCCTTCGTATCGTCGGGGTCTGCGGCACCATCCGCGGAAATCGGCGTTGATGGCAGCGGGGGGAGCGTCTACTCTCCCTGCTTCGGCTTCGCGCCGAGTGGTAAGGAGAAGACGATGATTCAGATGCCGAACGAAGACCGCAGCCGAACCTCGGCCCTCCGACTCTGGCTCGCGGCCGCATTCGTCATGACGTCGGCCGCCTGCGGCACGTCGGGCGGCGGCTCGAGCCAGCTCGCGATCCAATGCGGCATCGACGCCGACTGCCCCGCCGGCATGACCTGCCAGTCCGGCCAGTGTGCGTCGGCGACCGGTGGCGTCCCGGGCGGCGGCGGCAACTTCGGCAACGGCGACACGGTGGGCGGCGGCGGCGGCTGCAAGGCCGACAGCGATTGCGACGACGGCAGCACCTGCACGGTCGACAAGTGCAGCAACCAGACCTGCATCCACGTCGACTCGGGCACCTGCTGCAAGTCGGCCGCCGACTGCGAAGACAAGGCCTGCGCGGACAAGGTCTGCATCGACGGCGCCTGCCTCTACCCCAAGAGCGGGGCCGAGGGCTGCGGCTGCACCTCGACCGGCGACTGCGACGACGGCAACGCCTGCTCGGCCGCGAAGTGCCTGAACTTCAAGTGCGAGTACAGCAAGTACGTCAACCCGCAGAATCCGTCGGACAAGACCAATCCGGACGACCCGAGCAAGCTCTGCTGCGCCACCGATGCCGACTGCGACGACGGCAACCCCGCCACGTGGGGCCAGTGCGTCCAGTTCCGCTGCATCATCAAGGCGCTCAAGACCTGCACCGGCAACGTGGATTGCGACGACGGCAACGCCTGCACCAACGACGCCTGCATCGCCGGCAAGTGCGAGAGCGAGGCGATCCCGAGCTGCTGCGCGACCAACGCCGACTGCGACGACTTCAGCGTCTGCACGACCGACACCTGCAACAACGGCAAGTGCGCCCACGCCGCGTCCGGCCAGGCCGGCTGCTGCAAGGACGACGCCGGCTGCGACGACGGCATCGCCTGCACGCTCGACTCCTGCAGCACCAAGTTCGTCTGCGAGCACAAGGCCAACGGCGCCGGCTGCTGCGACACCAACGCCGACTGCGACGACGGCAACAGCTGCACGACCGACGCCTGTGTCGGCGGCCAGTGCAGCAACCAGAAGCCGCCCGAGGGCTGCTGCAAGAACGACTTCGACTGCCCGAACTCGGATCCGTGCAGCAAGGCGTCGTGCGTCGCCGGTGAGTGCAAGCTCGAGACCCTCACCGGTTGCTGCAAGTCCGACGCGGACTGCGAGGACGGCAAGGGCTGCACCGCCGATACCTGCGTCGCCGGGCAGTGCCAGCAGACCCAACTCGGCAAATGCTGCCAGATCGGCCTCGAGTGCAACGACGGCGACCAGTGCACCGACGACCTGTGCGACAACGGCCTGTGCAAGAACACCCTCACGCCCGGCTGCGGCGGCAACAACTGTGGCGACGGCAACTGCAACGGCTCGGAGACCTGCAGCAACTGCCCGCAGGATTGCGGCGCCTGCGGTGGCAAGTGCGGCGACGGTATCTGCGGTACGGGCGAGTCGTGCCAGACCTGCCAGGCGGACTGCGGTCCCTGCGGCGGCTCGTGCGGTGACGGCAACTGCGGCACCGGCGAATCCTGCAGCAACTGCCCGCAGGACTGCGGCGCCTGTGGCGGTGGCTGCGGTGACGGCCAGTGTTCCGCCACCGAGAGCTGCACCACCTGCCCGGCGGACTGCGGTAGCTGCGGCGGAGGCGGCAACAACAGCTGCGTCGGCAAGTGCGACAAGGTCGACCCCAACGCGTCGTGCTCGTGCAGCTCGTTCTGCGAGATCCTCGGCAACTGCTGCAGCGACTACAAGCAGGTCTGCGGCGGCGGCGGTGGCGGCGGCGGCGGCGGCGCGAGCTGCGTCGGCTATTGCGGCAGCCAGCCCCCCGGCGGTGCCTGCTACTGCGACGACCTGTGCAGCTCGAACGGCGACTGCTGCACGGACTACGCGCCGGTCTGCGGCGGCGGCGGCGGCGGCGGCGGCGGTGGCGGCGGCGGCGGCGGTGACAGCTGCGTCGGCGCCTGCGGTGGCG
>JBEARB010000214.1:0-21619 GCA_041163625.1 Pseudomonadota bacterium | reverse complement strand
CAGCTCCTGCGTCGTTTGGCGCGACTGCCGGCGCGACCGCGCGACGTCGATCTGGGCCTCGCGCTCGCAGACGTGGGCTTGGATCCGGTTCGGACGCTCGCTTGCGCCGACGCCGAGGCGGCGCGCCGACAGGTGGCCCGCGATCGCCGGGCCGCGCAGGTGGTGGCGGTGGGCGGCGGGCCGGTCGCCCTCTTCCTCGACGGGGAGCGCTTGCCTTGGCCGCTCGACGCAGGCGCGCTCGACGCCCACATCGCCCGCGCGGCCCGCAACAGCGCTCCACTGCGCGCCGAGGGGCTCGGGGTCGACGCCATCCACCAGCGGCTGGTGGGCGGCGCACGGCGCGAGCGGACGCGGCCTCGCGCGCGGCCGGGCAGCCTGCCGTCGCCGTTCGGGCGCTAGCGATCTCGGACAGCCTCTCGCTGCTCCGACGCCGACCCGGCGTCAACCCGGTGGGTCGGGCAGGGCGATGTCGAGCTCGAGCAAGCCGGCGTGCGCGCGCGGGGCCCAGCCACGATTGGCCAGCGGGCTCGCCGGACTCGGATGCAGGATGCTGCCGATGCGGACGTCGAGGTCGCCAGCGACGTCGCGCGCCTTGCCCTCGGCGAACTTGCCGACGCCGACGATGACGCGCGGCCGTACCAGCTCGATGGTGCGTCGCAGCGCCCGATCACAGGCGGCGAACAGCGGCTCCCGCTCCTCGCGGCGCAATTTCTCGGGCACGAAGTTGCGCCCGCTCGCTTCCATGAACACCAGCGGGCAGTAGTTCGCCACGAAGAACTGCGCGAAGAACGCCTCGGGCGTGCCGAAGGTCTGCTCGGCCCAGCCCCAGAGCCGCGCGCCGCTGACCTCGCTGCGGGTGCAGGCGAGGCCCTCGACGGGGCGCTTGGGATGCTCCACGGGTGGCTTGCCGATCGGCGCGTCGATGCCGAGCCAATCGCGGACGTGGGCGACCTCGCCGAAGGGCACGCCGGTCTGCGCCATGCCGAAGGGGCCCGGGTTCATCCCGACCAACAGCACCTCGCGCGGACCCTGCCCGAAGCGCTCGCAATATTGGTCCCACGCCGCGCGGGCGTAGACGAGCGGGTTGTAGACGTGCGTCACCGGCGCGCCGAAGGTCAGCGGTGCGAGGTCGGCGACGAGGTCGTCGGTGATGGCGCGGATGTCGTGGCGTGGGTGGTTCGGTGCCATGCCCCGGTGATAGCATGGCGCGGCGCGGCCCGGAAATGGTTCGGCCGCAGTGAACCCGACGAGCGCGGAGCCCGCATGCAAATCGTCTTCCTGCACGGCCTCGAGAGCGGCCCGCACGGCGGCAAGTACCGCAGCCTCGCGGCGCGCTTCGGCGAGGTCGCGAGCCCCGATTGCGAGGGGCTTCTCGACATCGAGCCGCGCCTGCAGCGCGCTCGCGCGTGTCTGGACGCGCTCGCCGGGCCGGTGGTCCTGGTCGGTTCGAGCTTCGGCGGGTTGCTCGGGCTCGTCTTGGCCGGCGAGCGCCCCGAGCAAGTGCGCGGTCTGGTGATGCTCGCGCCCGCCCTGCACGGGGTGCCGAGCGCGTGGATGCGCCGACCGGCGGCCGCAACGCGCATCGTCCACGGCCGCGGCGACGATATCGTCCCGATCGAGGCGAGCCGTCGGTTCGCCGCGCAGACGGGCGTGACCCTGCTCGAAGTCGACGACGGACACAGGCTGACCGACTCCCATGCGGAGATGCTGGCAGCGGTGCAGGACGTGCTCGCGTCCGTCGCCGCGGGGGAGGGGTGATGCGCTGTCGAGATCCGCTGGCGAGAGAGCCTGCACGCCGCGGTGCGGGCGCTGCCGGGGCCGTCGTCGGGCCTGCTGTCGTCCTCGCCGTCGTCCTCGCCGTCGTCCTCGTCGGCTGTGGTCGACGATCGGAGTCGACCCCAGCGCCCCCGGCGGCGACGCCTGCGGAGGCTGCGCCTGCTTCGCCCGCACCGTCGGATCCGGCGGTGGCGGCTGCGACCGCACCGGCGCCGAGCCCGACAGCGCCAAACCCGACCCCGCCGAGCGTCGGCCCTGAGGCCGGTGCCGCCGATCTCGTGGCCGAGGCGTTGCCGCTGCCCGCGGCACCGACCTCGGTGGTGCCGTTGCGCTTTTCGCCCGGAAACGCGGCCTGCCGGGAGCCGACCACCGCCGCGGCGCGCCGGGCGTTCGCGTTCGCGCGGCCGCTCGACGTCGATCCGAAGCGGCTTCGCGACGCGCTCGGCATGAAGGGCAAGAAGCACCTGACCGAATATTTGGGCCTGATGCGTGCGCTCGCGGCGTGGCCGGGTGACCCGAAGCTCTCCGTCGACGCGCGGGCTCGGGCCCACGAGCTGCTGGATCGTGTGGCGCGCGGCCCCTCGTTCCACGACCTCGCGAGCCTCGACGACGCGACCTTCGACGAGGACTCGATGAGCTACGTGCGCGGCTGTTGGTACGCCAGCGAGCTCGGCTGGGACACGACGGAGTGGCGCGCAGCCATCGCGGCGATCCTGCCGCGCTTGAACGCGAGTCTGCCGCGTCGCGGTGTGCACCAGCGGCTCTCCTTCTCGTTGCTCTACGCGGCGCTCGGGCTGACGTTCGAGGAGGACTTCGACGCGCTGTTCCAAAAGACCGGGATCGCGACGCTGCGGGACTTCCGCTATTGGGTCTCCGAGCCGGGGATGGGCTACGACTTCACCCACGAGATCTTCGGGGGCACGTGGCGTGGGCGGCGGCCGCTACCGGTGGCGAACGTGGCGCAGCGACGCTACGCCGAGCGCGCGACGTACATGCTGATGCACGTGCACCTGACCGAGAAGAACCACGATCTCGTGGCCGAGTTGGCGATGGACCGGCTCTACCTCGGCGCGGCCTTCGACGACCAGCTTCGTTTCGCGGCGGATCTCCTGCTGGCCGGCCAGAACCCGGACGGCAGCTTCGGTTTCCACACCGAGGAGCTGATTCGGCAACAAAAGGGCAACCCGAAGTACGACGTGAAGATCGGCGGCAACTTGCACACCACGCTCGTTTCGTTGTGGGCGCTGATGGCGATGTGTCGATGACGCGTGCGGGCGGGTTCTTCGTCCTCGTCGGCCTCGGGGTCTGCGTCGTGCTCGCGGCGGCGCGGTTCGCGCCGGTCCGTCCGTCGTCGCCGACCGTCGCCCGCGCGGCGGTGCCCGCCACCGAGCGCGCGCTGCCGAGGCGCGCGGGCATCGCTGCAGCACCGTCGACCGAAGACGCCCCGGCGCCGGCTGTCGAGGCCGATTCCGCCGCGCCGAGCCTGCCACGGTACGCCACCCTGACCTGGCTCGCGGTCGGCGGCGGCGCGGGGCCGGACTCGACGCAGGCGTCGTTGGAGGCCGATATCGCGTCGGCCAGCGAGGTCTTGGGCGGGCAGGGCGCGCTCTTCTTCGCCGCCGGCGCGGGGCGCAGGGTCGTGGCGGTGGCGGCGCCCGAGGCGGAGCTCGGCGACGACGCGCCCGACGGATTGCGGGGCGAACTCGCCGCATTATTCGGCGCCGAACGAACGCTCGGCCTGCGCTACCGGCCGGTGCAGGTCGCGGCCCGTCCGGCCGAGGGCGAGCGGGTCGTCGAGACGCTCTTCGGCCAGCTCGGGCGACCGGGGCCGCCGCTCTTGCTCGTCGTGAGCGCGCACGGGCAGCACGCCGACACTGCGGACGCGGTTCGCCTGGTGTTCTGGGGCAACGGCGCCTGGACGCCGCGTTGGTTGGCCGCCGAGCTCGACCGCGCCGGCTCCAACGCGATGCGACCGCTGCGGATGGTCGTAGGTGCTTGCTATTCGGGCGGCTTCGGTGAACTCGCCTTCGCCGGGGGCGATGCCAAGCGAGCGCTGCCGCCGCCGACGGAGCGCTGCGGTCTCTTTGCTTCGACCTGGGATCTGGAGTCGTCGGGCTGCGACCCGGATCCGGACCGCCGCGCCCACGAGGGCTATATCCGCCACTTCTGGGCGTCGCTGCGCCGCCAGGACCGAGAGGGTCGACCGCTGGCCGCGGAGTCCATCGACTTCGACGGCGACGGTCGCATCTCGCTGCTGGACGCCCACACCCGCGTCCGCGTCGCCTCGACCGCTTTCGACGTCCCGACCACCACCTCGGAGCGCTGGCTCCGCGTCGCCGTCCCGACCGACGCGGCCCAAGTCATCGACGCGAGCACCGCCGCCCGACTGGCCGCCACGCTTCCGCACGAACTCGCCGTCGTCAGCGCCCTGCAGCGCCTCCTTCGCCTAGAAGACCCCTACCGCCAAGCCGCCAGCGCCCTCGAAGAGCGCGACGCCCTCATCGCCGAAGCCGAAGCCGAAGAGACCCGCGCGAGCAACGAAGCCCTCGACGCTGCCGATCACATCGCCGGCACCCTCCTCGCCCACTGGCCCAACCTCGCCGACCCGTGGCGCAGTGACTTCGCGCCCACCCTCGACCGGGACGGCCCAGCCATCCACCAGGCGCTCCGCGGTCATCCCCACTACCCCGCATGGCAAGCCGCCCGCACCGCGAAAGCCGCAGCGGGCCGCATCGCCGACCGCGCCCTCGTCGCCCGTTCCATCGCCGAGCGCCTACTCCGAGCCGTCGACAACCTCCGCCTCGCCCACCACCTCCAACACACCAACCCCTCCGCCTGGGCCACCTTCCTCACCCTCCGGCGCTGCGAATCCCACGTCCCCCAACTCCGCTGATCCCCCATGGCGAGGCGCAGCCGCAGCCATCCATGGCGAGGCGCAGCCGCAGCCATGCAACGCACCCCAACGACGACCACAACCGCCTCGGCGAGGCGGAGCCGAAGCCGGCGGGCCAATACCCCCCGCCCACCCAAGCGGCAGCCAAGCCAGGGAGCGCGAGGGGTGCGGCAGCTCCCTCGCAAAGGGGGAAGGAGCGCGAGGAAGGGGGGGAACTCCCCTTCCTCGCTAATGTGCCTCGATGTCGGCTACGGCCTTCACGGGCTCCACGCCCCCGAACGCCACCGCCATGAGCCCACGCAGGTAGCGATCCATGGTCGTCACGTTCGCATAGACCAACCGCTTGGCGAGCATGTGATTGAGCGGAGTCCCCTCGACATCGATCGAGGTCTTGTACCGAACCTCTCCATCATTCAGGTCGATCTCGAAATTCCCGATCAGCATCCCGTAATTCGCCCGCGTGATGAACTCCATGATCACGGGACGTCGGTCTTCGGGCACCGTAATCGGCGCCACGGAGTAGAAGCAGAAGATCTCCCGCTCCTCGTCCGCCTGCGCGTAGCAGCGCCACTCGCCGTCGTCGCCCTTGAAGCCCATCCGCAGCCAATGCGGTGCGTCTTGCAGCGGCGTGTAGTTCCAATCGTCTTCGTCGAAGAAGCGCTTCACTTCGTCCAGGACGCGTCCCATCGCTCAGTCCTCCTGCGGGCTGCGCTCGACCGGCGCGCCCACGCTTGGCGCGATCGTGAGCCTAGTCGGCGGCGGTGGCAAGCGGGCCGGAGCGCGCTCGCGGCGCTCGCGACGCATGCGCCGGCCCCTTCGCGCCCGCGGCCTCGCCGCCGTCACGCAGCGTTGTCAGCGTCATCGGCTGCGTGTGGCCGGCGTGGCGCGCGAGCGCCTTCTCCAGCGTCCAACGCGCGCCGACATCGAGCGCGGCGACCGCCGGATCTGCGTCGCGGAACCAAGTCTCGCCACCTGCGCGGGTGGCCACCACGCCGTGCGGCCCGAGCGCGACGCGGTGATCCGGGACGGCCGCGACGCGGGGGCCGTCGAGCAGCCAGCCGGCGAGGTTGAGCGGGTCGGCGGCCGCGATCACGGCGATCTCCGCGGTTCGGGGATCGTCGGGCGCGTCGCGACAGGCGCGCAGCAGCGGGATGGCGTCGGGCAGGGCGAATTGCTCGCCAGAGAGCCCGGCGACGAAGCGCCCACCGCGCACCTCGCCGCGTGCCTCCATGCGCCAGAGCGCGCGCAGCAGCAGGCGCCACGGGGGGGCGAGCGATTCGCGTTCGAGCACGCGGCGGCAGAGCACACCCCAGCGTCCGAGCAGGACCCGGGCGGCGGCAGCGACGGCGTCCTCGCCGATCGCGTCGTCGGGCGCTCCGCTCGCTCCGTCACTCGCGTCCTCCCCGAGCAACGGCCGGTCGATCCGAGACCAACGCCCCACGAGGTCGAGCGAGGCCGCTCGGCCGCGGCGCGGGTGCTGACGCCCGCCCGGCTTGCGCAACATCGCGCGCAGCCCCCCGATCGCGTCCGAACGCGCACGCCCCGCGGCGGCAAGCTCCGCGAGCGCGGCCTCGACGCGCGTCTCCGGCAGGCGAAGCGCGCGGGCCAGGTCGTCGGCGAAGGCAGGCCCGCCGTCGAGGGCGTCCAGGACGCGTGCAGCTTCGCCCGAGAGCGGACGCGCGTGGGCGCGCGAGAGCACGAGCGTGTCGGGCAGGTCGGGGCGTGGCACCAACGCGATGGGCGTGGTCCGGGCCGGCCCGGAGCCGCCACGCGCGAGCGGCACGTCCAGGCGCGCCCAGACGAAGCGACCCGAGAGCGTGAGCGCGTCGAGCGTGGCCGGATCGTAGCCCGCCAAGCGCGCGGGCAAAATCTCGTCTTCCCACGCGGCGAGCGGCGCCTGCCAACCGGCGAGTTGCCGCAGCACGAGCTCCACGGACTCCCGCGTCGCGGCGCGCTGCTCGGCAGCCGGTAGACCGACGCCCTGCCATCGCCGCAGGAAGCGCACGAACGCGTCGAGCGGGACGGCTGCCACGGCGCGACGCAGCCCGTCCAGCGTGGCGCGGTGGATGCGCCCGAGCACTCGGCGTTCGCACCAATGCTGCGTCTCGATCGCCGGATCGAAGGCCCCACGCAGGCAGAATCCCTCGCCTTCCAGGGCGTGCAGCGCAGCGTCGACCCGGTCGACGTCGGTGCCCAGGCGTCCCGCGAGCGCGGACGCGGCGACCGGCCCCTCGCAGCCCAATCGGGCGCGCAACAGCTCGCGCAGGGCTTCTTCGGGGGCCTCTGGGACGGCGCCCGGCCTCCGGAGCTCGCCGAGCGAGGCGCCGCCAGTCCGCAGAGGCAGAGCCCGACGCACCCAGGCGGCCCGCTCCGCAGCGACCAGCAGCCGCGCCCCTCCACCGTCGAACCAAGCCGCCTTGCCGGCGCGCAGCAATGTCTCGATGTCGTCGGCCGCGACGTCGGCGAGGTCGTCGGTCTCCAACCAGCCGCTCACGTCCAGCACGTCGTGCAGCTCGGCCGCGTCGCGCGGATCGGGGCGCAGCTCGGCGCGGACGCGCGCGATGGCCGCGGCGTCGAGGTGGCCGAGCGCGGTGATGTCGTCACCGGCAGCGCGCCAGTTGCGGGCTGCCACCGCCGCAGCCCGTCGCTCCTCGAGCGGCGCGTCGTCCAAGAAGGCGTAGACCGCGGCGTTGACCACGCCCACCGCGAGCGCCGACGGCTCGCGCGCGTCGACGCAGACCCGACGCAGGCGGTCCGGTGCGCCCTCGGGCGCGTGCAGGCGGCGCAGCAGGGCGACGAGTCCGCCGAGGTCCATCGCCTCGTGCAGGGTGTCGGCCATCGCCGCGTCAACCAGCGGATGATCCGGGATCTCGCGCGGACCGGCGAGGTTCTCGGCGCACGCGATCTGGTCGGGGAAGACCACGGCGATCAGGTCCTCGGCGTCCATCCGCTGCAGGTTCGGGGGCAGCTTGCGCCCGCCGCGGAAGCGCGGCACCGCCAGCGCCCGTCCGGCCGACCAGCGCCAACGCGTCGTGAACAGCGGCGAGGCGAGCACCGCCTGCACCAGGACGTCGCGGACGTTCTCGGGGCGCAGGTAGTCCCAGACCTCGTCGAGCGGGAATGCGTGCGTCTCGCCGAGGCTGAGCAGGATGGCGTCGTCGGTCGCGGCCGCCTGCAGCTCGAAGTTGAAGCGTCGACAGAAGCGCTTGCGCAGCGCGAGGCCGAACGCGCGGTTGATTCGGCTGCCGTACGGGCTGTGCAGCACGAGCTGCATGCCGCCCGAGCGGTCGAAGAAGCGCTCGAGGATCAGGGTGTCTTCGGCGGGCAGGGCGCCGAGGCCCTTCCAGGCGGCGAACAGGTGGGTCGCGATGGTGTCGGCCGCGGCGGCGTCCAGGCCGAGCTGCTCGCGCAGCCACGCCGTGCCGACGGCCGCGCGCGTCCCGCCATCGGCCTCGAAGACCTCGACCAGCCGGGCCTGCAGCGCGCGCACGGCGGCAGAGGCGACGTCGGTGCGGCCGGGCCCCTCGCCGAACCAGAACGGTAGCGAGGGCTGCATCCCCGGCGCCGCCTCGACGCGCACGCGCCCGGGTTGCACCTGCACGATGCGCCACGGCTGCGAGCCGAGGACGAAGACGTCCCCGGGCGTGCTCTCGATGGCGAAATCCTCGTGCAACGTTCCGATCTTCTGCTCGTTGCCGTGCAGCACGACGTCGTAGCTCGCCGCTTCGGGGATGGCGCCGCCCGAGGTCAGCGCGACCAATCCTGCGCCGCGCCTCCCGCGTGCCTCGCCTGCCACGCGGTCGCGATGCAGCCAGGCCGCGCGTCGGCCGCGACGGGCGGCGATGCCGTCGCCGAGCATGTCGAGCACGGCGTCGAAGCGCTCCCGCGGCAGCGCGGCGTAGGGCGCGGCGCTGCGGACCAGCCGGAACAGCGCGTCCTCGTGCCACGGTCGCTGCGCGCACTCGGCGACGAGCTGCTGGGCCAAGACGTCGAGCGGAGCGTCTTCGAGCCAGGTCGCTTCGAGGGCACCGGCCGGCGTCTGCAGGCGCCCCTCGATGACCGCGAGCAGCGCCGCGGTCTCGACGAGTTCGTCGACCGTGGTCGGGAACAGGCGCACCTTCGGCGTGCCGCCGACCTGGTGGCGCGAGCGCCCGGCGCGCTGCAACAGGACCGCCGCCGAGCGCGGAGAGCCGATCTGCACGACCAAGTCCACGGCGCCGATATCGATACCGAGCTCCAGGCTCGCGGTGGCGACGCAGACGCGCAGGCTGCCGTCGCGCAGCGCCGACTCGGTGCGGTGACGCAGCTTGCGCGACAGGCTGCCGTGGTGCGGCTGGGCGAGCGGCGCGCTCTCGTCCTCCGGCCAGCCCTCGGGCAGCGGGGCTTCGCGCAGCGCAGCCTCGATCTCCGCCGCATAGCGCTCGGCCATGCGCCGCGTCCCGACGAAGACGAGCGTCTGTCCGTGCGTGCGGACCAAGTCCGCGATGGCGCGCACCATCTCCTTGCGCACCTCGGCCGCCAGCACGGCTTCGAGCGGTGAGCCCGGCACGACGATCGCCGCGTCCAGCCCGCGCCGTGAGGGCGCCTGCACCCGGACGCACGCCTGCACGCGATCGGCATCGGCACCCACGAGCAGCCTCGCCATCGTCTCGAGCGGACGCGCCGTCGCCGAGAGCCCGACGCGCCGCACTGGCCGAGGACAGAGGGCATCCAAGCGCGCGAGGGAGAGCGCGAGGTGGCTGCCGCGACGGTCGCCGGCCATCGCGTGGATCTCGTCGATGATGACGGTCTCCACCGTCGCCAGCGCCGCGCGCCCCGACGCGCTCGTCAGCAGGAGGTAGAGTGATTCCGGCGTGGTCACCAGCAGGTGCGGCGGGCGCGTGACCTGCGAGCGGCGCTCGGATGCGGGCGTGTCGCCGCTCCTTACGCCGACGCGGATCGCCGGCGCGCCGGGCTGCTGCGCGCGCAACGCGGCGCTGATCCCGTCCAGAGGTCCACGGAGGTTGCGCTCGACGTCGTTGCCGAGCGCCTTCAGCGGTGAGACGTAGACCACGCGCAGCGCATCGACGAGCGTGCCGGCGGCGGCTTCGTGTACCAGTGCGTCGATGGCGGCGAGGAATGCGGCGAGCGTCTTGCCCGAGCCGGTCGGTGCCGAGACGAGCACGTCGCGTCCCTGCTGCCAGGCCGGCCAGGCGCCGCGTTGCGCCTCGGTGGGCTGCCCGAATCGCCTCTCCCACCAGGCTCGGGTCGCGGGGTGGAACGCGGCGGTGGCCTGCTCCATCTCAGTTCGGGCAGGCGCCCTTCTGCTTGGGCACCACGCCGACCGCCGCCGCGCAGCCGGGGTTCTGATGGGTCTTGCCGTCGCACCCGCAGACCGGGTCGATGCTGCCGTCGCAGGTGGCGGGCTGGGTGATGCAGGTGCCCTTGCCGGTGCACTGGCCGACGGGCGCGGCGCAGTATTTGCCGGCGCCGCATTCGTTGCCGCCGACGGTGCAGGAGCCGTCGCAGGAGCCGCCGAACTTCACGTTGATGCCCTGCAACGCCGCCTCGCAGGGGTTGCCGAAGGTGGTGAAGTTGCAGCCACAGACCGGCTGCGACGACTTGTCGCAGACCGGCGGCAGGTTCAGGCACACGCCGTCGCCGGTGCACTCGATCGGGTTGCCGTCGTTCAGGCGGCAATACGTACCGGACGGGCAGCTCGTCGGCTTGCCCGACGGACCGATCTTACAAAGCGTCGCATCGGGCGGCTCGGGGCAGGGGCCGTCCTGCTTCTTCGCCACGCCGGCCTTGAGCCGGTAGCACACGTTCGGGTAGGTCTTGTCGTCGCAGCCGCACTCGACCTGGCCACCGTCGGGGCAGGGGCCCAGGCCCGGATCCGGCGCGCAGAGGCCGGCGCCGCCGAGGTCGCAGGTGCCGACGTTGCAGATCTCGCCCGCGGGGCAGGCGAGCCCGGTGTTGCCGCCGCACGCCTGTGGGCCGGTGGTGCAGGGGCCGTCGGCCGCGACCGTGACGAGCGCCTTCTGGGCCGCGCAGGCGTTGCCGTAGGTCTTGCCGTCACACCCGCAGACCTCGGCGACGACGGTCGGGCACGTCTGCACGACCGGTTTGCAGGTGCCGTTGACCGCGCCGTTGCAGGCGCCGACGTTCGGGATGCAGACCTCGTCGTCGGGGCATTCCTTGCCGGTGCGACCGGTGCTGGTGTCGAAGCTGCAGGGCTGCGCCGGCTTGGGGCCAGCGTCGACCGGGCCTGCGTCGGTGCCGACGTCCGCGGTGTCCGGGGTCTCGACGTCCGGGGCGCCGGTGTCCTCGGGGCCGGCGTCGGTGCTGCCGCCGCCGCTGTCGACTTCGCCGCCGCTGTCGGTGCCGCCGCTGTCGGCGATGCTGCCGCCGGTGTCGGTGGGCAAGCCGCGACCGAAGGTGACGCCGCTGCCGGCAGGTGCGGTCGTACCGCAACCGCTCGCGGCCACGAGCGACAGGCCCAGCAGCCAGGTGTTCCGGGTGCGTGCGAGGTTCATCATCCGCTACTCCTCTCGTCGACGTGCCTGCGCAGGCTAAAGAGCCGGCGCAGAATTCGCCAGCGTCAACCGCCGGGTCCATCCGGTCGAAGGGCGCGCCGGTGGCTCCGATCGCTAGGGAATCTCGTGGATCTCCACGCGGATCACCGCACGCGCCAGCTTATTCTTGGCCTCGAACGTGTGGTCCTTCAGCGGCACGACTTCCTTCACGGCCAACAGCAACTCGTGGATGTCCAGCGGCCACTCGGCCACGCCGAAGCGCGGGTACCAATCCGCCTCGAGCAGCAGCAGATCGAGCGAGATCGAGGGCTGCGCGTCGAAGACCGGACCGGCGTAGAGCACCCACTCGGGTTTGAGCACCTTGCCTTGCTCGGCGACGAGGACCTCGGCGCTGCGGTGCGCGACCCGTTGCTCGCTGACCAGCACATCCTTGCCGTAGGTCGCCTTCAGCCACGGGTCGTAGCGCACCGCGACCTCGAACGCGACCTCGGCCGGCGGCGGGCCCTGGTTCTTCAGATCGAAGGGGCCGTCGGCCTCGAGATCGTCGTAGAGCTCGAGCTCCTCGAGCACCACCCGCACTTTCCGGCCGTGAAAGAGCGCCGCGGCCGAGACCACCGCCGCGGCCAGGCTCTCGGGGTTGGCCATGTGGTCGAAGTACGCGTAGCTGCGCGTGCTCGGCAGCGCCACGCCCTTGCTGGTCTTGCTGACGCCGCTCGCCTTCTGACTCCAGAAGTATTGGTCGAGCGCGTACATGATGCCGTCGTTCGGCTCGTCGCCCGGGTTGTTCAGGTCGAGCAGTTGGATCCCGAGCGCCTGCTGGATCTTCGGGTTCGTCGCCACGCTGTGGTGCATCCAGATGCCCTGGAACAGCGGATTGTTGGCCTCGTAGAGCTTGTGGTCCCAGGCGGCGGTCACGTCCATCACGTGGTCGGGGTTCATCAGAACGAAATCCGAGAGCTCGAGCCCGATGGCGGTCGCACCCTGTTGGATCGCGGGGTTGTCGTACAGGCGCGCCAACCGCGCGCCGGCGATGACGCCGGTATTGCTGGCCCAGCGGACGATCTGCTGCTTGCTCGCGAGCTGCTCGAGGTCGCGCTCGACGAGGTGCCGGGTGATCAGGCAGCCCATCGAATGGCAAGCGAACTGCACGTGCGTCGCGCCGGAGATCTGCATCCGCCAACGCGCGAACTTCGCCACGATGCGGGCGTAGCGCTCGAGCCCCTTGGCGCCTTGGTCGTAGGGGTAGGCCTCGACGTCGGCGATGTCCTGCGGCGTCATCCAGGCCGGCGCCACGCCGCCGTAGTACTCGACGGCGACCATGTGCTGCGGCGACTTCTCGACGTCGGCGCCGCTGCCGCACGGTCGCTTCACGCCGAAGAGCGCGAGGTTCTCCAGCAGGTCCCCGCAGCCCTTCACCGCGCCGTAGGTCATCTTCTTGACCTCGTCGGGCTTCTTGTTCGTGAAGCCGTGCACCCACACGGTGATGGTCTTGGCGCCGTCGTAGACCTTGGCGCCGCTCAACGTCGGGGCCGTGCCGCAGTCGGCCGGGCAGCCGGCGGCCGTCTCGCACGGGCCGCAGACGCCGTCGCCGCAATCCTTCCAGCGGTCGGCGTCGAGCTTGGGCCCGATGCAGAAGTTGAAGGCGCAGATGCCGCCGGGGCAGGTCGAGGGCTTGGCGGCGTCGCAGGCGTAGTCGAACGCCGTCGTGGTGCTGCAGGTGCCGCCGGCGTCGCTCTTGTTGTCGGGGGCGCCGCCGCCACCGTCGCCGGCGTCGATTCCGGCGTCGATTTCGGCGTCGGTTTGGGCATCGTCCGCGTCGGCGCTGCTCGCGTCGGTGGCGTCGCCGACGTCCACGTCGCTCGGCCCGACCCCATCGCCCGTGTCGGCGGGCAGGGCGTCGTCGCCGCTCTCGACGTCTTCGTCCGCGGCGTCGGCTGCGGCGTCGAGCGCCTCGGCGGCGTCGGTGTCCACGGCTTGGGTGCCCGCATCGAGGCCTGCGGCGTCGCCGAGCGCGGCGTCCTGCACGACGTCGCTCGCGGCGGCCACGTCGGGGTTGCCGTCGGTCGCGGCGCCGTCGTCGCTACAGGCGAAGGCCGTGAGCAGCGCGGCGCCGAGGAGCAGGTGTCGTCCTCTCGGGCGCAGCGCCATCATCGACTCCTTTCGGGGTGCTCAGCGCACCTTTTCGGCGTAGAGCGGCGTGCCCTGCAGGCCCGAGAGGCTCGCGACGGAGGGCACGTAGCGGTCCATGTAGCCCATCATGCGAGATTTGTTGCGCTTGAGCCAGCCCTTCGCGCTGCTGCCCTTCTGCCGTGCCATCTGCTCGGCGAAGCGGTCCCACGCCGCGAACTCCTCGTTGGCCGCCGCGAGCTTGGTGCACTGCGGGCTGCCCGGGTTGTCGACGCAGCCGAACCACTCTTGCGGCACGGTTCGACGCCACAGTCCGGTCGGGCCGCTGACCTGCGTCATCAGCTCGCCCATCGCCTCGAGCGCCTCGGAGGCCGAGCCCGGAGCCCCGACCAGCCGATCGGCCCAATTTTTCAAGAACGACTTCTCGTAGCGACCGAGCGCGCGCCAGAGCTCGAGGACGTCGGCGTCGGTCTCGCCGGCGCCCGAGGAAGGCTCGGTCGGCTCGGTGGTCACCGGCGGCTTGGGCGGCATCGCAGCCGCCGAGAGCTTCGGCGCCGGTCCGGAGGCGGCCACCGCCGCGTCGCCGCCGTCTTGCAGCCCGCCGGGCGCCGCCGCCGTCCGCACGCAGCGCGCGGTAAAGGCGTGCGAAAACGTCGAGACCTCGGTCTCCTCGTAGACCGGCTTGCCGTCCGCCCCGAGTTTCTTGGTCTTCTTGACGGTCTTCTTCTCCGCGGACTCGACCTTCAGGCCGACCACGGCGTCGCAGCCGTAGCGACCGGCGTGGCGCACGAAACGCTCGGTGGCGCCCTTCCGATCCGGCGCGGGCGCGGAGCCTTCCTGCTTCCAGCGCAGCTCACCGACATCGACCTGCGGCTGTGGGAGCGCGCTCGCCGACTCGACGACCTGCACGGGCGTGCCGACGGGCAGGGCGCGGTACTTGAAGGCGCCGCTCGTCCGGTCGAATTGCACACCGCCGCAGCCCGCCCCGAGGGTGACCAGCCCGAGCGCAAACGCCCAGCGAATCGATAGACGGAACAGCTGCTTCGGCGGATCGCCGGGCATGAGACGAGACATCAAGGCACCTCCGAGGGCGGGAAAGCGGGCGGAACCTAGCCGGTGCGCCGGAGCCACGCAAGCGCGTTGACCGGGGGCGCTCGGTCCGCGATGCTCGCGCCGGCAACGGAGGGGAATCATGCATCACGGCACCGAGTTGGGCGTCGTCATCCTGGTCAGCGTCGTGCTCTGCCTCGGCGCGATCATCCGACTCGGCGCGGGCATCCTGCGCATCCCGTACACCATCGCGATGCTGCTCGCCGGCCTGGGCACAGGCGTCGCGCTCGGGCTCCCGGCGGTCGGCTTCGAAGAGGTGATGGCCGGTTTTGCCCGCGACGACTTCCATCCCGGGATCCGCGACTACCTGCTCTACGCCCTGGGGAGCGGCATGCACGTCCGTCCGGACCTGATCATGTTCTGCTTCCTACCCGCCCTGGTCTTCGAGTCCGCCTACGCGATCGACCTGCACACCTTCAAGAAGACCGTCGGTCCGGCCATCGTCTTCGCAGGCCCCGCGATGCTCGTCGCCACCGCGCTCTCGGGCGGGATGCTCTTCCTGCTGCTGCCGGTCGCCGGCTGGGATTGGGAGGCGTCGTTCGTCGCCTTCGGCCAGAGCCACGGCGAGATCGTCGAGAACGGCGCGCTGCTCGCGGCGCTCTATTTCGGCGCGCTGATCAGCGCGACGGATCCGGTCGCGGTGGTCGCGTTGCTTCGCGAACTCGGCGTCAGCAAGAAGATGTCGCACCTGATCGAGGGCGAGTCGCTGCTCAACGACGGCACCGCCATCGTCGTCTCGGGTGTGCTGCTCGAGCTGGTCGTCGGTGAGCACTTCCACGGCGTCGGCCACTCGTTGCTGCACTTCGGCGTGGTCGTCGCCGGCGGCCTGCTGGTCGGCTGGGTGCTGGCGCTGCTCGCGTCCTGGATTCTCGGCCGCGCCTTCAACGACCCGATGGTCGAGATCACCACCACCATCGTGCTCGGCTACATGGCGATGTGGATCGCCGAAGGCATGTTGCACGTCTCGGGCGTGATGGCGCTGGTCGCCGCAGGCCTGTGGATGGGCGGCCCGGCACGAACCAAGGTCAGCCCCGAGGTCAGCCACTTCCTGCACCACTTCTGGGAGCTCCTGGCGTACCTCGCCAACACCCTGATCTTCTTTCTCGTCGGCATGATCATCGGCACCCGCCTGGGCAACGCCACGGCGGCGGACTTCGCGCTCATCGTCGCGGTCTACCTCGGCATCATGGCGATCCGCTCGGTGCTGACCGCGGCGTTCCGGCCGCTCGCCAACCAGGTCGGTGACCCCATCTCGATGGCCGACGTGCTGGTCGTGAGCTGGGGCGGCTTGCGCGGCGCGGTGTCCATGGCCCTGGTGCTCGCGGTCGCGACCAACCCGATGGTGCCGGCCGAAGTCTCCGAGAAGATGCTGCTGCTGACCGCGGGCGTCGTCTTCCTCACCATCGCCGTCAACGGCATGACGATGGGCCCCCTGCTCGCCAAATTGGGCTTCAACAAGCCGCCCCTCTCCGAAGCGATGGCGACCGCGACGGCGCAGGTCGGCGTGCTCGACAAGGTCCGCGCCGGCATCGAGGAGCTGCGCACCTCCCGCGAGCTGCGCACGGTGTCGTGGAACGACGTGGTCGGCGATATCGAGACGCGACGCGGCGTGCTCGCGCAGGAGCTCGGGCAACTGCGCGGCGAGTTCGACGGCCTCGGCGCATCGGAGCGCGAGGCGGGCGTCTGGGGTCAGGTGCTCGGAATCGAGCGCGAGGCCTATTGGCACGCCTTCGGTACCGGCACCCTCGGCAGCCGGGCGGTGAAATCGCTCGACGCCGAGCTCAACAGCCACCTCGACCGTCTGCTGCGCGGTGAACTCGAGCCGCCAGCGACCCGCACGCCGGCGCCGGTCGGGCCACGCGCGGCGTTCTCTCGGGCGCTCCGTGACTCCGAAGCGCTCTCGGGCGTGTATGCCAGCGTGGAGTTCGACAACCTCGCACTACAATACGACAAGAAGCGCGCGGTCGCGTCGGCGGCGAGCCGCGTGCTCTCGGTGCTCGGTCCGATCCAGGAGCAATCCCCGGAAGTCGGCGCCCGTATCCGCTCGACCTACGAGCGCTACCTCGCCGAGGCCAAGCAGGGCCTCGAGGAGATGCGCGTCGGCATGCCCGAGATCACCGCCGCGATCGAGACGCGCTTGGCCCAGCGCATCGCGCTCAACCTCGAGCGCGAGGAGTACGAGAAGGTCGGTCACAAGGGCGTCATCGAGGAGTCCGTGGCGATGCGTTTCGCCGGTGAGGTCGAGGCACGGATGCAGCGCCTCGCCTTCCAGGGCACCCGCGCGAAGCTGCCCGACACCGAGCAGCTGTTGGCGGAGATTCCGCTGTTCGCGGCGCTCGACCGCAGCCAACGCGCCCGCGTGGCCGAGGTCGCGCGGCTGGTGGTCGTCCCGGCCGGCGAGGTGCTCTTCCGGCAGGGCGACCGCGGCGATTCGATGTTCGTCGTGGTCCGTGGCGCCGTCCACGTCACGTTGAAGGACGGCGACGGCGAGCGGCTGCTCGATGTCCTCGGCGGCGGCGACATCATCGGCGAGATGGCGCTGCTCACCGGCGAGCCGCGCACGGCGGGGGCGCTTTGCTCGACCGCCGTGACGCTGATCCGCATCGGCCGCGACGCGTTCGATGAGCTGATGGCGAGCTCGGCCGACCTCTCCACGGCGGTCTGGCAGGCCTTCGCGCGTCGGCGCTTCGACAACCACCTGCGCGGACATCGGCATTGGCAGCACCTGGACCACGACCGGCGCTGCGCTTGGTTCGACGAGGGCGAGTTCTTGCGCCTGGGCGATGGCGACGTGCAGGAGCTCGACCCCGAAGCCGCCTTCGCGTTCGTCGTCACCGGCGCGGTCCGCCCGGCCGGCTCGAGTGACGACGTGGTCGGTCCAGCGCTCGTCGATCTCAGCCGCACGCGGGCGCTGGCCGCGCGGGGTGCGACGCGCCTGGTCGCTCTGCCACGGGGCGCCGCATGAGCGACGCGCTCGCTGCGGCCGTCCGCGCGCACCTGGAGACCGAAACCGGCGGCACCGTCGAGATCCAATCGCTGCGCCCGTTGGCGGGCGGCGCGTGTCAGGACAATTTTCGCGTCGACGTGACCCTGCAGCGCCCGACCGACGCCGGCGCGCCCGGCCCGCGCCGCTTCGTGCTCCGGAGCGACGCGCTGCGGTCGCTGCCGGGTTCGATCCCGCGGCGCGTCGAGGCACGCGTCATCGGCGCGGCCGTCGATGCGGGCGTGCGCACACCGCCAGCCCGCTACGCGACCGAAGATCTCGTCCGTGAGGGGGCGAGCGCGTGTTTCCTCGATTGGCGGGACGGTGTCGCCATCGGCCGCAAGGTCGTCTCGTCGGCCGAGCTCGCGTCGGCCCGGGTCGGACTGCTCACGGAGCTCGGCGGCGAGTTGGCCCGGATCCACTCGATTCGGCCCGAGCACGCCCCCGATCTCTTCGAGGGGGCCGCGCGAGCCGAGCACGCCGGCGGCCACGACGCCACCGCGCACGAGCCCGAGGCCTACGGCAGCCCGCGCGCCGCGCCCGGCGCCGCCTTCGAGCTGGACCCCGTCGCCGATGCGCTCGACGCGCTGTCGCGACAGCTCGAGGCCATGCACGAGCCGCATCCCGCGCTGCGGTGGGTGCTGCGTTGGTTGCGGGCCAACGCGCCGAGCGCGCCCGAGGTCTGCCTGGTCCACGGGGATTTCCGCGTCGGCAACTTCCTCGTCTCGCCCGCGGGGCTGCAAGCCGTACTCGATTGGGAGTTCTCGCATTGGGGCGCGCCCGAGGAGGACCTCGCCTGGATCTGCGTGCGCGATTGGCGCTTCGGCCGCCTGGACCTGCCGGCCGGCGGCATCGGATCGCGCGAAGCGTTGGTCGCGGCCTACGAGCGGGCCGCGGGTCGCCGCGTCGCCGCGGCCGACCTGCATTGGTGGGAGGTCATGGGCAACGCGCGTTGGGCCGCAGGGGCCGTCCATCAGGCCGAGCGCGTGCTCAGCGGCGACGAGACCGACCTCGAGTACGTCGCCATCGGGCGCCGTGCCGCCGAGATGGAGTGGGAGGCCCTGCGCCTCGCGCGCCGAGGCCCCGCTGCCGTGGCATGAGCGCCCCCGGAGGATCGCGATGCAAGACCGCCCCGACCTACAGAGCATGTTGTTCGCCGTGGCCGCGTTTCTCGAGCGCGAGGCGGTGCCGGCGACCGCCGACCCCTCGGTGGCCTTCCGTTTGCGCATCGCCGCGCATCTCTGCGCGATGGGGGCGCGCGAAGTCCATCACGAGGGGCAGGACGACGCCGCCGATCTCGACGCGCTCGAGGCGTTGGTCGGCGAGGCCCCCCTCGCGCCGGCCGAGCGCCGGGATCGGGTCGCGCGACGCCAAGCGATTCGGATGCTCGAGCGCCGACTCGGAGAGCAGATCGACGCCGACGAAGACGACGCCGCCGCCAGCGCGGACGCCCTGCAAGCCATGCTCGGGCGTCGCCTACGCGTCGCGAATCCGCGCTTCGACCTGCGCGAGGACTTGCCATGATCACCATCTCCGACGAGCTCCTGGCCCTGCGGGCCGAGGTGCGGGCGTTTGTCGACACGCTCGTGTTGCCAGCCGAAGCTGCCATCGTCGCCGAGGACGCCGGCGGGGACGGGCGCACCTCGCCGCCGACGCTGCAGGCGTTGCGCGAACAAGCGCGCGCCGCAGGCCTGTGGACGCCGCACCTGCCGGAGGCGTTCGGTGGCCGGGGCCTCGGCGTGATGGGCATGTGCGTGCTGTTCCGCGAGATGGGCCGCAGTCCGGTCGGCCCCGCGGTCTTCGGCTGCGACGCGCCCGACCAGGGCAATATGGACTTGCTCCTGCGCGCGGGCAGTCCAGCGCAGCAGCGACGCTGGCTCGATCCGCTCGCGCGAGGCGAGCTGCGCTCGGCGTTCTGCATGACCGAACCCGCGCCGGGAGCGGGCGCCGATCCCCGCAACTTGCGGAGCCGCGCAGCGCCCGAGGGCGACGGCTATCGCCTGCACGGGCACAAATGGTACTCGACCGGTGGCGGCGCGGCCGACGTGCTCTTGGTGATGGCGCGTACCTCCGAAGACCCCCACAGAGGCGCCACCATCTTCCTCGTGCCTCGCGATCGGGACGGCGTCGTCCATGTGCGTGATTTCGACACGATGGCAGAGCCTTTGCTGGCGCATCGTGAGGCAGAAATTCGCTTCGACGGGGTGCGGCTCGAGGCCGGCGACGTGCTCGGCGAGGTCGGCGCGGGCTTTGCCCTCGCCCAGCTTCGGTTGGTCCCGGCGCGCCTGACGCATTGCATGCGCTGGCTCGGGCTCGCGGCGCGCGCGCTCGAGCTGTGTCGGGATTACGTCGAGCGGCGCGTCTCGTTCGGTCGCCCGCTCGCCGACCATCAATTGGTCCAGAAGATGCTCGCGGACGGCGCTACCGCGATCCACGCCGGCAACCTGATGACGCTGCATTGCGCGACGATCCTCGAAGCCGGAGACGTCGGCGCCTCGCGCGCCTACTCCTCGATGGCGAAGAACCACGTCGCGCAGACGCTGTGCCGCGTGCTCGACGACGCCATCCAGATGCACGGCGGCTTGGGCTATTCGGACGACGCGCCCTTCGCGCGTTGGTACCGCTTCGCGCGCGCGGCTCGGATTGCCGACGGCCCCGACGAGGTCCACGTCGGCGTCATGGCGCGGGATTTTCTGCGCGGTCGGCTGGACTTGCTGGTCTGAGCGAGAAGCGCGTCGAAGCAGCGTGCGCCTCGACCTCGGGGCGGGCAGGGCGCCTGTCGCGATCCAGCCAACAAATCATGAGGTCCGCGTTCCATTCGCACAGTTGTTCGTTACGGAGGGCGGATCCGGTCGAGGATCGCTTCGACCAGCAGATCTTCCGTGCCCACCGGGCCCGAGAGCAGCCGGAAGCGGTGGCCGGTCGGCAGGATGTCGATGTGCACGCGCGGCTGGACGTACCCCAGCCGCCGCACCCACTGCAGCAGACCGTAACGGTACAGCGCGAGCTCGAGCATCTCCGCGCTGTAGAAGTCCAACAGACGCGGCTTGGCGTTGGCTGCCCCGACCCCGAAGAGCGCGTTCATGTCCTCGGCGGTGAACTACTCGTCCTCGTCGCCGTCCGGGCGCAGATCGATCCGCCGCGCGATGGCGTCGATGCGGGCGCGTACGGGATCGTACCGTGGCCGCGGCGGCTCGGGCCGCCCCAGCGCCAGGATCGAGGCCGTCGTCGCGAGCACGCGCCACGCGTCGGGGTTGTAGCCGCCCGCCGGTAGTCAAACGGAGGGCCGGTCATCCAGCCATCGCGCCACCCGAAGGTCGCGCTGCACCATCTCGGCGCGGCGCGGATCGAAGCCGACCTGCGCTTCCTCGCCGGCCAGCGGTGGTCGGTAGGCGGCGGCGAAGGTGACGGGCACGGCGCGGCCGCGCAGGCGGACCTCGGCGCGGTGTCGCAATCGGACGAGCGCCGGCACCCGCGGGAAGACGGGCTCTCGCTCCTGCTGTTCCCGGTCTCGCTCGTCCGACTCGCCCACGCTGCCTCCGCGTCGCTCGATGGCTCGCGTCGTCCTTGAAGATCCGCCGCTGCGTCCCTACCTTCTTGCTGGCTCGATGCCAAGGAGGTGCCTGATGTTCCGCTCCGTTCGCAGCCTCGCGGTCGCCGCGCTGGTGACGCTCCTCCCGGCTTCGGCCTGGGCCTGTGGCGGCTTCTTCTGCTTCACCCAGCCGGTCGATCAATCCGCCGAGCGCGTGCTCTACGTGCAGGGCGACAACACGATCACCGTCCACATCCAGATCAGCTACACCGGCGACGACAAGAACTTCTCGTGGGTGTTGCCGCTGCAGAAGGTGCCGGAGCTGGGCATCGGCTCGGACTCGATCTTCACCATCCTCGAGCAGTCGACCGCGCCGCTCTTCCAGCTGCAATGGCAGCAGAAGCAAGACTGCTATGGCTACTCGCCCTGCGAGCTCGCCGACGCCTCGGCTGGCGGCGGCGCCGGCGGCGGCGGGCCGACCAACGACGGCGGCGTGCAGGTCCTCAAGGAAGAGAACGTCGGTCCTTACAAGAGCGTCGTGATCCAGGGCCAGAACGGCGCCGACCTGGTCAAGTGGCTCAACGACAACGGCTACGTGCAGCCGCAGGAGACCACGCCGCTGGTCGACAGCTACGCCAAGCAGGGCTACGTTTTCCTCGCGCTGCAGCTGCAGAAGGACAAGG
>JBEARB010000213.1:0-3186 GCA_041163625.1 Pseudomonadota bacterium | reverse complement strand
GGCCGTCGGCTCGGACAGCAGCGGACACAAGATCCACTTGTAGCAATCGTGCACGGCCCGCACGGCGACGGCCTCCGCCGTCTCCAGCTCCTTCTTCGCTTGCTTCTCCTGCAGCTTGTCGATGTTCAGCCTGCCGGTGGCGATATCGTCGACGATCGAAGCCCAGGCGAGCGCCGTCTTCACAGCGTCGCGCAACCGTCCGGCCGCGCCACCATCGGGCGCGAGGAAGACGAGGCGATTCGCCTTGTAGCGCGCCTTGTTGCCCTCGTTCTGGCCGAGGTACGCCTTGACGGCATCGCGCGTCGGCTGCGTCGCCTGCTTGGTGAAGGGGTGCTCGAGGTGGAGCACCACGAGGCGGAGCTGCCCATCGTCGGGCACGTCGCTCTGTGGCGTGAAGATGTGCACCGCATCGAAGAGGCCGCGCTGTGACGTGAGACGTTGCAGGATCGAAGCGATCTTGCCGCGGACCTCGTTGCGCTCGTCGAAGCGCCCCTTGCGGTCCTCCATCTCGCGGCGGAGGTTGGCGCGGGTGTCGAACCAGAAGCGCGTCGAATCGGCCGTCTTCTCGCCCGAGGCGTTGAGGTAGTGCAGCCGGTCGGCGAGGCGGTTCAGCGCGTCGGAGTAGAGTGACGACGACTGCTCGGGCTGTAGGCAGCCCAGCAAGATCCTGGCCCGATCGACGCCGCGCGCGACGTTCTTGGTCCCGGCGGCAGACGGTGCGCTGCCGAAGAAGGCGGTCCGGGCGACGCGACGGCCCGCCTGCGCGGCGCCGAAGCGAGGCTCGCGGTTGTCGAGGTCGGCCGACTCGGCGCGGTCGTCGTCGATGTCGCGATCGAGCACCGGGTCCCAGCCCGGCGGGAGGTGCGAGAGCAGCTCGTCGCGCGATTTGCCGCGGTAGAGCGGCAGGCTGCCGGGCATGATCATCAGGTCTTTGTTGCCCTTGGCCCAGAGCTCATGGATCACGTGCGCCATCAACTTCAGCACGCCGCGGGTGCGCTGGAAGCTGTCCAGGCTCGACCAATCTTCGTAGAGCCGATCGAAGACCTCCGGGTGGATCGGATAGGCCCGCGCGAGGCGGTCGTAGTAGCGCACCTCGTGCGTTTCGGACGGCACCTTCGCACCCTCGCCCTGGTAGAGGCCGGCGAAGGCGCGGCAGACCTCGTCGCGACCCACCTCGTCGCGAATCGGCTGAAACAACCGTCGGCGCACGATCTCGAACGACTCCTCGGTCGCCACCGGCTTCCACAGCGCCTGCACGCGGCCGAAGGTCTTCTCCAAGGCTCGCAGCGCGAGCACGCCGCGTGAGCTGCCGGCTTCGACCTCGGACTCCGGCAGCGATGCGAGCAGCATGGCGTTCGGCACGCCCTTGATCGCCTCGGTCAGCGCCTGCACGAAGGAGAGGTTGCTGTCGTAGGTGCCGCCCGGTAGCTCGCGGGCGTCGGTGAACTGGCGGACGTAGGCCACCAGCTCGTCGACCAGGATGACGCACGGCGCGTAGCGCGTGATCAGGTCGCGCAGCACGTCCTTGCCGGGGGAGGTGCCGGTTTCGTCGGCGCTGCGCACCAGCGCGTAGCCCTCGGCGCCGCCGAGCTGCCACGCCAACTCGCCCCAGAGCGTGCGGACGTGCAACGTGTCGTGCTTCCATGGCTGGGACGGTCCGTGCTCGGTGCCATCGAGGATGGCGACCTTGGCCCGCGGCACGTCGATGAAACCGGCGTGGTCGAGCAGCGCGGGGATGCCGGAAAGGTCGTTGAGCGAGCCCTTGCGCGTGGCGAGGTGGTAGACCGCGAGCATGGTGTGGGTCTTGCCGCCGCCGAACGCGGTCTGCAGCTGAACGACGGGCTCGCCGCCCTTGCCATTGAGGCGCTGGGCGACCTGGGTCAGCAGCAGGCGCATGCCCTCGGTGATGTAGGTGCGCTCGAAGAAGGCGGTGGCGTCTTGGTATTCGGGCGACGCTTCGCCTCGGCGCACGGCGCTGATATCGGCGGCGAATTCGGACTGCTGGAACGAGCCCGCCAGCACGTCGGGGTGGGGGACGGCGATCTCTCGCCACGGCTTGAGGTTCATCGGGGAGTCTCCGGGTTGGCGGCGTAGATGGTCAGGAGCAGCTCGCTCTCGTCGATCAGGCGGTATTCGGGGCGACGGCCCGAGAGGCGCTCGCTTTCGGTCAGAATCACCGGGACGCCCTCGCCGCGCTTGTCCATCATGTGCTGTCGGCGAGCGTCGAGCGAGGCGTCGTCTACGGGGCAGCGGGCCAGCAGGCTTGTGATGGCCTCGTTTCGAGCGGCCTGGCGCAGAGCGATGCTCTCGGTGGTCATGGTGTTGGGCAGCATGCCGGGTGAGTAGAGCTCGAGCCGGTCGCTGAACAGGCGCAAGCGCACCTTGCTGCCGGGCATCGAGTAGTCGCGGTGGGCGACGGCGTTGGTGACGGCCTCGAAGACCGCGCGCATCGAGAATTGCGGGAGGTCTTGGCGTCCGCCGTCGGCGTGCTTGAAGGCGGCGACGCGCATATTCTTGCGGACGAAGGCGCAGGCTTCGAGGATTTGGCGGTCCAGCGGGCCAGTGATGTCGCGGGCGTCGAGTTGGTAGGCGGTCTCGCCTTCCGGTACGACCGTGGTGCCGCGGTAGGCGACGGCCTGTACGAAGGCGCCCGGTAGATGGTCGTGCGGCGACTCACTCCCGAGGAGCAATCCGGCGACCGTGGGGTGCCAACCGTTGTCGGTGCGTGACGCCATCCCGAGCTTGCTGAGCAGGACGGGGGCGCTCTCTTGCGCTGCCGACGGTGCGAAGCGACGCCAGAGCCGCTCGTTCAAGTCGTCGAGGTTTGCAACGACGATGGGCGTCTCGTCGAAGCGGATCTTGCGCAGCAGTTCGGAGCGATCTGTCGGCATCACGTCTCCCACCTCAGAAGAGGTCGCCCTGCCGTGGCCGCTCCGGCACCGCGTTGGCGACCGACTCGATCGCCGTCCACGACGTCACCAGCTCATTGTACGCCCGCGCGTCCTCCGCCCAACCCCGGCGCTCGCAGAGCGTGTAGAGCCGATAGGCGAGCTGGCGGATGGCCTCGGTCTTGCTCTTGATGGCCCCGAGGATCTCCCCCGCGCCACCCTCGCCCTGGGCGCGGAAGGCGCGGATCAGCTGGTGCAGCGCCTCCCAGACCGGCAGGCGCTTGTCGTTGCGCGGGTC
>JBEARB010000212.1:0-11242 GCA_041163625.1 Pseudomonadota bacterium | reverse complement strand
CCATCACGGTCGGCGTGAAGGCGGCCATCGAGGTGGGGTTGTCGGCGTCGAGGACCGAGCCCTGCTTCTTGTAGCCGCCGAAGCACACGATCGCCATTTCGCCGAAGGCGGTGTTGATGCTGTAGCTGAAGTTGTTCTGCGGCGTCGCCTCGAAGCCCTGTCCGACGGGCGGGTAGTTCTCGCGCGAGAGGAAGGTCGGCTTGCTGTGGTAGCAGACCGCGACCGGCTCACCGGCCTTGGGCACGCAGCGCGCCGGACCCTCGGTCTGCGGCTGGCAGTAGAAGCCTTGCCCGCAGGCTTGGCCGAGGCTGCAATCCTGCACGCAGCGCTTGCCGTTGCCCTCGCCGATGTCGACGCAGCCAAAGTCGCTGGTCGCGCCGATCGCGGTGCACGTGGCGTTCGAAGAGCAGAAGCTGCACGTGCCCTTGGGCAGGTTCGCCTTGTTGAGGTACTCGTTGCAGTTGCCGGTCGGGATGATGACGTACTTGTCCAGACCGATGACCTTGCCGCTGACGATCGGCGGCGGCGGACCGCTGGGCGGCGAACCGGGCGAGGGCGGCGGGATCGGCTGCAGGAAGATCGTCACGTTGGTCGCGTCGAATTTGATCACCGACGCCGACTCGTAGCCGGACTTGCTGGCCGAGATCATCTGCACGCCGAAGACGTCGTCACCGCTGAAGGTGATCTGACCGTTGCCGTCGGTGAAGCCCTGGTGCGGAGTGGTCGGGTCTGTCCACAGCATCGTGAACGCGTCGGGGATGGGCGAGCCGTTGCCGCCGTCGAGGACAGTGATGTTGACGGCTCCGTCGACCTCGGCGCCCCACGTGCCGCCGTACTTGCTCATCGGGTTGAAGTAGGTGAAGCCGTTCTTGAGCTGCGCGGCGTCGCTGCCCGAAGCCACCTTCACCGTCACGGTGCCGGTCTTGCCAGGCGGCGTCTTGCAGACCAAGTGGGTCGGATCGACGAAGACGACGTGGGTCGCTGGCTTGTCGTCGAAGAACACCGCGCTCTGAGGACCGAAACCGTTGCCGTAGACGTGCACCTGCGTGCCGCCCGCCTGGGCACCGTTGTCGGGGTAGACGACGTGCAGCGCCATCCCCTCGCCCGTGTAGGCGAAGGCCGTGATCGCGGTCGCGACTTGGCCGCCGGCCTCGACCGTGACGTCGACGTAGCCCGGCGCACCGGGTGGCGTCACCGCCTGCAGCTCCGCGTCCGAGACCACCACCACGGTCGCCGCCGGCAGCGCGCCGACGCGGACCACGGGCTTGGGCTCGGTGTCGAAGCCGCTTCCCTTCAGGACGATCTTCGTGTTTCCGGCCGGCGGGCCGAACGCCGGGGACACCGAGTCCACCGTCAGCTGGTCGAGGTATGCGTAGCCTTCCTTGGCGGTCGCCGAGCCCTTGGACGTCAGCAACGTCACGTCGACCTTGCCGGCGGCGGTGGCCTTCGGCGTCTTCACCGTGAGGGTGTGCGTGACCGGATCGATGCCCTGGATCTTGGCGATCTGACCACCGAACAGGACGGTCGTGTCGTTCTTGCCGATCAGGCCGGTCGCCGCGAGCGTCACGAGCTGCCCGCCGCCGAGCGGTCCCGCGGCCGGTGCGATCGTCAGGATCGCCGTCGCACCCTCGCCCTGGTCGTCGGTGTAGGCATAGCCCTTCGCCAGCGTGAACGTGCCGAACTGCGTGGTCACGCGCACGTCCACCGCGCCGACGGTGCCCGAGGGCACGAGCACCCGCGCCCGCATGCCCTTCTCGATCTCGAGTACCGCGGCGATCGCGTTGCCGAACCGCACCTCCATGCCGTCGACGAAGCCCGTGCCTTCGACCCAGACCTCGTTGCCACCGAGCGTCGGCCCGGCGGCTGGCTGCACCCGCAGCACCGTCGGAGCAGCCGTGTAGAAGAAGCCGTCCTTGCGCAGGGCCACGCCGCGGCTGTTGACCACGTGCACCGGCGCGCTGCCGAACACGCCCGGCGGCGTCACCGCCAGGACCTCGTCGTCGGCCACGATGGTCACACCGAGCGCCGGCTTGCCGCCCACGAGCACTTTGGTGCCGGGCTCGAAGCCGGTACCCGAGATCGTGATCGGCGTCCCGCCATAGATCGGGCCGGTCGCGGGATCGATCGTCGTGATCACGACGTCGTTGAAGAAGAGGTAGGCGTCCGCGAGCGTCACGCTCGGCGACGGCTGACCCGGCGCCGGCGGCGGGTTGATGACGGTGATGCTGGCGAGGCCCGGCGCGTGCGGCGGCGTCTGCACCTGCAGCTCCGTCGAATCGACGAAGAAGACGGCCTCGGGGTCGAGCGGCGTGCCGTCGAACAGGACCTCGCAACCCGGTTCGAAGCCCGTGCCGTACAGCACGGCCGGCTGGTTGCCGGCAGCTTTGCCCGACGAGGGATCGACCTCGAGGAGGGCGAGTGGTTGCGGCGCAGCGTCGACTTCCTCGCCGTCGGCGGCCGCGTCGGCCTCGTCGGCGTCGGCCGCGGCATCCGCGATGGCGCTGTCTTGGCCGGCCGACGCGTCGGCCGTGCCGGAGACGTCGGCCTTGGTGCCTTCGCCACTGGAACCGTCGGAACAGGCTGCCGCCAGCAACGCCGTCAGCGTGACCAGCCACCAGCGGAGGCGGACGTTTCCGAATTCGAGTCGCGCGCGCATGCGGGCCTCCTCGGGCTACTCGCCCGGCTCCTTCACCAGCTTCAGATCCTTGAGGTCCAGACCCGCCGCGTAGCCGTAGCTCACGTATTGGTCGAAGCCGTAGACCTCGACGGCGCAGGCTTGGTCGGCCAGCACCCGGTGGGTGCCTTCGCCGACGAAGACCTTCGTCGCCTTGTAGGTATTGGACACCTTCTCCCAGAAGTCGGGCGGCAGCGGCTGCCCGTCCAGGCTCACATTGGCGTCGATCGGCGCGCCGCTCGAGATGTAATTGAAGGCGTATTTGTTCGGCGTCAGGAACACGAAGTCCTTGCGCCACTGCTCGACCGGGATGCCCAGCATCATCGCCGGGTCGCCGGTCCCGGCGTCGCCCGGCTGCGGACCGACGGTGTTCGGGTCCGGCGCGTCCTGACTCGCCATGAAGTGACCGACCATGATCGGCGCCGGCGAACCATCGACGTGCTTGGCCACGATCTCGAAGTTCTGCGTGGTCTCGATCTCGAACCACTCGCCCTTGTTCAGCACCGGCACGTAGACGTTCTTGCCCTTCGGATCCTTGACCGGCGGGATCGTGGTGACCTTCGTGCCGTCCTCCGCTGCCAAGATGCGCCAGTAGTCGGCTTCTTGGTTGCGCTTGTAGAGCTTCACCGCGAGGTAGCGGGAACCCCAGGTCTTGACCGGGAACATCTGGTGCTCGAGGTGGTCCGCGCAGCAGGTGATGAACGAGCTGCAGTGCTCGTTGTTGAAGCACGGCGTGGTATTGTCGTACTCGCAGACGCCACATTTGGTGCCGGACTGCAGCTGCTTCTCGGTGCAGGTGTCGATCAGACAGTGGTTGGTGTTCGGAGCGTTTGCCGCCTCCGAACCCGCAAAGACCGCAACGCGCTTGTTCGCGACCACGACGGTGCCGGTCAGATCCGAGCCGACCTGGTCGGTCTCGATGTTGAGCGTGTCCCACTGGTCGAGCACGAACTCGGCGGACTCGCCGGCGTTGTAGACCTTGATCGAGCCGTCCGAGCTGGCCAGCGTCTTGCCCGCGGTGCCCGAGAACGTGATGTTCACCGTCGTTTGGCCACCCAGCGTCGCCATCACCGTCACGAAGCCGCGCAACACGCCGAACGACTGCTCGCGCGACATCACCATGTAGTAGCGGCCGAGCAGCTCCTCCGGCAGCAGCAGGCTGGCGTCGTTGGAGAACACGTTGACGTTCTCGAGCGGGTTGAACTGGTAGGCGGTGATCGGGATCGTCGACGTCACGCGGTAGCCGAGCTTGTCCTGGACCGTGCCGTTGATATTGCGCGCGGGCAGGTTGAACACGCGTAGCTCACCCGGAGCGAGTGGGCTCAGATCGAGCGGGTTGGCCTCCGCGTCGTTGAGCACCGGGCCTTTCACGTTCGAGATCGTGATATTCGCGGCCAGCGTGTCCGACGGGTTGGAGATCACCACCGAGTATTGCGCGCCCGCGGCGTCGTAGTAGCCGCGCGCGCCGCCCGAGACGAACGCGTTGTCGAGGTCCGCAGCCCAGAAGCTGCAGCCGATGTAGCTGTTGGCCTTGACGTTGATCTCGCACGCCTCGCCGCACACGCCGTTGTAGCACTGCTGGCCCTTGGTGCCGTCGCAGGTCTGCTCGTCGGCCCAATCACCCTGGTCGTTGCAGAGCTGTACGATCGACGCGTCGTCGGGCCGGCACCGCTTGGTACCCGGCACGCAGACCGTGCAGACGCCCGGCAGGCGGCACTGCGTCGGGTCGCCGGAATCGGAGTAGCAGGGATCGGAGATCCAGCCGGAGCCGTCGGCGGCGCACACCTTGCGGGCGTTGTCGGTGGCGCAGCCGTCGACGGTGCCGGGCGCGCAGACTGCGCCGTCGGGCACCTCCACGACCTCGGACCCGCCGACGTCGCCGCTGTCGCCGCCAGCGAGCGCGTCGGGGTCGATCTGCAGCGCATCCTTCTCGGTTCCGTCCGGATCCTGACTACAGCCGGCCACGCCGAGCAGGGCGGCGGCCAGCAGGGGCGCCCAGCGGCGGGCGTGGAACTCGATTCGGGGCATCTGCATCCTCCGGCGGCTCGCGCGCGCACGTGCGCTCCGCGGACAAAGGCAAAAGAGTACCGAACCGGTGACCTGTCGGTCAATTGTGACCGCACCGTCCCTGCCCGACGCGACGGCAGGAAACGCTTGACACCTCGGAGGGGTTCGCGTAGCTAGGCCGACCGCTCCGGCCGGCGCGACCCGCCGCGCCAGAGTCCGAGTCCTGCGATACGCCGCAACAAGCGGCGTGAGAGAGAAGAAGAGATGGCCGTTCGTATCCGCCTCGCCCGCTTCGGCGCCAAGAAGAAGCCGTACTACCGCATCGTCGCCGCCGACTCGCAGTCGCGCCGGGACGGCCGCTTCATCGAGCAGCTCGGAAGCTACAACCCGAACGTGAATCCGCCGGCAGTGCAGATCGAGCGCACCCGCTACGACCACTGGATCAGCGTCGGTGCCCAGCCGTCCGATACCGTGGCCGCGCTGATCCGTCGCCACACCGGCGAGTAAACGCTCCCTCCCGAGCCCACCGCCCGGAGCCCGCGCCATGGAAGAGCTGCTGCGGTATGTCGCCAGCATCCTGGTCGACGAGCCGGACGAGGTCGTCGTGACCTCCGAGCCCGGTGAGGACGGCGAGGTTCGCCTCCGCCTCTCCGTGCGTCGCGAGGACGTCGGCAAGGTGATCGGCAAGCAAGGTCGAACCGCTCGCGCGATACGCAACTTCGTGCAGTCCGCCGCTGCGATGCACGGCGAACGCATCCACGTCCAGGTCGTCGACGACTGATGTCCGACCGGTCGGCCGCGGCCGCGACCCTCAACGAAGAGCCGGTGGCACCGCCGACGAGCGGCTTGGTCGCTTGGCTGTTGTCGCCCCGGCGCACCGCGCGAGCGCTGGCGCTGGTGTGGGGCGCCGTCTTCCTCTTCCTCACGCAGATTCCGCAGCGACGTGCCACGATCTGGCAACCCGACGGCATCACCCGAGGGGACGCAGATCTCTTCACCGCCCTCTCGCTCGACGACCTCGGGGCCTCGGTTCTGGTCTGGCTGGCCTGCACCCTCACCGTTGTCCTCTCGCTCGCGAGTCTGCGCACCGTCGCGCGCCTTGACCGTCGCCTCGCGCTCGCTGCTTCGCTGCTCGTGCTCGGCGCCATCGCCACCGGCGCGGCGTGGTCGGTGGCCGCACTCGCGCCGCCCCCCGTCGTCTACGAGGTTCCGATGCAGGGCTTCGGAGCCGTCGCGCTCTCGGTCGAGGACGGCCGCCTCGAGCGGACGGACGCCCCCGTGTTGCGCTGTACGGGTTCGACCTCGGCCTTGGACTGCCAGTTCGATGGCGCTCCGGTGGCGCTGCGCCCGGGCGAGACCAGTGCCGTCGCCGACGGCCAACTCCTCTGGCTCGGTGTCGCCACGTTGCCCAACGCGGCCACCGGGCGACTCGAAATCCCCGACGCCACGGCCGCCTGGGTCGGCTTCGCCGTCGATGGTACCCGGGCGACCCTGGTGCCCGCGCTGCAGCGCCGAGTGGCTCTGGTCGGGACGGTACGAGCAGGCCCGATCGTCAGCTCCGCGCGCGAGGGCGACACGACGATCGCGTTCGCGTCCGCCCTTCCCGTGGCACCGGATCAGCCGCTGATGGGGCGACTGCGCGAGGCCGGCCTCGCCCGGGTGATCTGGACGCGCGACACGGCGGGTCCGTGGGCGCTCGCGGCGCTGGTCGCGTCGATGCTCGGCTTGCTGGCGCTCGCGTTCGCTCCGGATGCGCCGGGCACGGAGTCGGCCGATGCTTGAGACCTGGACCGGTCCGGCGTTGGCCGCGTGTGTCGCCCTGACCGCCATCGCGGCTGCGCTGAAGCCCAATCGAGGACTGCAAATCGCGGCCGCCGTGCTGGCCGTCATCGCTGCGTTCGCCCGCGCGCTCGAGCCCGGATTCGGGGGCTCGCTGGCCGCTGCCCTCGGTGCCGGCGCGAGCCTAGCCGTCTTGCGTGGAGCCGGCGTCTTCGGGGCGCGCATCGCGGCGATTTGGCTGCTGGTCCCGATCACCGAGCCCGCCGCGCTGCTGCGCCCGTCGTCGTCGGCCGACGCCCCGGCGTACCTGGTCGTCGCCGCCCTGGTCGTCGTCAGCGCGTCCGTCTGGTCGGGTCTGGCCCGCATGCCCGCGGCGCGCCGTTGGCCCGTCTTGCTGGTGCCGATGGCGTGGCCGATCGCGCACGCCGTCGGCTGGGTCGGCGCAGCACTGCCGATTCCGCTACCGGACGGCGCTGCCGTCGCATACCGCGGACTCGCCGCACCCGCTGCGGAGGTCGAGCCCGCGATCGCCATGTGGACCTGGCGCGCGAGTTGGGCGCTGGGCGCCTTGGCGGTCGGGACCCACCTCGCGCGCCGCAGCCTCTGGACCCGCTCGCTTCTTGCGGCGGTCGTGGTCACCTCCGCGGTCGCGGCTGCGCTGACGGGCCTCGCTGCAGCGACAGCGGGATCGGCCGGAGCGCTCGCTGCGCGTCTTCCCGGCACCGGCGTCGGCGTGCGCCTCTTGGAGGTCGCTCCGCTGAGCTTCGCTCCCGCAGCGTTCCGCGCGGCTGCGGCGCTCGTGTTCCTGGCGGGCTGCGAACGCGCTTCCGTCGGTGAGTCACGGCACATCGACGAGCTATGGCCCCGCGCGGTCGCCTTCTCCCTCGCCGCCCTGGCAGCGGTGTCGTGGTTCACCGCGTCGGCACCGAATGCCGCCGCGATCCTCGCCGATCCGCTGGTCGGCGCGATCGGCGTCGTCGCCGTCGGTGGCGTCGCCGCCCGAGCCAGCACCGAACGCGACGATCGCTTCTCGCTCGCGGTGCAGTTGCTCGGAGCCATCCTGCTGGTCGGTGGCGGCGCGGCCTGGCGGGTCGCCTCCTCACTCGTACCCTGAGTCGCCTGGTTCATCTGGCCGGCCCGCTGCCCCGTCCGGCGTCGGCGAGCACCACGCACAGAGGGACTTCGGCTCCCGCTGCCAGCAGCACGTCGCGCGCCGCGCGGAGCGTCTCGCCGCTGGTCCGTACGTCGTCGACCAGCGCGACGTGCGTTCGAGCGAGCCCCGAGCGCAGCGCGAAGCAGGGCCGCACGTCGGCTCCGCGGCTGCGCGGCGCGCCTCGATCCCGGCGCTGCAGGGCCATCGAGGTGCGGAGGTTCGCGGCGACGGCCAATCGCGAGGCCAGCAGGTCAGGCAGGTGCCAACCCCGGTCGCGCAGGCGGTCGACCTGCGGAGGCACCGCCACGAAGCGCTGCACACCCGAGGCGTGCGCGCGAACTGCGACGGCGTGGGCCCAGGGTTCGAGCAAGCCGCCGAGGTCGAGCGCGCCGCGACGGAACTTCGCGTCGACCAGCGCCGACGCGAGTGGACCGCCGTAGCGGAAGGCGGCCATCAGCGTCGCGTCGTCCAGCCGATCCGCGGCCTCGTGCAGCGGATCCAGCGTCTCGCCGCAGGCCTCACAGAGCCGAATCCGGGCGCGGCTGCACCCCTGTCCGCACAGTGCGCAGCACGCCGGCGCCCACCACCATGTGCTCGCCGACCAGCGCAACCAGTCCATGCCCACCTCCCCGAGGCGTATGAGTGCCCCAGAGAGGGTTATCGGGCGTTCGCGAGATTCGCTTCGCCTACGGCAGCTCGCCCGACGAGGTGAGTGACAGGATCATCGGCGCGTCGTCGGTCACCGCGATCGCGAGTTCGTAGTGCGCGGCGAGGCTTCGATCTCGCGTACGCACGGTCCAGCCATCCGAGTCGACCACCACGGCGGCGGTGCCCATCGTGATCACGGGTTCGATGGCGAGGCACCATCCCGCTTCGAGGACCGGTCCCGTGCCGGGCGTACCGACGTTGGGCACTTGCGGGTCCTCGTGCAGTGCATGGCCGATGCCGTGGCCACAATACGATTCGACGATGTCGAAGCCGCGCGCCCGGACCAGGCGCTCGACTGCCGCTCCGAGATCGCCGAGATGCGCACCGGGGCGCGCCGCCGCGATCGCGGCGTGCAGGCCGTCCCGCGCTGCGTCGATCAGCGCCATCGCGCGTGGCTCGACGCGACCGATCGGCACCGTGATCGCCGAATCTCCGACGAACCCGTTCAAGGTCGCCCCGACGTCGATCGACAGGATGTCGCCGTCCGCCAGCTTTCGCCACGACGGCAGCCCGTGCACGGCTTGGTCGTTGAGGGACAGGCAAATCGGAGCCGGAAAGCCCTGATAGCCCCGAAATGTCGGTGTAGCGCCGCGTGAACGAATCAGGCGGTCCGCCTCCTTGGCCAGCGTACGCGTGCGCACGCCGGGCTTCGCGAGCTCGCGCAGCATTCGCAGCGTATCTCCGACGACGGCCCCGGCGGCTCGCATCCCGGCGATCTCGGCCTCGTTCTTACTCGTGATCATCGACGCCTCCAGCAGGGCAGGGTGCCCCCACCGCGATCGGCTCGCAACGGCGTTGCCGCGGGCCGTTGACCGTTGCCTGCACGAAAGCCTACGATCCTGGCCGGCAAGCTTGCCGCCCGGAGGTTTTCGTCCTTGAGTCTCGACCCCCGTCTCGTCGAAGCGACGCGCGATGCCCTCGGCCGTGCCCGTCGCGCCGCCCGAACCCTCGCCTCCGCAGATTCCGGCCAGAAGGATCGCTTCCTCTCCAGCGTCGCGCAGTTGCTGCTCGACCGAACCGACGCGATCTGCGCGGCGAACGGGCTCGATCTGGAGCGTGCGCGCGCCGCCGGCCGCAACGCCGCATTCCTCGATCGCCTCGCACTCGATCCGCGCCGCGTCGCGTCGATCTCTGCGTCCGTCCAGGAGATTCGGGCGCTGCCGGACCCGGTCGGCGCCACCATCGGAGGAGCTGTGCGCCCGAGCGGCATCGAGGTGCGGCGGGTTCGCATTCCGCTCGGTGTGATCGGCATCGTCTACGAATCCCGGCCGAATGTGACCATCGACGCCGGTGTGCTCGCCATCAAGGCCGGCAATGCGGTCGTTCTGCGCGGCGGCTCGGACGCGGCCGAGAGCAACGCTGCCTTCCTCGACGTGTTGCGGGACGCGTTGCAGGCGGCTGGGCTGCCGGCTGATGCGGCGCAAGCCCCACCGGGAAGCGGCCATGACGGTATCGAGGCGTTGGTCTCGCAGGTCGGTGGCCTCGATCTGGTGATCCCGCGCGGCGGCACGGCCCTGATCGACGCCGTCAATCGCTGGGCCCGCGTGCCGGTGGTGCAACACTACCAAGGCGTTTGCCACGTCTACGTGCACCAGGACGCGGATGTGGCGCAGGCTGCCGAGATCGTGGTCAACGCGAAGGCGCAGCGTCCCGGCGTCTGCAACGCGATGGAGGCGCTGCTGATCGACGCGGCGTCGCCCGTCACGACCGTGTCGACGTTGGTCGAGGCTCTGCTCGCTGCGGGCGTCGAAGTTCGCGCGTGCAGCCGGACCCGCGCCGCGCTGACCGCGACGGGGCAGGGCGCTGGTGTCGTCGACGCGCAAGACGACGACCGGGGGCGCGAGTTCCTCGATCTCAAGTGCCTGGTGCAGCTCGTCGACGGCTTGGACGGAGCGTTGGCGCACATCGCTCGCTACGGATCGGGCCACACCGAAGCCGTGCTCTGCCGCGATCTGCGCGTTGCGCGCGCGTTCGAGCGCGGCGTGGACGCGAGCTGTGTGATGGTCAACGCCAGCACCCGCTTCAACGACGGCGGTGAGCTGGGTCTCGGAGCCGAGATCGGCATTTCGACGACCAAGCTGCACGCCTACGGCCCGATGGGCCTGGAATCCCTGACGACAGCACGCTTCGTCGTGCACGGAGAAGGCCATGTTCGTTCCTGAGTCTCGTGGAGCCCCCGATGCCCAAGCCTGATCGCGCCCTGGTCCAGGCGGTCGCAGATGCGATCTGGGACAAGAAGGGCTTCGAAGTGGTGGCGTACGACGTCAGCGGCGTGCTCGACTACACCGACGCCATGGTCATCTGCTCGGCCGGCTCCGATAGGCACGCCGCGGCCGTTGCCGAAAACGTTCTCGACGAACTCCGCGTCAAGCACGGCCACAAGCCGACCGGCGAAGAGGGCGTGCGCAGCGGACGCTGGGCGCTGCTCGACTTCACCGACGTCGTGGTCCACGTCTTCCACCGTCCGGTGCGAGACTACTACGAGCTCGATCGCCTCTACGCCGATTGCCCCCGGGTCGATCTCGAAGAGCCTGAATGGGTTCATGATTTCGAGCCCAGTGACTACGCTAGCGCCGACGATTACGAGTTCGACGACGCCTCGTGGAACGAGGACGACGACGACAATTGGGACGACGACGACGGCGACGACGACACCGACGATGGCGATGACGCATGGGCCTCGGCCGACGATTTCGCGGCCGACGAGGAGCCCTCGGCGTCGTGAAGATCCGCCTGATCGCGCCGGGGCGGCCGACCCATCCGGGCGCCGTGGCCTACGCGGACGACTACGGCGCCCGCATCGACCGTCTGGTCGGCTACGAACGCACTGTCGCGCGGGAAGGCAAGCGTGGGCGGGGGCGCGATCCACGAGCGAAGGGTGACGAGAACGCGGCCCTCCTCGCGGCGATCCCGCCCGGTGC
>JBEARB010000211.1:0-5672 GCA_041163625.1 Pseudomonadota bacterium | reverse complement strand
TCGGCGGCGTTGGGGATGTAGCTGCAGCCGCTGCCGGCCTCACCGGTCGCGCCGGCGCAGGTGTCGGCGGTGCACAGGTTGCCGTCGTCACACGCGGTGTCGACCTGCTTGTGGACGCAGCCAGTGTCGACCGCGCCGCTGTTCGGGTCGCAGCTGTCGACGGTGCACGTCAGGCCGTCGTTGCAGGCGGTGTCGTCGGGGTTCTGCTTCGGGGCGCAGGCGCCTTGGCCGTCGCAGTACTCGACGGTGCAATCGAAGGCGTCGCCGGTGCAGGTGGCCGTGGTCGGCAGCGGTACGGTCTTGCAGCCCTTGACCTCGGCGGCGTCGCAGGCGCCGCGCACACAAGGGCCGTCCTTGTCCTTGCAGGCGCCGTCGTCCGGGGTCGCCACGCAATCGCCCTTGCCGTCGCAGGCGTCCTGCGTGCAGGCGATATCGTCGGCCTTGCAGGCGGTGCCCGCGGCGATCGGCGACCACTTGTCCTGCACGACGGCGGCGACACAGCGCTCGCACGGCGCGTCCGGGTTGGTGGTGCCGTCGGCGATGCAGGCGCCCTTGCCGCCGTCGGCCGCGATGAAGCAGAAGCCGGCGCTGACGCCCTCGATGACGCAACTGCCGGACGCGCACTTGCCGGGCCGGCACTCGGCGCCGTCCTCGCTGCACGTGGCCGCCTCGGGCAACGAGGTCCACTGGCTCTGGCTGGCCCCCGGATCACAGACCTGGCAACCGGCCGTGCCCTCGCGCGCATCGCCTTGCTTGACGCACTTTTGGTCGATGACGCAGGCGCCGCTGTCGATTCCCGCGGCTTGGCACTCGCCGCCGCCGTTGCAGGTGCCGTGCGTGCACGAGAGGCCATCCGCGTCGTCGCAGCCGGCGCCCATCGGCTTGTCGGTCCAGCCCTTGGCGTCGATGTCGGGGATGCAGGCCTGGCAACCGTTGGCGGGGTTGTTGGCGTCGGCGTCGACGCAGCTCTTGGTGCCGTTGTCGTCGATGACGCAGGTGTTCGCGGCGATCGAAGCGCCGGCCTGGCAGGCGCCGGCGTCGTCGCACGCGCCCTGGGTGCAGGCGAGGCCGTCGTCGTCGTCGCAGGCAGTGCCGACAGCCCGCGCGACCATCTCGCAGACGCTGTCGTTGCAGGCCGTCTGCAGGCAGACGCCGGTCTCGGTCGGCTTCCAGCTGCCGTTGGCCAGCGCTGCGTCGCACTCGGTGGTCGCGGTGCAGATGAAGGCATCGGGCGCCAAGCAGCGACCGACCTTGCAGACCTGACCGTTGTTGCAGTCCGAATCCGATTGACAGGCCAGCGTCGGCTCCGCCGGCTGGCTGCAGCCCGCCAGAGCGAAGACCGCCAGCGCGGTCAGGGACGCGAAGTTCATCGGCAGGGTGGTGGATTTCACGGCGCCTCCTTGCATGGGGAGAGGCTACCATCCCCAGCGTGCGGTGCCAGATTTGCGGCGGACCCGGGGCGCTTGCGATCAAGCGCCCCGGGTCCGGACGGAGACTCAAGGGCTCGAGGCCGCAGCCGCGGCCGTCAACTGCGGCGCCGGCGGCGCCGCCGGCGCTTGCGGCCGCCACCCTTGTTGCCGCCGCGACCGCCCGCGTCCAGGCTCAGGGTCAGCTTGAAGCTGGCGTCCTTGGCGAGGCCGCTGCGGGCGCGCGCGAGCAGATCCGAGCCGGCCGCGAGCAGCAGCTCGGCGAGCTGCTCGGCGTTGCCGGAGCGCTCGACGCGAGCCGAGAAGCCGCCGCCGTTGCCGTCGTCGCCGTCGCCGTCGTCGCCGTCGTCGCCGTCCTCATCGCCATCGCCGTCGCCGTCGTCGTCGTCGCTGTCGTCGTCATCCGACGCGTCGTCGTCGTCGCCCTCCTCGTCGTCGTCGGCGGCTTCGAGCGCGTCCGCGTCGTCGTCGGTGGCGCCCGACGTGGCGACCGGCGCGATCATCAACGCGGCGATGGCAGCGTTCTCGGCCGCCTCGATCTCCTCGATCGAGGGCTGCTCCTTGCGGCGCGCGAAGATGCGCGTGAACGACGGCGGCGGCAGCTGGCAGGTCTCGCAGACGCGCGACCACAGGCGCTGCAGCGTCCGGCTGCGCAGCTCCTGCAGGGCGTCGCCGATCGAGCCGTCCGGCGCCATCGCCTGCTCGAGCGCGGCGGCCGCCTCGGCGAGCGCCTCGATGGTCACGCGGTCGACGCCAGCGAGCTCGGCGTCGCGGTGCGCGGTCTTGAAGCGCTGGTAGCAGTCGACGACGTCGCGCCGTGCGAGCGAGTATCCGGCCGCGAGCACGCGCGCGAACGCACGCAGGTAGGGGTTCTGGTGGTGGTTGTAGCGACCCAGGTCCTCGGCCATGGCCGAGGCGCCCGGGGTGGGGGTGGTCGGCAGGGCTGCCAGGGCGTCTTCGAAGAAGCGCTGCTCGTTTTCGGGGAGCAGGGCCTTGGACTTCGCGGAGTTGCTGCCTCCACGGGAGGTACGGCTCATCATCGGGCTCCTTGCTGTGCGTGGATGGTTCCGGAGGGTCGGCGTCAATCGCGCTCGAGCCACGCCTGGAACGACTTGAAATCATAGGCGCGACCCAGGAAGTCGCGGACCAGCTCGGCGGCGTCCTTGCTGCCGCCGGGCTCCAGGATCGATCGCCGGTAGTCCATCGCCGTCTTCACGTCGAGGATGCCGGCCTTCTCGAAGCGCGAGAACATGTCCTTCGCGATCACCAGCGACCACATGTACGTGTAGTAGATCGCCGAGTAGCCGTTGAGGTGACCGAAGCTGTTCTGCATGTGGGTCTCGGGCACGAAGGGGTAGGGCGAGTAGCGCCCCATCATCTCGGCCACGAGCTTGTCGTGGTCCAGACCCTTCGGATCCCGGTTGTGGAAGTTCAGACTCACCGCGGCATAGAACATCTGATGCCGCACCCACAGCGCTTTGCCGAACTCTTCGGCGCGGCGCATCTTCTCGACCAGGGCTTGTGGGATCGTCTCGCCCTTGTCGTTGGTCGCGAAGCGGGCGAGCGTCGCGTAGTCGGTCGCCCACTCCTCGAAGATCTGCGAAGGCGCCTCGACGAAATCCCATTCCGTCGCGACGCCGGAGAAGCGCATCCACTTCTGGTTGCCGCCGAGCACGTGGTGCATCAGGTGGCCGAACTCGTGGAAGAAGGTCTCCACCTGCTTGTGCTCCATCAGACCGTTGCCGGTCTTGGGGCTCGGGAAGTTGCAGACCAGCACGCCGGCCGGCAGTTGCACGCCGTCGAGGCCGTTCTTCAGCGTGAACTGCGCGGCATGCTTGTACTTGTCGTCACGCGGATGCATGTCGAGGTAGATCCGACCGAGCAGCTTGCCGCCCGCCTTCTCGTAGACGTCGAAGGCCTCGACCTCGTCGTTCCAGACCGGTACGTCGGCCTTGCGGTACTCCAGGCCGAAGAGATTGGCCGTCAGGTCGAGCAGGCCCTTCTTGACCTTGTCGTAGTGGAAGTAGGGGCGCAGCGCCTGCGCGTCGAAATCGAACTTCTTCTTCTTGACGCGGCCGACCACGAAGGCCTGCTGCCAGTCCTCGACGACCTTCGCCTTCTTGTCGATGGTCTGCAGCTCCTTGAGCAGGAGCGCGCGCTCGGCGACCATCCGCTTGTCGGCGATGGTGCGAATCTTCTCGATGAACTCCGCGGCGTTCTTCTCGCTGCCGATCATCTTGTTCTCGGTCACGAACGCGGCCCAGTTCGGGTAGCCGAGTAGCGTGGCGAGTTCGTAGCGCAGCTCGAGCAGGCGCTGCAAATTGCCCGTATTGTCGGGCGTTCCGCGCTGGCGATAGACCGTGTAGAGCTCGCGGCGAGCGCGATCCGAGGTCGAGTACGTCATGAAGGGGATGTAATCGGGGTAGTCGGTGGTGACCGCGACCTTGCCCACGTGCTCGCCCTCGGTGGCGGGCTTGTGCGCGTCGATCCAATCTTGCGGCAGGCCGGCGAGCTCCTTCGGCTCGACCCAGACCGTGCGCTTGTCCTGAATGATCGTCTTGCTGAACTCTTGGCCGATCTTGACGATCTCGTCGTTCAGCTGCCGGATCCGGCGGCGCGTGGCCTCGTCCTTGTCCACGCCGCTGCGCTTGAAGTCCTCGAGCGTCTTGGTCACCAGGCGGGTGGTGCCAGCGTCGGCGCCGGCCATGTCCAGGGCGGCGAAGACTTCGTAGAGCTGCCGGTCGAGCGAGAGCGCGGTGGCCAGGGCGGCGACGTCCCGCTCGCACGACTCGGCGATGCGCCGCATGTCCGAATTCGGGTGTACCGAGCGCCACAGACTGGACTCGGCCTCGGCGTTCGAGAGCGAGGTCTGCATCCGGTTGAACGCTGCGAGGACGGCGTCCCGCGTCGCGACACCGGTCTTGCCGGTCATCGCCACGATCTGCTCACGGCTGCCCTTGGCGGTGGTGAGCGCGTCGGCGCAGCGGCGCTCGAGCGCCTGGGCCGGGGTCTCGGGCTTGGCGGGCATCGCGCTCTCCTTGGCGGGGGTCTCGGCCTTCTTGGTCTGGGGCGAACCACAAGCAGCGGTCAGGCCGAGGGCCAACCACGCGACGTTCCTTCGGAGCAGGTGCAACTTCGGCCTCCTCGATGTCGTGACGGGGAATTCGGGCCTGCGCGGCACAGGCGCGCGGAGCTTACACGCTCGCTCGGGAGGGTCCAATGGCGACCGGCCGCGCGGCCCGAGAATTTCTCCTCCCGGCCGGGGCCCTGCTACGCTGGCGCGATGGTCGATGCGCCCCCCTCCCGCAGCAAGCTCCGGCGACGGTTCGACACCGACTGGGTCGGCTCCGCACAGCACTTCCAGTGGCTGGAGTGGGTGGTCCGGGCGACGCTGGTGCTCAACCTGCTCGACGCCGTGCTGACCATCTTCTGGATCTCGAGTCACCAGGCCGTCGAGGCCAACCCGCTGCTGGCCGAGCTGGCGCATCGCCACCCGCTCGGATTCGTGCTGGTGAAGACCTCGCTCGTCTCGTTGGGCACGCTGCTGCTCTGGCGCCTGCGCAAGCGACCGCTGGCGGTGATCGCCATCTTCGCGGCGTTCTTGGCCTATTATTTCCTGCTGATCTACCACCTGGAGGCGCTGAATCCGCGCTTGGCCTCACGCCTCACGGCGTGGTTCGGCTGGGGCTGATCGCTCCATCCAGACGTGCGGGATCTCGGCCTCTTCGTACTCCTCGCCGACCGGCTGCCAGCCCAGGCGCTGGTACCACGCGCGCAGGTAGGCCTGCGCCGACAGGGCCGCTGGGCGATCGCCGATGACGCGGTGCACGTGCTCCATCAACGCCGTGCCCACGCCGCCGCGCTGCTGGTCGCGGGCCACGGCCACGCGGCCGACCTTGACCACGTCGCCTGCGAGGAAGACGCGGGCGGTCGCCACCACACGCCCGTCGGCGTCTCGGCCGAAGACGTGCACGCACTCGGGGTCGCGGCCATCGACTTCCGGCTCACTGGTGATCTTCTGGCCGACCACGAAGACTTCGTTGCGTAGCCAGAGGATATCGTGCAACTCCATCAGCGAGAGTTCGTGGAATGGTCGGTGGTCGAAGTGGATCGTCATCGTGCACTCCCGGCAGACGGACGCGAGAGCATCGCACGGTTCGGGTGACGCATGAAGTGGATGGCCTGGGTCGTCGCCCTCTCGAGTTTGAGCTTGGTCCTGCGGCTGGCCGTGCGGTGGTGGCAGCG
>JBEARB010000210.1:0-4885 GCA_041163625.1 Pseudomonadota bacterium | reverse complement strand
GGCCAGACCGAGCTTGACCTTCTCACGCTCGCGCAGACCGGCGATGTGGTTCCACTGCGCGAGGCTCATCTGGTCGAGCTGCTCGGCGTCGACCGTGGAGGGCGCGCCCTTCTGCACGCGCGGATCCTGGAACAGCGCGTGGATCGAGTGACCATCGTCGCCCGCGACCAGCTTGGCATCGAGCGTCGGGTTGCTACGCAGGATGCTCATGCGCCCCTGCGCCCACGTGCCCGCGTTGTCGACCTTTCGGAGACCCTCGCCGGCGAGGAAGCGCTGGCGGACCTTCGGGTCGATCATGGTCTTCACGAAGTCGACCGCCTCCTTGGTTGACTTCGGACCCTTGCGACCGTAGTGCTTCAGCGCCTTGCCCTTCGTGGTGAACTGCTGCTCGGTGTTGCGCTTGACGTCGTTGAAGTCGATGACGCCAGCGTGGTACTCGATGGTCCGCATCGCGCGCTCGGCACCGAGCTTCATCTGCGCCACGTACGAGTGGGCGTAGCCGGCCATGATCTCGCCGGTCAGCGGGTCGGCAGCGCTCGGGCCGTAGCCGTACAGGCCGATCTGAATCGGGTCCGTGACGGCGTGCATCATCGAGTAGCGCAGGTCGCCGAAGATGCGGTCCTCGGTCATGTTGCGGCAGAACTGCTTGCCGATCTCGGTGCCCGACCACTCGGCGACGGGCGCGCCGGCCGCGACGGCCTCCTTGGCGATGGCGTCGTTGTTCTCGCAGAGGATGAACATTGGGTGCGCCGGCTTGTTGTCGGCGATGCATTTGTCGTAGCCGGCCTGGTCGGCCGCGCCGCCGCAGCCGCCCTTCCAGAAGGCGACGACCTCGGACAGCGGCTCGGACCACGCCTTGGCGATCTCGATGCTGGCCTGCACCAGCTCACGCGGGTGCTCCTTGTTCATGTAGTAGACCAGCGGGACGGGGTTCATCGTCGTGTAGTCGAAGGAGCCGGTCCAACGCTCGATGCCGTCGGCGCCGGTCTCCATCTTCTTGACGTAGCGATCCCAGATGCGGTGGCGCTGGGCGCGACGCATCGCGTTGCTGAACGAGTGCGTGAACTGCACGTCGTAGCGGCGACGCTCGCTCCGGAAGTAGCCGAACTTCTCCATCTCGTTGTCGTCGAGGTCACGGCCGACGTAGGCGCGCTCGGGCTCCTTGGTGCCCTCGAAGTTCGGTACCTCGAGGTAGAACGTGCGCACGTCGACCTCTTCCGAGATGCAGTCGTACACACCGCCGGTGTACCAGGGGTAGAAGAAGCAGATCGGGATCGGGCCGAAGCCGGGCAGGAACGTGCTCGGCGCGGTCAGGACGTAGCGGTTCAGGAAGGTGATGTACTTCTGGGGCACGTCCTTGCCGTAGCGCGTGTCACTGCCCATCTCGAACTTCTCGCCCTCGGGCGCGTTGTCACCTTCGTAGATGCTCGGAGCGTTGGCGCCCGAGCCGAGCATGCCGGCGACGACGTCGGCCTCGTAGCTCATGGTCTGGCCGCCGCCCCAGGCGACGCGCATGTACTCGCGCTCGTACCACTTGCGGTCGGTGGTGTTCTCGACCTTCACGTTGGTCTTCTCGCCCGTCGCGACCGAGTAGGTGTTCGTGATGTCGAAGTGGCTGGTGATCGGGTAGGCCATGATGGGCGCGCCGCGGTAGATGTAGCGCGTCGCCTCCTGCACGCAGAAGCCGTGGTGCAGCGCCTCGTCGGTCCACTTCGGCGACTTCGCGTCGGCGCAACGAGCCCCGGTGGTGCACTCGGCGTCGCTCTCGCAGGCCACGCGGGCGAAGTCCTGCAGCACGGCGTGCTTCACGACCTTGCCGTCCTTGTCGAGCATCGGCACGTCGGCGTCGCTCTTCTGCGCGAAGTCCTCCGAGCCCTGGATGAACTCGTAGGTCCGCATGAAGAGCAGCGCGCCCTCCTGCACCTCGAACACGCCGCGCACCGTCGAGCTCATCGAGCCGGGGAACGCGTACGCCGAGGTGAACTGGGTGCCGACCACCGTCGTGCGGAGGTAGTACTCCCGTCCGACGATGTCCGACTTCTTCACGTAGTTCGGCTGCACCCGGTTGATCTCCTCGAGATCTTGGGCGCACCCGGTGAAGAGCGCGGCGGTGGCCACGGCGAGCGCGGCGATGCGAAGGGTCTTCATGGCTTCTCCTGCCATCATCTGGGCAGCCTGGAAGTGGAACGAACGGGTCTTCATGTCGTGTTCTCCGCTTACAGGCCGATAGAGCCGTAGACCTTGTAGAGGAGCCGGAAGTAGTCGACGACCTCGATCTCGGCCTTCATTTCGGCCGCGAGCGCCTCTCGTTCCGGACCCTCGGCGGCCTGCCACTTGCTCTTGAGGTCATTGAGCTTCTTGAGCATGTGGTACGTCGGGCTGAAGTAGTCCTTGTTGTAGTTCACGCGCGGAGCGACGTAGGTCTTCTTGCCCCACGGGTCGTCGAACTCGACGTGGTCGACCGCAGCCACCGCGCCGTCGCTGCCCTCGCAGACGCCGAACTTGGTGCAGGTGCCGAAGTCGAACTGGTGGGCCGAGCCCTTGATCCAGATCGCCATCGAGTCGGTGAACGAGGGGTCGAAACCGGCCGGCAGGTTCGCGATCGACTGCCACGCCGCGAACAGGCGCAGGCTCAGGCTGTTGATCGACGGCGCCACGCGCGGCGCGCTCTTGTCGGCGGGCGCAAAGGGGTCACGCGGCTGGTAGACCATCTTACCGTCGGTGTTCTTGACGGCGTAGCCGCCGACCTCGTCCATCGCGCCGGCGGCGATACCGCCGAGCATCGCCGAAAGCTCCTTCGGGTAGAGGGTGTTGAAGCCGATGGCGGTGCCGCGGAACAGCGGGAGCTGCTCGCCGACGAAGTCCGAGAGGAAGCTCGCCTGCGAGCTCGTCAGGATCTGAATGGCGGCCAGCTTGTCCCAGTAGCTACCGATCCACGCCGGGTGGTTGGCGTAGTAGTAGCCGTCCTGCGTCGCGAAGGTCGTCCAGGGCATCTTGCCGGTGCCTAGGCCGATGTCGAGGGCGTCGCTGCCGCTGGCCTTGCCCTGGTCGTAGCTGACGAGCTTGTAGGCGTTCGCCGTCGCGTCGAACTCGTACGAGCCGGGCGCGGGCGAGGTCAGCACCGAGGCGAGGGTACGGAACGCGTCCTCCGAGGCGCTGCGCAGGGCGCGCAGGTACATCGGGTGGTTGTCGTAGAACGGGAAGAACGAGTAGACGCGGAAGATGTTGTTGTAGACCGCGTAGTAGCGGGCCGCTGCGCCGATCGGCGTCAGGTAGCGGTCGATGACGCGCGACATGTACGACATCGGGTTGCCGCCGGTGCCGAACCAGAGGCGGTCACGCTTGAAAGCGTCGAAGAGGTAATACTCGCGCATCTGCTCGGCGGCGTGATGCACGATCTCCTGCATGTGGGCGCCGGTGTCGAAGTAGTAGCAGGCGAGCGAGCCGCCGCGGTACTCGTCCGAGCAGTACTTGTACGGCACCTCGAAGTAGGTGCGGTCGTAGACGGAGCGGCCGTACTTGTCGAGCTGATCCTCGAGCGCCACCTGGTGGGCCGGGACCGCGTCGCGCTTGTTGAGGTACGCGGGCGGCATCCAGTTGTTCAGGTAGTAGAACGGGTGGGTGATCGACCCGGCGAACTCCCAGCCGCTGGTGCGCAGACGCCAGGCCGAAGCCTCCTCGGTCTGCGAGGTGTTCTTGGCGTAGGTCGAGAGCTGGTCGCGCATGTAGCTCATGTCGGCGAAGACCTCGAGCATCCGACCGTAGGCGTACTTGATGGCGGCGTAGTCGTACTTGCCCAGACCCATGAAGTCCGCGTTGATCTTCTGGCCGTAGTCCATGATCGTCGAGTACTGGAACTCAGTGCGACGATTCTCGAGTTCGTTCTTGGTGGGCTCGCCGCGGGGCATGTACTTCTTGACCGCGCCAGGGGTCTCGGCGAGCAGCGGGGTGCTGCGGAACGCGCCGGTCTGCACGTTCTGGCAGAAGCCGCCGACGCAGGACTCGCCCGCGACGCAGGCCGAATCGTCACCGCAGGCGAACTTGGCGCCACAGGTGCCGTCGATGGTGCAGACACCGCCGCCACCGCAGATGCTGGCTTCCTGGTCCTTGGTGCAGGGGATGCGCTCGCGCGTGGTACCCATGCAGCGGCCGACGGTGATGCCGTTGACGTCGCGGCAGGTGCCCTGACCGCAGGCGAGGCCGTTGGGGCAGTCGCCGTCGCTGTTGCACTGCAGGTTGGCGCAGACCTCGCCGAGCGAGTCCTCGCACATCTGGTTGGCCGAGACGGTGCCGAAGGGCGAGACGACGTCTGCGCAAAGCACCTCCTCGCGCTCGCGACCGGTCTCCGGGTTGTAGTAGGGGTCGAAGTAGTTCATCACGTCCGCCGAACCGGCGAAGTTGTGACGCAGGCCGACGGTGTGGCCGATCTCGTGCTCGAGCACGCCGCGGTAGATGGCGTCGTGCAGGACGGTGCGCAGGGCGTCGCCCTTGTAGCACTTCTTGTCGCCGAAGGTGTCGCCCTTGACGACCTCGGTCGGCTGCTCGTCCTGGGCGCACTTGAGGCGCTTGGCCATCGAGATGAGCGCGGGGTCGGTGAACTCGGCCAGGTAGATGCTGTTGTACCCGAGCAGCTGCATGCGCAGGCGCTCGTTGATGTCCTTGCGCGGCGACGCCCAGCCGGCCGGCGAGATCTCGCCGATGGCCTCGGGAGCGAGCGCGTCGCCGGGCTGGATGGCGCCCTCGGAGGCCGCGAGCGCGACCTCGTCGTTGATCAGGGCGCGCTCGAGCGGCGTCCCGCGGATCTTGTCGAGGCGGGCGAAGACCTCGCCGAGCTCGAAGAAGCCGGCCTCCTGGACGAGCTTCTCGCCGAGCGCCTTCGGATCCT
>JBEARB010000209.1:0-36298 GCA_041163625.1 Pseudomonadota bacterium | reverse complement strand
TCCAGATGATCGGGTAGATGCCGCAGGTGAACATCGCGAGCAGCACGACGGTGATCGGGTTCAACCACTCGCCGGGGCTCAGGTTGCCACGACGCCCACCACCTGCAGCGCCACCGCCACGCGAGGCGCTGCTGCTGAAGCCGCCGCCGCCACCGCCGCCGGGGGCGGCAGCCGGAGCCGGCTGCGCGGGCGTGCGCGGGCGCGGCGCAGGGGCCGGAGCCGGCGCAGGGGCCGGAGCGGGCGCGGGGGCCGGAGCCGGTGCGGGGGCAGGAGCCGGTGCCGGCGCGGGGGCCGGAGCCGGCGCGGGAACGGGATCAGGCTCGGGCTCGGGCTCGGGCGCAGCGGCTGCGCCGCCGTCGTCGAGACCGGCGAAGAACTCCGGCGGGATCTCCATCGCGACGGTGGCCTCGGACTCTTCGATGTTCCAGGCGCCGGCCATCTCGGGGACCAGCGCCGCACCGATCCACTCACCCTTGGCCTCGACGTAGATGTATTCGTCCTGGCGGAGCTGACCCGTACGAGCCATTTCGCGCAGCGCGTCGAGCTCGTAGGGGACGGTCTGACCGTCTTTGTGCAGGTAGAAGGCCATCGTCCGTACCTCGCGTGCGCCACCGTCGCGGGGCGCTGGGGCTGGGGGCTCGCCGTGGCTGCCGCCGGGCGAAGTTATGCGGCCAAGCGGCGTGGGGCGTCAATGCCGACATCCGCCGACATGTCTGCTCCGTTCGGCTCAGGCCTCGTCGGCCTCGAGACCCTTGAGGCGACGAAGATCGTTCATCACCTTGTTGTACTCGATCTCCCACGAGGAGGTGCCCTCCTGCAGGTTCTGGATGCGGCGCCGGACCTCCTGGTCCAGGTCCTCGTCCACGCGTAGGTGGCCGCGCAGGACGTCGCGCATCTGCTTCCGCAGGGTGTGGTCCTCTTCGTAGATCTCGGCCACGTGACGGCTGTGGAACAGGCACTCGATGATCTGGCGCGCGAGATACTCGATCGCCTTGTCGCCGATGCCGAACCCGCGATCGTCGGCCAGCCGCGACTTGATCTTGTGGAGTTGGCGGAACTCGAGGCCGTCGCGCGAGATGGTCTCACGGGCCTGGTTCACGATCTCGCGCTCGGTCCGGATGTACTCCTTCAGAACGCTCTCGATGTCGAGCAGGATTTCGCCCTCCATCCCCTCTTCGGACTCGACGGCACCGCTGCTCAGCAGCGAGTCGACCATGTCCTGCGCGATGGCGGTGACCTTTCCAGCGTACAGTCTCATCGATGCTCTCCCCACGGCGGGCCCACCGCGGACGCCGGTCGGCGACCTCTTGCACTGGCCCGAAGGAAGCGCGGCTTACCACATTGCATCCCCGAGGTCGAGACGCTGGCAAGCGCTCGCGGCGCGCTCGAAATCCCTGCTCCGCAGCCGCGCAAGCGTTGGGAAACAATGTGGAATCCGTGCTGTCTCGGGCGTGGGTTCGGGTGGCTCAACCGCCGCGATTGCGCCAAATCGCAGCGAAGACTTCCAGCTTCTTCACGGTGAACGCGAGTTGTGCCGCCGTCCCGTCGCCGCTGTCGATATGCAACACACGCACGGTACGCTTGCCTGCGCTCTCCTCTCGTTTCCGCACGTGGCCGAGCTCGAGGTAGATCTGCAACGCGTGCCCGAGGTTCACCTTGCTGACGGCCTCGTAGCAGTTCACGTCACCGAGCTCGAAGAGGCGATCGGCAAGACCTTGGCACCGCGTCAGGAACGCCTTCTCGGCGATGCTCTCGCTACCGAGTTCGACCAGGCTGCGCCCGACGATGACGTAGGACTCCACGAAGTTCTGCAGCAGCTTCGCAAAAATCGCGACCACCGGCCGGATGCCCTCGGCGAGCGAGAGTCGGCCCTCCTGCTCGACCAGCCAGCCGTCTCGGACGAATCGATCGTAGGTGGTCGCGTACTGCCGATCGAAGCCGATGCCGGGCTCGTAGATGAACTCGAGCTTGAGCATGCGCGAGAGGAACTTCGTGTCGTCGCGAAGCTCGTCTGCGTCGACGGTGCCCGACTCGTCCACCGCGCCGATCAGGGCGGTGGCCAGCAGCGCCTCGGGGACGAACAGGTGCAGCAGATTGTTCTTGTAGTAGTCCAGGTGCAGGCGCCCGTCGCGCTTGACCACGACGACATCGCCCTCGTCGAAGCGCTTGTGGAAGACCCAACCGGCCTCCTCGAAGACGCCGAGCGCGGTGTCGACCAGCGGCGCGACCGCCTCGCCGAGCGCGCGCACGCGGCGGCCCTGGGCTCCGAGCGGATCCGGGCTGCCGGTCTGCTGCAGCGCGAGCTCGTCGCGGGTGCCGGCAAACTGCAGCTTCTGCCGGTTGATCTGCATCGCCCGACGCAGCGGCCCCGAGAGCACCACGCCGCGGCGGACGGCCGAGTCGAGGAGATAGCCGACGCGGAGCAACATGTCGTCGCGCTCGATGCCGCGGTGCACCTTGGTCAGCAGCACCGACGCGAGCAGCGCCGTCGGCGTCAGCACCGCCGCGCGGTTGATGCCTGCGGCGATGTGGTAGCCGATGACCTTCACCGCACGATCGATGCGCTTGGACGGAGCGTCGCGATCGAGCGCGCCCTCGGCCTCGAGCAGGGCGCGAATCGACAGCGGCTCGGAGAACTGGATGCGCATTCGGCCGTATTTGTGGGCCAGCACGCGGGTGGTCTTGAGCAACTCGCCGACGCCCTCGGACTTCTTCTCGGCGCCCTCGAGCTCCTTGCGGTACGCGGATTCCTCGATCAGGCGTTCGTAGCCGAAGTTGGTCGGCATCACCGTCACGTCTTCGACCGCGCCCTCGACGATCGCGTCGATCACGATGCGAAGCAGGCCGTAGCGCGGCGGCAGCAGCTTGCCTGTGCGCGAGCGCGTCCCCTCGATGAAGAACTCGAGCCAGTGCCCGTCGACGAGCAGTCGCTGCACGTAGGCACGGAACGCCGCCGCATAGACCGGTTGGCCACGAAAGCTACGGCGCAGAAAGAACGCACCGGCGCGCCGGAACAGCGGCCCCATCGGGAAGAACGAGAGGTTCGCTCCGGCGGCGATGTGCGGCGGCACCATCCCGTTGCCGTAGAAGACGTAGCTGATGATCAGGTAGTCGATGTGGCTCTTGTGCGATGGCGCGATCACCACCGGGCCCTTGCGCCCCGCCTCGCGGATTCGCTCGAGCCCCTCGTCGTCGATCTCGATGCCCTCGTAGATCCGCGCCCAGACCAGCGCGAGGCCGGCGCTGAACAGGTCGATCATCCACAGGCGCAGGTCGGCCGCGATCTCGAGGAGGTTGGCGCGTGCTTCCTTGCGGACGACCTCGACGGGGCGGTCCTGCTCACGGGCGATCTCGTCCAGGACGGTGTTGAAGCGCGCGTCGGCAAGAATATCGGCCGCGACCTGTCGTGGCGGCCGAACCACGGCGCCGTGGATCACCCGGTTCTCGACCTCGAGACGTTGCTGCACCAGCGCGCGTAGGCGGGCCGCCAACTCTTCGTCGTCGGCGCCGCCTTGCTCGGCGAGGAAGGCCTGCAGATCGACCGGCTCGCCGCCGCGCACGAACGCGCGTCGATGGTTGATCGCGAACGAGAGCGCCTTGCGGATCGGTCCCGGCGCCTGCGGGTCGCCGAAGAACGTGTCGATGAAGCTGGTGCGGTCGCGTTCGGCGCGTCGCTCCCAGATGAGGACCTGCGGTACCAGGAAGATGGGGTAGGGAAGCCGTCGTTGCTCGGCCACCAATGCCCGCAGCAGCCCGTTGGCGCCGAGCGGCGTGTTGAGCAGGTTGAAGGAGAATGCGCGTCGCAAGAAGAGCAGCGCCGAGCGGCGACGGCGGACCAGGCCGGCGAGGACGTCCACGTCGGGCAGCGCCGGTTCGCCCTTGCGCGCCCGCCACCACAGCCGCAGCGCCGTGCGCCAGGGCTGGAAGGCGCCCATCTTGAGGCCGTTGGCGAATTCGGCACGCGGCAGCTCGTGCCGCAACGAAGCCCAGTTCAGATAGAGGTAGTCGAGTAGGCTGACCGTGCCCATGACGTAGACAGGGACGCCTTCGCGTGCGCAGGTCGCGACGGCGTTGCCGAAGCGGGCCGGAAAATCGACGCGGCGGAAGAAGAGGCGGCCGATCAGCCGTGCGAGCAGCCCGAATCGCTCGGTCATCCGCGACCGGTGCAAGAGGGCGTCGTCGTTCAATCCGTCGCCTGGGGCGTCCGGCAGGGTGGGCACCAGCAGCCGCCCGGGCGTGGCGATCCGTTGCCGCGCCCCTTCCGGTGCCGACGCTTCCGCTTCGCTCGCTCGATTGCGATCCGCCCGCTCGGGCGCCGTGGCCGTCATCGCCGCCTCCAGGCGGGGCGATGGTACGGCGCTGCGCAGATCCCGGTCAACGCCGGTTCCCTTCGCTGTCCACCGGCCGTAGGCTCCCGCAGCCGCCCGATCGCGGCCGGAGGCGAGGGTGCACGATCGCAAAGCGAGCCATGGCGGGATCAGCCTCCGGGGTGCGCCGCACTGGCTGCGCCCCGCGATTTGGCTCGACGGCCGGCCGCGCGGCGACGTCGCGTTCCTCGCCCGCGTCGGACCGACCCTACGTCGACGGGGCCGCGTGATCTGTGCAGCGGAGTTGGTGCCCACGCTGCCCACGGGAGCGCCGCTGATGGCCGTGCCGTTCGAGCGCCCGTTGGCGCTCGGCCGAGCGACGCTGACGTTGACCCCGGCCGGATCCGGGCCCGGCGCCGCTTGCCTGCACGTCGTACAGGACGGCCGGCGCGTCAGCATCGCCACGGCCTATCGCCCACGCCCGCTCTACGGCGCCGCCGCGCCCGCGCTCGATCGCTGCGACGTGCTCGCGCTCGACGCCGAGGAAGCGGCGCTCGAGCCCATCGGCGACGCCGCGCTCGATGCTGCGCTGCAGACGCTGATCGCGCGCGCCGGTCGCGACGGTGGGCTGCTCGTGGTCGACGACGTCGCGGTCGCGCTGCACGCGGCCGTCCGCCTCGCCGACGCGGCCGCGCTCACCCTGCCGGCCCCGGTGCTGCGTGCCTGGGCTGCGGCCACGGCTGTCGGACGCGTGGCCGCGCCCGCACGAGGGACCGGTCGACCCGCGACGCGCATCACCGTGCTCGGACCTGCGGCCGCGACGCGCCGCTCCGACGCGCTACCGCGCTTGATCCTGAGGTCCGATCGAACCGCGTCGGACGAGCCGGCACGCGGCTGGGAGACGCTGCCCTTCGGTTGGCGTGCGCGCGGACGCGAGCTCGACGCCGCGGTCGCCGAGGCGCGTCCCCGCGAGGTCGTCTGCTGGGGAGCGGGCGCGCCGGCCCTGGCCGCGCGGCTCGCCCGGAGCGGAACACCGGTGACGGAGCTGGTCGACGGGGCCCAGCTCGCGCTGCTCTGAGCCCGCCGCGGCACGGGTGGATTCCGCGTCCGTTCCGCGCCAGACTCACGCCCGCGGAGGCGCCCCCGCAGCAGGAGCAGCATGAGCGAGGCCCGCGTCGGGGTGGTCTTCAACCCCAACTCCAAGAAGAATCGGCTGCGGCCCGAGCGTTTCGACGCCTTGGTCCGTCTGGTGGGCGACGTCGGCGAAGTGCGTCGCACCCGGCACGTCGACGAGCTGCGCGAGGTCGTCGAAGACTTCCTCGACGGCGGCGTCGATCATTGGGTGGCAGATGGCGGCGACGGGGCCTTCCATTGGCTCGTCAACGCCGCCGCGGTGGCCGTGCGGGAGCGTGGGCGCGGCGAGGCGATCCCCCCGATCCTCCCCACCCGCAGCGGCACCGTCGACTTCTTGGCGGTCAAGGCGAAGCTGAAAGGTGGCGCCGAAGATTTGATCGCCGGCTTGGTGGCCGGGGTCCGCGCCGGCGTGCGCCAGCCCAGCATGCGCATCGACTCGCTGCGCCTCGAGGGCACGCTCGGTCGCCGCGCCGACAAGCCCGGCGACACATTCGACCGCATCGGCTTCGCGGCCGCGCTCGCCGGCATCGGGCAGGGGTTCTTCGACCGCTTCTACGGCCACGGCGACCTCTCGGCGCGCGGCATCGTGACGGTCGTGGGCAAGATTCTGGGTTCCGCAGCGGTGGGCGCGCCCGGGCTCCGCTGGGTGCCGGTCCCCGACGCCGCGCGCGCCTACGCCGAGCCGGTCTTTGCGCCGCAGCCGCTCGACGTCTGGCTGGACGACGAGCGCGTGGCGCTCGAGCACTTCCGAGCCGTGAACATCGGCAGCATCGACATCGAGCTCTCCGGTGTGTTCCGCCTGTTCCCCTTCGCCGCCGACGAGGGTGTGCTGCACGCGCTCGTCGGCGACCCGGGCGTCATCGACGTCGCGACCAACCTGCCGCGGATGGCGATGGGCAAGACGCTCTCGGGACGCCGCATGGTCGAGCGACCCGTGCGCGAGATGCGAGTGGTCGCCCGAGAAGACGCGAGCATCGATCCCGTCATCGACGGCGAACTGTTCTTCGGACTCGAATCGGTGCGCGTGACCGCCGGCCCGAAGGTGCGTGTGCTGCAGCCACAGGCGAGCGCGGGTGGCGTTGTCTGAACGCGCTCGGCCCGCTAGGATCGGACGCTGCATCGCGCTCCGGCCCGCGTTCGCGAGGGCCCCGCACGCGGAGACTCCGCTGAAGACTCACCTCGACCAATCCCGTCCCGTTCTACCCGGCGCGCTCTGGGCTGCCTTGCTGTCGCTCGTGCTGCTCGGCGGCTGCTTGCCGCCCAAGCGGAGCAACGAGCCGCTGCCGGATGTCGAGGAAGACGCCACGACCGCCGCGGACGGCACCGCCGCCGACGGAGCTTCGGGCGGCGACGTGGATCAGGACGCCGCCGACGGCGCCGCCGACGCGGACACCGTCGAAGTCGACGCCGGGCCGGCGCCGCTGCCCAAGGGCTGCACCGAGGACAGCGACTGCGCCCCGCTCGCCTTCGGTCCGTGTCAGGACGCGACCTGCGTGGCGAAGACCGGATTGTGTGTCGTCGCCAACAAGAAGAACGGCACGGCTTGTGACGACGGCGATGCGTGCTTCGCCAACGAGAACTGCACCGGCGGTACCTGCGCGGGCGTCAAGATCGACTGCGACGACGGCAAGCTCTGCACCATCGACGCCTGCCTGCCCGACAAGGGCTGCGTCCATGCCGACGCCGCGCTTCTGTGCGACGACGGTGACCCCTGCACGATCGAAGATCGCTGCAAGGAAGGCGCCTGCGCCGGCGTGGCCAAGAGCTGTGACGCAGCGAACACCGCCTGCGGCACCGCGAGCTGCAATCCGCAGACCGGCGCTTGCAACCTCAAGCCCAAGGCCAGCGGGACGTCGTGCGACGACGGCGACGCGTGCACCAAGGACGACAGCTGCTCGGGCCTCGAGTGCAAGGGCGTCGTCGACTGCGACGACGGCGATCCGTGTACCGACGACCTCTGCCCGCCGGGTGGGCTGCTCGGATGTCTGCACTTGCCGATGCAGGGCGCGACCAAGCAGTGCAAGGACGACGATCCGTGCGTCGAGCCGAGCTGCGTCGACGGCACCTGCGTGAAGGCGATCAAAGACTGCGACGACGATCTCCCGTGCACTGCGGACGCCTGCGACGGCGGGACCTGCTCGCACACCAAGCTCGAGAGCGGCAGCTGCGAAGACGGCAACCCGTGCTCGACCGACGACGCCTGCATCAAGGGGCAGTGCAAGAGCTCGAGTACGCTTTCCTGTGACGACGGCAACGTCTGCACGGACGACGCGTGCGTCGATTTCGAGGGCTGCACGCACAAGGCCAATACCAAGTCGTGCAACGACGGTTCGGCTTGTACCCACAGCGATCTGTGCAAGGCCGGCGTCTGCGGCGGTACGCCGAAGAACTGCGACGACGGCGAGCCCTGCACCACCGATGCGTGCAGCCCGCTGACGGGCTCGTGCACCCACGACTCCGTGCCGGACGGCACGGCCTGCGCGGGCGGTAGCTGCGCGTCCGGCGTCTGCAAGAAGGGAGACAGCTGAGATGCGGCGGATGCTCTGGCTACTCCTCGTCGTCGGTTTGCTCGCGCCGGGCTGCATGCCCGATCGACGGGACAACACCGGCGCGAGTGGGGCCCAGCCCGACACCGGCTCTACCGAGCAGGACGTCGCGTCCGCCGATACCACCGCAGACGTTTCGGGCGACACCGGCGGCGGCGGTGGCGATGTCGAGCCCGTCCCCGAGGGCTGCACCTCCGACGACGACTGCAAGGATTTCGCCCCGCCCGACTGCCAGCAGGTCGCCTGCGATCTCGGCAGCGGCCTTTGCAAGGTCTCGGCCTCCGCCGACGGCACGCCGTGTGGCACGGGCGATCCCTGCCTGCTCGAACCGACCTGCAAGGCCGGCGCCTGCGTCGGCAAGCCCAAGGATTGCGCGGACGACAACCCCTGCACCACCGAGTTCTGCCAGGCCGGCACCGGCTGCGTGATCGACAACAACAAGGACGCCTGCGACGACGGTGACGCCTGCACCAGCAACGACCAATGCTCGGGCGGTGCGTGCAAGGGCTCGCCGAAGGTCTGCGAAGGCGCCAAGCCGCCGTGCATCATCGCCGAGTGCGACAAGGAGACCGGCTGCAAGGTTTTCCCGGCCGATCTCGCGGGCGGCGCGACCGTCAGCTGCGACGACGGTCAGGTCTGCACCGAGAACGACGCCTGCAAGGGCGGCACGTGCAAGGGCACGCTGAAGACCTGCGAGGAGGACGACAACCCCTGCACGGTCGGCAGCTGCCAGCCGACCAACGGCGCCTGCGTGACCGGCCCGATCGGGCTGCCACTCTTCTGCGACGACGGTGACGCCTGCACCGTCGAGACGGCCTGCGACGGCACCGACTGCGTCGGCAAGGCCAAGAACTGCGACGACGACAACGCCTGCACCACCGACAGCTGCGACAAGGCCAAGGGCTGCCAGCACGCCTTCGCGGAGCTGGGCGCCTCGGCGACGCCGACTTGCGACGACGGCGACCCTTGCACTGCCGGCGAGATCTGCGCGAGCGGCAGCTGCGTCGGCAAGCCGACCAACTGCGACGACGGCAACGCCTGCACCAACGACGTCTGCGAAGCGGGCTTCGGCTGCGTCGGCAAGGCCAACCTCTCCAGCTGCAACGACGGCGATCCCTGCACCGAGAACGACGCATGCAGCAAGGGCACCTGCTCCGGCGGCGCTGTCACCTGCGACGACAACAATCCCTGTACCAACGATTCGTGCGGCACCGACGGATGCACCTACGTCGCCAAGACCAACGCCAGCGCGTGCGGCGCCGACAGCCAGTGCTGGGCCGGCGTCTGCGTGACGCCGAAGTGCGGCAACGGCACCTGCGAGTACAACGAGACGAGCGGCAACTGCCTCGAGGATTGCCCCGAAGGCGGCGGCTTGTGCGCCGTCGACGACGAGAGCTGCATCACCGCGTGCAACGACAAGCAATGCCTCGACGAGCAGACCGCCTGCTCACAGGAGACCGGCTGCGTCGACCTCGCGAGCTGCGTCAGCGTTTGCGACGACGAGGCCTGCCGCGTCGGCTGCCTCGGCAAGGCGCCTCCCAAGGCCGTGAAGGTCTGGCGCGACGCGGAGAACTGCCTCTCGGCGAAGTGCCTGAAGAACAGCTGGGCCGGCAAGAACTGCAAACTCGGGCAGATCAGCGGCTCGTTCCCGGCGTGCGTCGGCGCCTGCCAGGAGGCGGTCTGCTATACCGAACTGCAGACCTGCTACGCCAAGGTCGGCTGCCAAGGCATCGACTATTGCGTGAATCAGTGTACCGACGGCAGCTCGGCCTGCGTGAAGGCCTGCTTCCAATACGGCACGGGCGAAGAGATCGAACTCTTCGATCAGCTGACCGTCTGCATGAACCTGAAGTGCCTCTGAGGCCGCCCGCGCGCGCCGCGTGGGCCTGAGGCGGGCGCGCTAGATGCTCGGCCGACGGATCGGCGCGGGCGTCTCGACCAGGCCTGCCAAGGGCACGAGCTGTTCGAATCCGTCCAGCACGAAGTCCGCGCCGAGCCCGAAGATCCGGTGCAGGTCGCCGAAGGGGCTGCACAGCGCGATGTGTACGTCGGCGTTGCGGGCGGTTTGCATGTCCACTCGGCTGCTACCGACCAGGAGCGCGTCGTCGCGGCGCGCCTCCCAATGCTCGAGCAGGGTGAGCAAGCCAGCCGGATCGGGCTTCCGGGGCAGGTCGAGGTCCCCGCCAACGACGTAGTCCAACAAGTCGGCGTAGCCGAGGTGCGCGAGCAGGTCGACCGAGCTGCGGGTCGGCTTGTTGGTGAGTACGGCGGCCTTGGCTCCGGATTCGACCAGCTTGGCGATGGTCTCGCGTGCGCCCGTGGCAGGGACCGCGCGCTCGATCAGTTCTCGTTCGTACGCCGCGCGGAAGGCCCGCACCGCCTCGCTGAGCTCGAGGTCGCCGATCGGGGAGCCGCTCATCAACACGGCCGAACGCAGCAGCGCGCGCAGCCCGTGGCCGCTGATCCGGGCCACGGTGTCCGCACCGACGCGCCGGCGACCGAGCTGGTCGAGCGTCTCATCGAGGCCGACCGTGAGCGCCGGCGTCGTATCGACGAGCGTGCCGTCGAGGTCGAAGGCGAAGTAGCGAAAGCGCATCGTGGTGGACCTGCTGCCATCCCGCGCGGCGGCGCGGCGTTGCGGAGGGCTGCGCTACGAGAGCGCAAGGTCGGCAGCATCGCGCAGCCGTTGCGTCATGCCAAGCAGATCTTGGATGCGGCGGTCGGGCGTCGCCTTGTGACGCTGCGTGGCACGCGCTACCGTTCGAGCCGCATCGTCCACCGGGGGCATATGGTCGACTTGGCCGCGCAGCACAGAGACGTCCGAAGGCGCGGTCGAGGCTGGCCGCGTCGGTGGGTGCCTTGGCTGTTCGCGTCGGCGCTCGTGCCGTCGTCGCCGGCATTCGCGGCTCCGCCGCCGGAGCCGGTCGTGGTGCCGCTCGGCGGAGGACGCCCGACGGTGCCGGGCGATTCCGCGCCGCCGGCAGGTGCCCGCCTGCCGGGGCTCTCCGACGCCCCGGCGCCGAAGCGGCCGGCCGAGCCCACGGCGCGTGCGCCGCGCCGACCTGCCGAGCCGCCGAAGAAAGCCGCGCGAGCGCCGAAGCGCACGCCGCGAAAGGCTCCTCCGCTGCGCCGCCGCGCGCCGCCGGTCGACTGGATGATCCTGGTCGACGCGGGTCAGGTCGTGCTTCCCGACGCGGTGCTGCGGATGGCGACCTACGAGGGCTTCGCCTCGATTCGGGGTGTCTCGCTCGACGTCTCGGCCTTCCGGGTCGCGGGAGAGCGGCACGGCTTCGGAGGCCGCCTCGGCGTGACCATCCCCACGATTGCATCCCGCAACTGGTGGCCTCGAGGGAGCCGTGCCTCGTACATCGACATCGACGCCGTCTTCATCGACGCCGCGTTCGCCTACGCGTATTGGCGGCCGTTGGTGGGGCGACTCTCGTGGCTGTTCCGCGCCGAGTTGGGCGCGAGCTTCGTCGCGGGCGAAGTGCGGCGCATCGCGACCCTGCCGACCTGTCCCGCCGGGGCAGAAGCGACCTGCCCGCATTGGCGCGTCGCCGGTGACCTCGGAGATCCGCTGCCGAGTCGAGTCTATCCGGCGCTTCGGTTGACGACCGGCCTGGCGTTCGAGATCGCCGGTGGCCTACACGTGCGCGCCGAGGTCGGCCTGCGCGATCTACCGTGGTGGGGCGTGGGCTTCGGTCTGCGGCGCTGAGCCGAGGCTCAGGGAGCGCAGATGCCGGCTTGGTCGGCCCAGAGCGTCTTCGCGCCGAGCGGATAGCACTGCCAGTTGTTCGGGCAGTCGGGCGCCGAGGTCTTGCAGAGCGGCTGGCATTTCAGCTCGATCACGTCGCAGAGCAGCGGCTTTCCGGCCTTGTCCTTGCCGCAGGGCGGGGTCGGAGCGTCGGGCTTGCAACTCTCCCCGGCGCCGAGGCTGCCGTGGCCGAGGCAGAAGGACGCGGCCGTGCCCTCGTCGAAGTAGCAGCCTTGGCCCGAAGCGCAGCCGACCCAGGTCAGCGGCGAGCAGCTGCTGGCGGTATCGTCGGCATCGGCGCTATCGGCAGCATCGACGGTATCGGCCGGTTGGACGCCGTCGCTCGTATCGGCGGCGTCGCCGGCGTTCGTGCTGTCGGCGATGTCCGCCGGCCCGCCGGTATCGGAGCCGCTGGCGTCGGTGACGCCATCTTGCCCGCCCGCGGCGTCGGCCGCGCTACAGCCGACCGGCGTGGCGCCGACGACCTGGCACCAACCGCAGACGCAGCTGTAGCCGCCGAGGCAGTCGGTGTCGGCGCTGCAGGCGTAGTACGTGCCGGCTTCGCGCGGATCGCGATCGGTGCCGCAGCCGTCGAGCGCAAACGCAGCGACGCACAGGCCGAGGACGGCGATTCGGCGCGCTACCATCGCAGGCTCCAGCCGGCCATGGCGCGGTCAGGGCCGAGCTCCAGCGTCGGCTGCAGACGGCTCGCGAGCCGATCGTCGGTCGTGCGGGTCAGCCAGAGCACGGCGCCGACGCCGGCGACGACCGCACCGGCGCCGAGCGTGAGGTTGGCGGCGAAGCGCGCGTCGTCGTGGCTCTGCACCGCGGCGTCGACCTCGCGCTGCGTCACTCCCGGGTAGAAGCGGCCGTCTGCGGTCGATTGGCGCTGGGCGGCCATGCGCGCCTCGACGTCGTCCAAGTCGCCGCCGAGGATGGCGTGCCCGACGAGCGCCCCGACGCAGATGGCCGCGCCTGCGCCGAGCAACGACACCGACAATACCTCGCGTTGGGTCCACGCGTCGTTGTGCACGCGCCCGAAGAGCCCCGGGCGGCGCACCGGCCTGGCCGGAAGGGGCAGGGCATCGGGCGGCGGCTGGACGGTGCCGCCGCCTGCGCCGCCCGCGGTGGTGTCGCCGGCCGTCGCGCCGCCGGCCGTCGTGCCTCCGGCCGTGGTGCCGCCCGCGGTCGTGCCTCCGGCGGTGGTGCCGCCCGCGGTCGTGCCGCCGGCCGCCGAGCCTCCGGTGGTGGTGCCGCCCGCGGTCGTGCCTCCGGCGGTGGTGCCGCCCGCCGTCGCGCCGCCATTGGGCCGCGCCGGCCCTTCCTTCGCGGCCATCGCCTTCTCGATGGCCTGGACATGCTCGACCGCCTCGGCGCGTCCGCTGCGGGTCTCGGGATCGTCGTGCGTCTCGAGGGTTAGGTAGAGCCGGAACACCGAGAGGGCTTCGGGCAGGTAGCCGCCGAGCTGATAGGCGCGCGCCGCGTTGAACAACAGGGTCGGCTCGGGCACCTGCGCGTAGGCTTGCTTGAACAGCATCGCAGCCTGCTGGTAGCGCCCGTCGGCGAACGCCTTTTTCGCCTGGCCGGCCAACTCCAGCGCGCGCGCCTCCGCCTCTTTGCTCTGCGCGTGCGCCGGCGCGCTCGCGAGCGGTGCGCACAGCCCGAGCAGGACCGTCAACGCTCCCGCCACGAAGCGGCGCAGGAACTGCGGCATCGTACGAGGTAGGGCACGGCGGTGAAGGGCGGATTCGTTCATCGCGGTCGCAGGATCGCGCAGGAGCGCGCGCGAAGTCAAACGGCGGCGATCTCGTCGACCAGCGCCAAGATCAGGCCATCGAGACCGGCCACGGCGGCCGGGGTCACGCCGACGCGATCGGCCGCGAGCCAGAACGCTGGGCTTCCGTCGGCGAGCCGACCGCGGGGGGTCGCCATCAGCCGCTGCAGGGCGAGCCTCACGCGTTCGGGAGCGCGTGTTCCGACGCGCGCAGCGAGGCGAGGTAGTCGCACGCCCTCGCGCAGCCGCAGGCCGGTCAGCAACAGCTCGTCCAGGTGCGCATCCGGATCGATCGCTTCGCAGAGATCTTCGGCCAGCCCTCCTCCGTCGATCGCCGCGAACCATCGGCCGATGCTGCGGGTGTTCCCGTAGCGCGCGCCCGGACCGTCACTCGCCGGCAGGAAGCCGTGGGCGCCGACACCGACCGCGAGGTAGTGGTCGCCGCGCCAGTACGCGAGGTTGTGCCGGCTCTCGTGGCCCGGTCGTGCGAAGTTGCTCACCTCGTAGCGCTCCAGGCCGTGCGGTGCCAGGCGGCCCGGGATCGCCTCGAGCATCGCGGCCTGCAGGTCGTCGTCCGGCGCGCTGCGGGCACCCCGGGCGACCATGCGACCGAGCGGTGTCTCCGGCTCGACCGTGAGCGCGTACGCCGAGAGATGCGGCAGCCCGCAGGCCATCAGCGCGTCGAGATCGCGTTCGAGCGCGGCCATGTCCTGCCCGGGCGCGCCAAAGAGCAGATCTGCCGACGCGCTCGCCAGCCGCCCCGTGGCCACCATCTCCCCGAGCTGCCGCGCCGTGGCCAGCGCGCTCTCGGCGTCGTGGACCCGGTCCAGTGCGCGCAGGCGGTCGTCTTCGGTCGCCTGCACGCCGAGCGAGATCCGGTTGATACCGACGGCGGCGTAGTCGTACAGATCGCCGGATTCTGCGGCCCCCGGGTTGGCCTCGAGCGTGATCTCCGCGTCGACAGCGATGCCGCCCCACGCGTCCAGCCATCGGAGGACATCGCCGACCGGACCCGGGCCCCACAGCGAGGGCGTGCCGCCACCGAAGAAGATCGAGGCGATCGGCGCCGGCGCCAAGCTGCCGGTGCGCAGCTCCAGCTCCCGTAGCGTCGCGGCGAGGGCTCGCTCTCGGGGCACCGTCGCCGCGGCGACGGTGGCGAAGTCGCAGTAGCTGCAGCGGTGGATGCAGAACGGGAAGTGCACGTACACGGCCCAGCGGCCATCGGCGGGGGCGAGCGTCATCGTCAACGCCGGTAACGGCCCACGGTGCTGGGCAGCGCGTCGCCTTGCAGCCAACGCTCGAAGGTCGGGGCGATCAGGTGGTAGGCGCGGATGGCGCCGCGGTCGCGGATCTCGAGGACGGTCGCCGTGCCGGGCTGGCACGCGTCGCTTCCGCGCAGTCGCGCGCACGCCGGCGGGCGGACGCGGCCGACCGCGACGGCCTGCAGCCCGCCGTAGCGGGCGTCGTAGGCGACCGCCGAGCTCGTGGAGACGATGGCCCGTGCGCCGTCGCGCAACGCGTATTCGTACAGACGATACGCGCGGTCGGCGACGGTCTCGTCATCGAGCAGGGCCGAGAGCGGGCGCGTACTCACCAGCAAGGTCGCGGGCCACGCCGACGCCCGCTCCAGGCCGCGGTGAGCCCCGACGAGGGCGGATTCTTCGAGCACGAGCGGCCGGGTGTCGACGAAGACCAAAGCCAACCGGCCGACCACGACGGCGGCGGTGTCGGGAATCTCGGCGACGGCGCCCGTCGCGGCCCGTACGATCTCGAACGCCGGCCCGGTCGGCGCCGGTGCCTCCGGCGACGCGGCCACGTCCGGCGCGAGTCGGAGCACGGGCACATCGGGCAGGCGTTCGGCCGCGACAGGCAGCAGCGTCGCCGTGGTCTCCGCGTCGGCCGCGACTACGATCGCCGTCAACCGGGCTTCTGCGAGTCGGGCAAAAAGGACTTCGGCTTCCTGCGACCCGAGTCCGGCCAGCCAGAGCACGCGAGGACCGCGCGCCTTCGGCAGTCCCGGCGCCGGCGCGTCCTCGCCGTCGATCGGAACCACCGGCAACCGCTCGATGGGCAGTCGTTTGCTCACGACCAAGCGGCTGCCGTCGCGGCGGATCCCTTCGACCGTCACGTGCCGATCCGCGACGCTTTCCGGGAAGACGTGATCGACGACTTCGCCTTCGAGCGGACGCGAGCCGTCCTCGAAATGCCAGACGAAACGAACGAAGCGGTCGCGCTCGCTCTCGGCGGGCTGCGTGCGCAGGGTCATCGCCGTGTTGTGCCAGACCCGCAGCGCGGCAGGCTCCGTGAGGATGCCGAGCGGCGGCGCGTGCGCAGTGGCGGGCTCGGGCAGCGCGACGGGGGCAGCTGCAGCGTCGTCCTCGCCGGCAGGCGGCGCGACGTCGTCGGCTTGCTCGGAGGCCTGCTGCGGACGCTGGTCCACGCCGGGCGTTGCGTCGGGGGGAGCCTGCTCGGCGTTGGGCTCGGGGTGGGCGCCGCTCGGGCTGTCGGGGCCCGCCAGCCACCGCGCCAGCGCGAGCACGACGACCGCAGAGATCGCCGCCACCGCCGCGTGCGATGCGGCCCCTCGTCGCCAGCCTCCGGTCTGCTGTTCGCTCAAGCCTGGTCCTACGTCGAAGGATGCGATGCTGTGCCGCTCGCGTTGACCCCACCCGGGGCGGGGCCGTAGTATGCCGTCCGTACCCCGCCGCGACCAGCCGGGATGGGCCGCGCCGTGCCCGCCCCGGCCCGGATGCCGGCCCAGGAGCCCGATGCGCCACCGGATGTTGCCCCGAGTCCCCCGCCGCCTGCCCGCGCTGCTCGCGCTCGCCTTGCTCCTCGCGGCGGGCGTCGCTGCGGCGGAAGATACGGCTTGGAAGAAAAAGGAGCACGACTGCCGCAAGGCCTTCGTCAAGCCGGAGGAGGCGTCGGTCTCGCTGCTCGAAGAGTGCGCGGACCTGTTCGCCGTGCACGCCCGCCTGCACCTGATGGGGTCGTCCGAGCGCGGCGACCTGGAGAAGGGGCTGCGCTGGCTCTACGAGAACGGTCCCGATCGGGCCTCGCTGATTGCGCGCGACGGCTTGTACCGGCTCGGTGTGCGCCTGCCCGTGCGCGAGGCGCGTGTCGCGGCCGCGGCGGGCAGCTCGGGACCGCGCGCTCGCGAACGCTACAACCCGCCCGAGGCGCCCAAGGCCGACCAGAAGGAAGCCGAGGGCCTCGCGGCGAAGGGCGTCAAGGACCTTTTGAAGAAGCGCTACGACCGAGGCGCCGACAAGCTCGAGAAGGCGATCAAGCTCGACCCGCGTAGCGAGTACGCGATCTACAACTACGCCTGCAGCCAGGCGCTGTTGAAAAATCGCGACGACGCGATCCGCTGGCTGCAGAACCTCGCCGACCTCGGCACCGACCAGTCCGCCGAGCGCCTGATCCGCGCCCGCGGCGACGGAGACTTCACCAGCCTGCGTGACGACCTCGACTTCAAGCGGATCACCGGCTACGCCCGCATCCGTGTGGTCAACACGATCGGCGAGCCGGGTGAGCCCGCGATGCAGAACATCCAGACGATGCTCGACAAGCTCGGCCACAAGGACGTCACCTCCAAGACCGAGAAGAAGGCGCGCGACGAGCCTCAGGTGCTCTTCAAGCCGCACGCGAAGGCACAGGTCTCGCTGATCGCCGATCTGCTGAACCACCCGCGCGTGCGCCTCGATCCGCTCGACGGTGACGCCAAGGAAGACATCGTCATCATCTGGGGCAGCAAGTTGCAGAAGGGCGAGGATGGCTCGGTCTCGGTCGAGTCGATGGGACCGGACACCGTCGACTCCAAGATGGACGCGGCCAAGCGCAAGCAGAACGAGATCCTCGCCAAGCCCGAGGGGGCTATCAACAAGGTCGATCGGGTGATCAGTACGCCGGAGCGCACCTACAAGAGCGCCGAGGCGATGGGCAAGCGCGTCGACGGGACCATCAAGAAGGGCCAGGGCCTGTTCAAGAAGGTCGAGGGCATCGGCACCAAGATCAACAGCCTCTAGCGCCCGCCGCTGGCCCGACGTCGGCCGAGGATCCCCACGATGCGCGACTTGGTCGATCTCCTGCAGATGACGCGCGCGGAAGCATTCGTCGTCGGCTTGACGATGTTGCTCTGCGTCGGCGGTCTGATGCTGCCGCACTTCGGCAATGTGATCGGCCGCGCGTTCCTGGGCGAAGATCCCGCCGTGCGCAGCTGGCGTGAGGCGTGGGCGCGGCGTCGCCAAGAACGCCGCGAGCAACGCATCGCTCGCAAGGCCGAGAAGCGCGCCCGTCGCGCCGAGCGTCGCGATCGTCTCGCGGCAGAGCGGAGGTAGCCCGTGCTGACGTTGGCGTCGGCGTCGCCGCGGCGGCGCGAGCTCCTCGAGCGGACCGGCATTGCGCTGCGTATTCTGCCGGCGGCGATCGACGAAGAGCCGCGTCCCGGCGAGACCGCGATGACCTACGTCAAGCGGCTCGCACGCGACAAGGCGGCGGCGACGGTCCGTCGCATCGAGGCGGCGCTGGGCCAAGATCCGCGCGCCGCCGGCGATCTGCCGCCGCGTTGGGTCCTCGGCGCAGACACCGTCGTGACGGTCGACGGCCTCTTGCTCGGCAAGCCTGCCGATTCGAGCGAAGCGCGCGAGATGCTGGAGCGACTCGCCGGCCGCGAGCACCACGTCGTGACCGGATTCGCCATCCTCGATCTCGAGCGCGACAAGGAGGGCATCCAAGCGGTGACCACGCGGGTGCGCTTCAAGCCGATGAGTCGGGGCGAAGTCGAGGCCTACGTCGCCGCCGGCGAGAGCATGGACAAGGCAGGGGCCTATGCCATCCAAGGCGTCGGCGGCTACCTCGTCGAGGCGATCGAGGGCTCCTATACCAACGTGGTCGGCCTGCCGCTCGCGCAGGTCCTCGCGATGTTCGAGGAGATGGGTGCGTGGGATCTGCTGCCGTACCCGCCGCCGGGCGCGCGCCGTCCACTGCTCTGAGGTTCGATGACGCACGCGCACGTCGCAGCCCAGCTCGACGAGGTCCGAGCGGCCGTCGCGGACGCCTGCCGCGCCGCGGGCCGCGATCCCGCCGAGGTCACCCTCGTCGCCGTCAGCAAGGGGCACCCGCCCGAAGCGATCCGCGCCGCCTACGCCGCCGGTCAGCGCGATTTCGGGGAGAGCTACGTCCTCGAGCTCCGCGACAAGCTCGATGCGCTCGCCGATCTCCCAGACCTTCGCTGGCACTTCATCGGCCATCTGCAACGCAACAAGATGAAGCTGGTCGCGGGACGGGTCGGGTTGATCCACGCGATCGCGGACGAGTCGGGTGCCCGCGCGCTCGACGCTGCCGCCGCAGCGGCGTCGTCTCCGCAACCGATCCTGTTGCAGGTCAACGTCGGTGCCGATCCCGCCAAGTTCGGCTGCACCGCAGACGCCCTCCCGGCGCTGGTCGCAACCGTCGAAGGGTTGTCGCACCTGGCGCTGCGCGGCCTGATGACCATCCCGCCTCTGGACATCGACCCCGCACCGCTCTTCGGCCAGCTCGCCGCGCTCGGTCGCAGCCTCCCCGGCACATGCTGGCTCTCGATGGGGATGAGTGACGATTTCCCGGCCGCGATCGCCGCCGGTGCGACCCATGTCCGAATCGGAACCGCAATCTTCGGCGCGCGCGAGACCCGATCCTGGCGGGCTTGACGCGATCGCGCCGCCGGGGGGAAGGTGCCCCCCGGCCGCGGCGGTTCGCCGCGCGGCCGACCTGCGACATAGGAGGCTGCCATGTCCGAAGCCGCTAGCGCCCACGCCGACCGCGCCTATATCGACGGCGAGATCCGCGACGGCGCCCTGGTCCACGACTACGGCGCGCACGTTCACCTGATCGCCGACCCGCTTGCGCTGACCTGGCTCTCGCGCCTGGGGCACCCCGACTGTCAGCAGCCCGAGGTCAACCGCATCGTCAGCGCGCTGTACCGCGGCTTGGTGCGAGAGGTCGTCAATCGTCGGTTCCCCAAGGCGGTCCGCACCGTCGATACCCGCATGAAGGCATTGACGCCGGCGGGACAGTGGACCGGCAACATCGTCGACCCCGACATCGAGGTGACCACTGTCGACATCGCCCGCGCCGGCATCCTGCCGTCGATGGTCTGCTTCGAGGCGCTCTGCGAGATCCTTCAGCCCGGCAAGGTGCGGCAGGACCACATCCTGATGAACCGGACGACCGACGCTCGCCACAAGGTGACCGGGGCCGCCACCGCCGGTCGCAAGATCGCCGGACCGATCGCCAATCGCTTCCTGCTCTTCCCCGACCCGATGGGGGCGACCGGTGGCTCGCTGAGCGAGGCGATCCACTTCTATCGCGAGGAGCTCGACGGCGAGCCGCGTCATTGCTTCGCGCTCAACCTCATCGTGACGCCGGAGTTCGTGCGCCGGTTGACGAGCGAGTTCCCCGGCAAGGTCGACATCTTCGCCTACCGGCTCGATCGCGGCCTCTCGCCGCCCGACGTGCTCGCGATGCGCCCGGGCGCCGCCTGGGACCGCGAGCGCGGCCTGAACGACATCCAGTACATCGTGCCCGGTGCCGGCGGCATGGGCGAAGTGATGAACAACGCGCTCTCCTAGCGAGGCCGCGACCGGAGGAATCGCATGTTGGAGCGCGTGGAACCCTACCTCGAGGCCGATCGGATCGCCGCCCGCATCGCCGAGCTCGGTGCCGAGATCGCCGCCGCGACGGCCGACGCCAAGTCGCCCGTCATCTACGTCTGCGTGCTCAAGGGCTCGTTCCTGTTCTACGCCGACCTGCTGCGTCAGATCCCGGGCGACTGCAACACCGCGTTCCTCGCGGTCTCGTCGTACGAGGGCGGCACCAGCACGACCGGTGCGGTGCGTCTGACTCACGATCTGACGATCGACATCGAGGGCCGCGACGTCGTCATCGTCGAGGACATCGTCGATACCGGTCTGACCATGTCCTACTTGGTCGATCTGCTCTCGGCCCGGCGCCCCAACTCGCTCCGCGTCGCCACGTTGCTGCACAAGCCTGCGCGCAAGAAGGTCGACGTCCGGCTCGATTGGGTCGGCTTCACCATCGACGACGTCTTCGTCGTCGGCTATGGCCTGGACTACGACCAGCGCTACCGCAACCTGCCGTTCATCGGCGTCATGCACTTCGACGCGACGTAGGCTCCGCTTGTCGGACTCGGCACACCTCCGCTTCCTCGGCCACGCGGCGTTCGCGCTCGACGTGGCCGGTCTCCGCGTCGTGCTCGATCCGCATCGACCCGGCGCGCTCGGTGGCCGGTTCCGGCTGCCCGAGATCGTGGGGCCGTTCGACGTTTTGGTCGTGACCCACCCGCACGAGGACCACAACGCCTGGACCCCGGCCCTCGGCCAGCCGCTGCGCGTCGAGCGTGATACGACGATCGGAGCGCTGCAGGTCCGCTGTCGCGCCGTGCCGCACGACGCCGAAGGTGGTCTCCGCATGGGGCTGTCGCGGATGGTGCGGCTGCAGGCGCCCGGGTTCAGCCTCGTTCACAGCGGCGACCTCGGCACGTTCGATGCCGACGACGTCGCCTTCGCGGCTGGCGCGGACGTCTTGCTGCTCGCGGCCGGTGGAACGTACACGCTCGGTCCGGACACGGCGGCGACGTTCGCGCGCGCTGTCGGCGCGCGCGTGACGGTGCCGATGCATTGCGCCGACGCGGCGATCGATCTGCCACTCGCGCCCGTCGAAGACTTCTTCGCAGCGCTCGGCGCCCCGCCATGCATCGTCGACAACATCGATTGGCCGATCGCGGCCGACCTCCCGACGTTCGCCGCGATGCGCCGACCGGACGCCGCCCCGATCGCGGCCTGAGGACACCATGCCAGCACGCTCGCCACTCGCCCCGACGCCTCCACCCCGGGAGCGCCCGCTGGTGCTACTCGTCGACGGCTCCTACGCGCTGTTCCGCGCCTACTACGCGATCCGCGGCATGCGCGCGGCGGACGGCATGCCCACCGGCGCGATCTACGGCCTGTTCAAGCAGATGAGCGCGCTGGTGGAACGCTTCGCCCCCGATCGCGTCCTGTGCGCCTTCGACGAGAACGACACTGGCTTCCGCAGCGAGATCGATCCGACCTACAAGGCCAACCGCGGTGAGACGCCCGAAGATCTGGCGCTGCAGTGGCCGATCGCGCGCGAGCTGGTGGAGAAGCTGGGCGTCCAGACCTTCGCGCACGATCGCTGGGAAGCCGACGACATCATCGCGACGATCGCGGGTCGCGCGGTTGCCGCTGGGATGGACGTCGTCGTCAGCAGTGCCGATAAGGATCTCGGGCAGTTGGTGCTCGACGGGGCGCCTTCGATCGTGCAGCACGATCCGATCAAGGACCGCGTCCTCGATGCCGCGGGCGTGACCGAGCGCTGGGGCGTGCCGCCGGCGCAGGTGCCCGAGGTCCAGGCGCTGGTCGGCGACGCGGTCGACAACGTTCGCGGCGTGAAGGGCATCGGCGCCAAGACCGCCGCCCGCTTGGTGGCGGAGTTCGGCACCGTCGAAAAGCTCTACGCCCGCCTCGACGAGGTAAGGCCCGACCGGATCCGCGGGCTGCTCGAGGCGGGACGAGACGAGGCGAAGCTCGCGCTGCGCTTGGTCCGGCTCGCAGACGACGCCGATCTCGGAGTGGATTGGGGCGTCGATCTCGGCGGCCTCACGCCGCGACCCGACCCTGATCATGACGCACTGGAACTCGCTCGTCGCCTGCGATTTCGTGGGCTTGAGTCGCTTCTGGCGGGGTAGGATGGCGCAGCCCGCGAGGCCGCCGTGGCGAAAACCCGACGGGCCGACCGGGTGATCGCGACGGCATGGATCGAACGAGTGCATTTCGATGCTTGACATCGCTTGCTGGTTCAAGGATAACGCGCGCCCCGCAGCAGCCAGACCCGGTTGCTGCACCCCTCCGAGTGGGGAAACCCAATCGGACCGGTTCGCGTCGACGGGCAAGTGCGCAAGCAAACTGCCGGTCAACACGGGCTGCCCCCAAGCGCGGAAGGGCAGCACGCGAGCGGCCCTGGGACTCTCGGAGCCTCCCGCGCACAAATCAGCCGCTCGGCCGGGACAACCCGACCGGGCACGAGTTCGGACGAGCCGCCTCGAACAGGGCGGCGAAGCGAGAAGGTGGCCAGATGCCGACGATCAACCAGCTCGTTCGCAACCGCCGCAAGGCCAAGCGAAAGAAGACCGCTGCCCCGGCGTTGCAGTCGTGCCCGCAGAAGCGTGGCGTCTGCACCCGCGTGTACACGACGACCCCGAAGAAGCCGAACTCGGCGCTCCGTAAGGTCGCCCGTGTCCGTCTGTCGAACGGCATCGAAGTGACCTCGTACATCCCCGGTGTCGGTCACAACCTGCAGGAGCACTCGATCGTGCTCATCCGCGGTGGACGTGTGAAGGACCTTCCGGGTGTCCGCTACCACATCATCCGCGGCACGCTCGACGCCACCGGCGTCAACGGCCGCAACCGCAGCCGCAGCAAGTACGGCGCGAAGAAGCCGAAGCAGAAGAAGTAAGCCGCAGCCTCAGCAGCGCAATCGCCTCGGGCCCGAAGGCCCAGCGGAATCAGGAGCACGCCATGCCGCGTCGTCGCCAAGTCCCCAAGCGCCCCGTCTCGCCGGACCCCCGTTACGGTGAGCAGATCGTGACCAAGTTCACGAACTGCCTGATGAAGGACGGCAAGAAGTCGACCGCCGAGCGCATCTTCTACGACGCCCTCGAGCGCGTCGAGAACCGCGCCAAGGAGGATCCGATCCGCGTCCTCAAGCGCGCGCTCGAGAACGTTCGCCCGGCCGTCGAGGTCAAGTCGCGCCGCGTCGGTGGCTCGAACTACCAGGTCCCGGTCGAGGTTCGCCCCGAGCGCCGTAACGCGCTGGGTCTCCGCTGGCTCATCGGCTACGCCCGCTCGCGCGGCGAGAAGGGCATGGCCGAGAAGCTCGCCAACGAGATCCTCGACGCCGCCGCCAACCGCGGCGCCGCGGTCAAGAAGCGCGAGGACACCCACCGCATGGCCGAGGCCAACAAGGCCTTCGCCCACTACCGCTGGTAGCCCGACACCGGGCTTCGGCCCGGCTCGCGAACCACCGCCGCAAGGCCCAGGAAGCACGTCATGCCACGCACTATCCCGCTCGAGACGATCCGCAACATCGGCATCATGGCGCACATCGACGCCGGTAAGACGACGACGACCGAGCGCATCCTCTACTACACCGGCCGCTCGCATAAGATCGGCGAGGTCCACGACGGCGCCGCCACCATGGACTTCATGGAGCAGGAGCAGGAGCGCGGCATCACGATCACCTCTGCTGCCACCCAGTGCGAGTGGAAGGGCACGACGATCAACATCATCGACACGCCCGGACACGTGGACTTCACGGTCGAGGTCGAGCGCTCGCTGCGCGTCCTCGACGGTGCCGTCGCGGTGTTCTGCGCCGTCGGTGGTGTCGAGCCGCAGTCCGAGACGGTGTGGCGCCAGGCCAACCGCTACAAGGTTCCGCGCATCGGCTTCGTCAACAAGATGGACCGCACCGGTGCCAACTACCTCCGCGTGGTCGAGCAGGTCCGCGATCGTCTGGGCGCGCGCCCGGTCCCGATGCAGCTGCCGATCGGTGCCGAGGAGAACTTCAAGGGCCTCATCGACCTCGTCGCCATGCAGGCGGTGATCTTCGACGACGCCTCGCTCGGCGCCAACTTCGAGGAGACCTCGATCCCCGAGGACATGGTCGAGCTCGCCGACGAGTACCGCACCATGCTGGTCGAGGCCGCCGCCGAGAGCGACGACGAGCTGATGATGCGCTACCTCGATGGCGAGGAGCTCAGCACCGAAGAGGTCATGAACGCCATCCGCAAGGCCACGCTCGATCTCAAGATCGTGCCGATGTTCTGCGGCTCGGCCTTCAAGAACAAGGGCGTGCAGCGCCTCCTCGACGCGGTCACCGCGCTCCTCCCGAGCCCGCTGGATGTCCCGCCCGTCGAAGGCTTCGAGCCCGGCGAGGAAGACAACAAGATGGTCCGCAAGACCAGCGACGCCGAGCCCTTCTCGGCGCTGGCCTTCAAGCTCTGGAGCGACCCCTTCGTCGGTCACCTGACCTACGTCCGCGTCTACTCGGGTGCGGCCGTCGTCGGCGACTCGGTGCTCAACGCGACCACCGGCAAGAAGGAGCGCATCGGCCGTGCGATGAAGATGCACGCCAACAAGCGTGAGGACGTCAAGGAGATCTTCGCCGGCGACATCGTCGCCATCGCGGGTCTCAAGGACACCATCACCGGCCACACGCTCTGCGCGCTGGACAAGCCGATCGTCCTCGAGTCGATGACCTTCCCCGACCCGGTCATCTCGGTCGCCATCGAGCCCGAGAACAAGGACGCCGAGGAGAAGCTCAGCAACGGTCTCGCCAAGCTGAGCCGCGAGGATCCCTCCTTCAAGGTGCACACCGACGAGGAGACCGGACAGACCATCATCTCGGGCATGGGCGAACTCCACCTGGAGATCATCGTCGACCGCCTGAAGCGCGAGTTCAACGTGGCCGCCGCCGTCGGCGCGCCGCAGGTGGCCTACCGCGAGACGATCACCAACGAGGTCGAGGTGGACCACAAGTTCGCCAAGCAGACCGGTGGTCGCGGCCAGTACGCCCACACCTGCATCCGCGTCACCCCGGTCGAGCCGGGCGAGGGCTACAGCTTCGCCGACGAGATCAAGGGCGGCGTCGTTCCGCGCGAGTACATCCCGGCCGTCGACAAGGGCTGCCAGGACGCGATGAACAGCGGCGTGCTCGCCGGCTTCCCGGTGGTCGACGTCAAGGTCGCGCTGTACTACGGCTCGTACCACGACGTGGACTCCAACGAAATGGCGTTCCGCACCTGCGCTTCGATGGCCTTCAAGGAGGCCATGCGCAAGGCGAAGCCGGTCCTCCTCGAGCCGATCTTCAGCATCGAGATCGTCACGCCCGAGGACTACATGGGCGACGTCATCGGCGACCTGAACTCGCGGCGCGGCCGCATCAACAACCTCGACGAGCGCGCGGGCAGCCGCGTCATCACCGGCGAGGTTCCCCTGGGTGAGACCTTCGGCTACGCGACGCAGCTGCGCTCGCTGACCCAGGGCCGTGCGACGTACTCGATGCAGTTCGCGCACTACGCCCCGGCGCCGAACAGCATCACCGAGAAGATCATCAAGAAGGCCAGCTAGGCCCGCCCGCAGCTCGAAGCGACGAGGAGAACCATGGGTACCCAGCGCATCCGCATCCGCCTGAAGGCGTACGATCACAAGCTGCTCGACGCCTCGGTCAACGAGATCATGACCACCGTGCGCAACTCCGGCGCCCGGATCGCCGGTCCGATCCCGCTGCCGACCCGTCGCAACACCTACACGGTGCTGCGCGGCCCGCACATCGACAAGAAGAGCCGCGAGCAGTTCGAGATTCGGACCCACAAGCGTCTCATCGACATCCTCGACCCGACGCAGCAGACGCTCGATGCGCTGATGCGCCTCGATCTTGCCGCGGGCGTCTCGGTCGAGATCAAGACCTGATCGGATCCGAAGACGAAGACGAACTGTCGGGAGCCAGACGCAGCCATGACGGCGGCTCCCTGGAGGGCACCATGCCAACCGTGAAGATTCACAATACGAATGGCGAAGTCGTCGGAGAGCTCGAGCTCTCGGACGCCGTCTTCGGCGCCGAGGTGAAGCCGCATCTCCACTGGGAGATCGTCAAGGCTCAGCTCGCCGCGCGTCGCCAGGGTACGCACGCGACCAAGACTCGGTCGCACGTCAGCGGCACGACCAAAAAGGTTTACCGTCAGAAGGGCACGGGCAACGCGCGCCACGGATCGCGCAAGGCCCCGACGTTCGTCGGTGGTGGCGTCTCGCACGGCCCGCAGCCGCGCAGCTACGCCTACAAGGTGCCGAAGCAGGTCCGTCGCGCCGCGCTCTGCTCGGCGCTCTCGACCCGCTTCGCCAACGGTGAGTTGATGGTCGTCGACGGCTTCTCCTTCGAGGCCCCGAAGACCCGCGTCGCCGCGCGCACCCTCGCCAAGCTCGGCGCGAGCAACTCGCTCGTCGTCAGCGCCACCGAGGACGCCGCGCTGCACCTCTCGGTGCGCAACCTGCCCACCGTCAAGTACATTCGTGCCGAAGGCGTGAACGTGTACGACGTGCTCAAGTACGACCGACTCGTGCTGACCGTCGACTCGGCCCGCGCCCTCGAGGCCCGGCTGGGCTAGGAGAGAAACGATGCATCTCCATCCGACTCAGGTGCTGTTGCGCCCGCTGATCACCGAGAAGAACAACCTCGTCCGCGAAGGCGAGAACGAATACGTCTTCGAAGTGCACAACGACGCGAACAAGCCCGCCATCAAGGCCGCCGTCGAGGAGCTCTTCGCGGTGCAGGTCAAGGACGTCCGCACGCTGGTCACCCGTGGCAAGAACCGCCGCGTGGGCCGCTTCACCGGTCGCAAGTCGAACCGGAAGAAGGCGTTCGTCCGCCTGGCCGACGGCCAGACCATCGACTTCTTCGAGGGCGTCTAGCCGCAACCGCGGTCAGACCCGAACGACCGAGAGAGGATTAGCCATGGGCATCAAGAAGTACCGCCCGATGAGCGCGGGCACGCGTCAGCTGGCCCTTCCCGACTTCAAGGAGGTCACCTCCTCCAAGCCGGAGAAGAAGCTCGTCGCCGCGCTGAAGAAGACCGGCGGCCGCAACAACCGCGGCAAGGTCACGGCGTACCACCGCGGTGGCGGCCACAAGCGTCGCTACCGAATGATCGACTTCAAGCGCGACAAGGTCGGCATTCCCGCCACCGTCGCGACCATCGAGTACGATCCGAACCGCACCGCGCGCATCGCTCTGCTGAACTACGCGGACGGCGAGAAGCGCTACATCCTCGCTCCGGTCGGCCTCAAGGTCGGTGATGTCATCATCACCAGCCGCAACGCCGACATTCAGCCGGGCAACTCGATGGAGCTTGCGTCGATGCCGGTCGGTACGACGGTCCACGCGATTGAGCTCAAGGTCGGTGGTGGCGCTCAGATGTGCCGCTCGGCGGGCGCCAGCGCCCAGCTGATGGCGCTCGAAGGCAAGCATGCCCTGTTGCGCCTCCCCTCGGGCGAGCTCCGCAAGGTCATCGCGCGCTGCCGGGCCACCATTGGTGTCGTCGGCAACGTCGAGCACCTCAACGAAAATCTCGGCAAGGCCGGCCGCACCCGCTGGCTCGGCCGTCGTCCCACCGTTCGCGGTGTGGCGATGAACCCCGTCGACCACCCCTTGGGTGGTGGCGAGGGCCGCACCAGTGGTGGTCGTCACCCCTGCACTCCGTGGGGCAAGCCGACCAAGGGCAGCAAAACGCGCTCCAACAAGCGCAGCGACCACTTCATCGTGACCCGCCGCAAGTAAGCGGCGTAGCAAGTCAGGAGCGCAGCGATGCCTCGTTCGATCAAGAAGGGTCCGTTCGTCGATAGCCACCTCATCGAGAAGGTGGAGGACGCGAACCGGACGGGCAACAAGCGGCCGATCAAGACCTGGTCGCGTCGTTCGACCATCTTCCCCGAGTTCGTCGGCCACAACTTCATGGTGCACAACGGCAAGAAGTTCGTGCCTGTGTTCGTGACCGAGAACATGGTCGGCCACAAGCTCGGCGAGTTTGCTCCGACGCGGACCTTCTACGGCCACGCGGCCGATAAGAAGGCGAAGAAGCGCTAGGCCTCCGCCTGGTGACACGAAAGACGGGAGATCGTCATGGGTACGCACAAGGTCCATCTGCGCAACCTGCGCATCGCGCCTCGTAAGGTGCGAGTGGTGGTTGATCAGATCCGCGGCAAGTCGGCCGCCGAAGCACTCGACATTCTTCGCTTCACGGCGAAGAAGGCGGGCAATCCGATGGCAACGCTGCTCGACAGCGCCATCAGCAACGCCACCGAGACGCACAACATGGATGCCGACGCGCTGTTCGTGTCGGAGGTCTACGTCGACCAGGGCCCGACGCTCAAGCGTTGGACCCCGCGGGCGATGGGCCGCGCGACCCGCATCCAGAAGAAGACCAGCCACGTCACGCTCGTTCTCGGCGAGCGGGCCTAAGGTCGGGGGGAATACCATGGGACAGAAGACGCATCCGAATGGCCTCCGCCTCGGCGTGATTCGCTCCTGGAGCAGCAAGTGGTTCGAGGAGAAGAAGTACGCCTCCTGGCTGCATGAGGACGTGCAGATCCGCGAGCTCATCAAAGAGAAGATGAAGCACGCAGGCATCTCCAAAGTCGACATCGAGCGCCGCGCTCGTCAGATCCGGATCGGCGTGCACACCGCCCGCCCCGGCATCCTGATCGGACCGAAGGGCAAGGAAGCCGAGAAGCTCAAGGCCGACATCGCCAAGATCGCTTCCGGCGAGGTCTACCTCTCGATCCACGAGGTCCGCCGCGCCGAGACCGACGCCGTCCTGGTGGCCGAGAACATCGCCACGCAGCTCGAGCGCCGCGTCGCCTTCCGCCGCGCCATGCGCAAGGCCATCCAGTCGGCTCAGAAGTTCGGCTGCAAGGGCATCCGCGTCGCGTGCGCCGGTCGCCTCGGCGGCGCCGAGATGGGCCGCTACGAGTGGTACCTCGAGGGTCGCGTGCCGCTGCACACGCTGCGCGCCGACATCCAATACGGTACCGCGCTCGCCCGCACGACCTACGGCGTCATCGGCGTCAAGGCCTGGATCTACCACGGGGACGTGATCCCCGAGCGGAACGCGCGGGCCTAGCCCCGAACGCAAGGAAGAGGAGGACGCCATGTTGGCTCCGAAGCGCATCAAATGGCGCAAGGTTCAGAAGGGCCGTTCGCGCGGCACCGCGACTCGCGGCACCGAGGTCTCCTTCGGCTCGTACGGCCTGCAGGCCACCGAGTGTGGTCGGCTGACCAGCCGTCAGATCGAGGCGGCTCGTATCGCGATGACCCGCAAGATGAAGCGCGGCGCGAAGATCTGGATTCGGATCTTCCCCCACAAGCCGGTTTCCAAGAAGCCTGCCGAGACCCGCATGGGTAAGGGTAAGGGCGGACCGGATCACTGGGTCGCGATGATCAAGCCTGGGCACATGTTGTACGAGATCGAGTCGGACAACGCGGCGCTCGTTCGCGAGGCTCTCGAGCTCGCCGCGTACAAGCTGCCCTTCGCCACCCAGATCGTGCAGCGGGGAGAGATCCGATGAAGAAGAGCGTCGTGAGTCAGATGACGTTGCCTGAGCTGCGTCAGCAGGCTGGCGTGCTGCGGGAGGAGATCTTCCGCCTGCGCTTCCAGCACCACACTGGCCAGCTGCAGTCGACGGCGAAAATCCGTGGCGCGAAGCGAACCCTCGCTCGCGTGCTGACCCGTATCCGCGCTTTCGAGCTCGGTGACGTGGCGACCAAGGAGATCGAGGCATGAGCACCGAGCAGAACATCGCCGCCAGCCGCCATCGGCGTCAGCTGGAAGGCATCGTGGTCTCGACGTCCGGCGACAAGACGGCCGTCATCAAGGTCACCCGCACCTTCCTGCACCCGCAGTACCGCAAGTACGTGCGCCGCAGCAAGAAGTACATGGCCCACGACGAGAACAACGCCGCGGGCATGGGCGACCAGGTGGTGATCGAAGAGTGCCGTCCGATGTCGGCGCGCAAGCGCTGGCGTCTGCGCGAGATCACGCGCAAGAACACCAAGATCTGATTCCTTCCCCGCGAGGGGAGACGACGGCGCCCCCAACGGCGCCATGAGATGAGGCAGCCATGATCCAGATGGAGTCCTACCTGACGGCGGCCGACAACTCCGGGGCAAAGCAGCTTCGCTGCATCAAGGTCCTCGGCGGCAGCAAGCGCAAGTACGCCTCGGTGGGCGACGTCATCGTCTGCTCGGTGCGCGAAGCGCTCCCGCGGTCGAAGGTCAAGGCCGGTGACGTGGTCCGCGCGGTCATCGTTCGCACGGCGAAGGAGATCGGTCGTCCCGACGGGTCGTACATCAAGTTCGACGGCAATGCCGCGGTCCTGATCAACAAGACCGGCGAGCCGATCGGTACGCGTATCTTCGGGCCCGTCGCGCGCGAGCTGCGCGCGAAGCGCTACATGAAGATCGTCTCGCTGGCGCCCGAGGTTCTCTAGGGCACAAGCGTGCGCGGAGCAATCGCTGCTTCGCAGGAGTCGATGATGCGGAAGATTCGGAAGGGCGACCTCGTTGCAGTGCTCGCCGGCAAGGACAAGGGCCGCACCGGGAAGGTGCTTCGCCTGGTCGAGGGTGGCACTCGCGTGGTGGTCGAGGGCGTGAACATGCACAAGCATCACGTCAAGGCGACCAACAGCGAGCGTCAGGGCGGCATCATCTCGCGTGAGGCCCCGCTCGACATCAGCAACGTCGCGCTGGTGAGCCCCTCGACGGGCAAGCCGGTTCGGGTTGGCTTCACCACCGTGGTGGACGCCGACGGCAACAAGCGCAAGGTCCGCACGGTCCACAAGACCGGCGAGGTCCTGGACCAGCTCTAGGCCACGGGCCAGACCGGAGACATCGCGGCGGAACCCCGCTGCGAAGGTCGGAGGAGACGAGATGAGCGACAATTACGTGCCGCGCCTGAAGACGAGCTACGACAACGAGATCATCGGCAAGCTGATGACCGAGTTCAGCTACTCGAACGTCATGCAGGTTCCGCGCATCGAGAAGATCATCGTGAACTTCGGCCTGGGCGAAGCCGTCCAGAACCCGAAGGTCATCGAGCGCGTCGTCGAGCAGGCGACGCAGATCACGGGTCAGAAGCCGGTCGTGACGCGCGCTGCCAAGTCGATCGCGAACTTCAAGCTTCGCGAGGACATGCCGATCGGCGTCAAGGTCACGCTTCGTCGTGACCGCATGTGGGAGTTCCTGGATCGCCTGATCCACGTGGCGCTTCCGCGCGTCCGTGACTTCCGCGGCATCAGCCCCAAGGCCTTCGACGGCCGTGGCAACTACACCCTGGGCATCCGTGAGCAGATCATCTTCCCCGAGATTGACTACGACAAGGTCGACAAGGTGCGAGGAATGAACATCACCGTGGTCACCACGGCGAAGAACGACGACGAGGGTCGCGCGCTGCTGCGTGCCTTCGGGATGCCCTTCCGCAAGTAAGGTCCCGCTCCTGCGTACGCCGGCTCGAGTAGGGTCGGAACGGCGCGGCAGCATAGGAGAGAGCGATGGCTACGACCAACGATCCGATCTCGGATTTCCTGGCGCGAGTTCGCAACGCGATCCAGGCCCGGCACGCGAGCCTGCGTGTGCCGAAGTCGAAGATGATCCTGCGTATCGCGCAGATCCTCCAGGAGGAGGGCTACGTCGAGAGCATCGACACCGACGACGCCGGCCCGCGTGGCAACGTCGTCGTGCACCTGCGCTACCTGCAGGGGCACGAGTCGGCGATCCACGAGCTCCGCCGCGTCAGCAAGCCGAGCCGTCGGCGCTACGTCGGTATGGGCGAGATTCCGCGCGTCAAGAACGGCCTGGGCGTCGCGATCCTGTCGACGTCGCGTGGCGTCATGACGGGCAAGGCCGCGCGCGAGCAGAACGTCGGTGGCGAGCTGCTCTGCACCATCTGGTGAGGTTCGAGATGAGCGAGAAGAAAGTCGTCCTGTCCCGGATCGGTAAGGCCCCGGTTGCGCTCCCCAAGGGCGTAAGCGTGGCGATCGACGGCGAGCAGGTTACCGTCAAGGGCCCGAAGGGCTCGCTGGTTCGCACCTTCAAGGGTGTGACCTTCGAAGTCGGCGCCGAGAGCGTCAACGTCTTCGCCGAGGCGCACACCAAGCAGGGCAAGGCGCTCCACGGCCTCGGCCGCGCGCTGCTCCGCAACATGGTCGTCGGCGTGTCCGAGGGGTACAAGCGCGAGCTCGACGTCAAGGGCGTCGGTTTCCGCGCGGACCTTACGGGCCAGCTGCTGACCCTGAGCATCGGCTACTCCCACCCGGTCACCTTCACGATCCCGCAGGGCGTGTCGGGCAAGGTCGAGAACCAGACGCACCTGGTGCTCGAGTCGACCGACAAGGAGCTGATCGGCGAGACGGCAGCGCGCATCCGCGGTCTCCGTCCGCCGGAGCCTTACAAGGGCAAGGGCATCCAGTACACCGGCGAAAAGATCCGTCGCAAGGCGGGCAAGTCGGGCGGCAAGAAGTAGGTAGGGGGAAACCATGTTGGCTCCGCGTAACAATACTCCGCGCGAGAAGCGCCAGTTCCGGATCCGCTTCAAGATCCGGGGCACGACCGAGCGCCCGCGCCTGTCGGTCTTCCGTTCGAGCAAGCACATCTATGCTCAGGTCATCGACGACAGCACCGGCCACACCCTGGCTGCGGCGTCGTCGGTCGAGCCCGCGCTGCGTGGCTTCGACGGCAAGAAGAGCGAGGTCGCCGAGAAGGTCGGTGCGCTCGTGGTCGAGCGTGCGATCGCCGCTGGCGTGTCCAAGCTCGTCTTCGACCGCAACGGCTTCGTCTACACCGGTCGCGTCGCGGCGGTGTCGAAGGCCGCCCACGACGCCGGCTTGCTCAGCAAGGCCGGTCTGACCGAGAACGGCGGCGACGACGCCGCGAGCGTTGAGGAGTAGCAGATGTCGACGACGACGAATCCGCGTGGCCGTGACGGAGGCCGTCAGCGCCGCGAGCGCCAGGAGCCGGACGACGGCTTCACCAGCGCCACGATCGGCATCAACCGCACCGCGAAGGTTGTGAAGGGTGGCCGTCGCTTCTCCTTCTCGGCCCTGGTCGTGGTCGGTGACGGCACCGGCTCGGTCGGTGTGGGTCTGGGCAAGGCGAACGAGGTTCCCGAGGCGATCCGCAAGGGCACCGAGCGCGCCAAGAAGGCGATGTTCCACGTCCCGATCGTCAAGGGCACGATCCCGCACGACGTGGTCGGCCATCACGGCGCCGGTCGCGTGCTGCTTCTCCCCGCTTCGCGCGGTACCGGTATCATCGCCGGCGGCGCGGTGCGTGCGGTGCTCGAGCAGGCTGGTGTGAACAACATCATCACCAAGTGCCTGGGCTCCAGCAACCCGCACAACGTGGTGCGTGCCACCATCGACGCGCTCAAGCAGCTCCGCACCGCGGAGACCGTCGCTGCGCATCGTGGCAAGGCGGTCGAGGAGATCCGGGGCTAAGGTCCCGACTCGATCGCGAATTGTCGAAATTGGTGCTTGCCAGCCGGGGGCGATGCGCGTAGCATCGCGCGCCCTCGGCCCGGAAGGGGGTGGATCGTCCACGTGACGCCGCCCCCTTCGCGCCGAACAGGGCTGCAACCACAAGGCTTTCGGCCAGGTTGCGGTTCGGAACGAGAGCGCGTCTTTTTCGACGCGCACCGGAGAAGGTGATGAAGGAGCTCAGCTCGCTGCGTCCGCCCGAGGGCGCGACCCGGAACAAGAAGCGCCTCGGTCGTGGTACTGGTACCGGTCTCGGCAAGACCGCCGGTCGCGGCCACAAGGGCCAGCGCGCTCGCAAGAGCGGCAACGTCGGCGCCCACTTCGAGGGCGGCCAGATGCCGCTGCAGCGTCGTCTGCCGAAGTTCGGCTTCAAGAACCTGTTCCGCACCCGTTGGGCGACGGTCAACGTCAGCGATCTGGTCCGATTCGCCGCGGGCGACGTCGTCGACGAGGCCGCGATGCGTCGGGCCGGTCTGATCAAGGGCAGCTTCGACGGCATCAAGGTGCTCGGCGATGGCGACCTCGATCGCGCCCTGACCATCCACGCGCACAAGTTCAGCGCGGGCGCCGCCGACAAGATCGTCGCGGCTGGCGGCAAGGCGGAGGTCATCGGTGGCTAGCACCTTCGAGAACATCAGCAAGGTTCCGGAGCTGAAGAATCGCATTCTCTTCAGCCTGGCGATGCTTGCGGTGTACCGCGTCGGCGTCTTCGTGACGGTCCCCGGCGTGGATCGACAGGTGTTGTCCGACTACATGAACAGCTCGGGCGGCGGCCTGTTCGGTCTGCTGAACATGTTCTCGGGCGGCGCGCTCGAGAACATCTCGATCTTCGCGCTCGGCATCATGCCGTACATCTCGGCGAGCATCATCCTGCAGCTGCTCACGGTCGTCGTTCCGGCGGTCGAGCGACTGAACAAGGAAGGTGAGGCCGGCCGCAAGAAGATCAATCAGTACACTCGGTACGGAACCGTCGTGCTCTCGCTGATTCAGGGCCTGGCGATGGCGGTCTGGCTCGAGAGCATGAACGCGCAGGCCGGCAACGGTGGCGCGGGCAGCGGGATCGGTTTCAAGGCGATGGTCATCCTCGCCCTGACGACAGGCACCGTCTTCATCATGTGGCTGGGCGAGCAGATCACCGCGCGTGGTATCGGCAACGGCATCTCGCTGATCATCTACGCGGGCATCGTCGCTGGCTTGCCGGCCGCGCTTCAGCAGACCTACACGCTGTTCCGCAACGGCCAGATGAGCCTGCCGGTGCTGCTGTTCATCGCCGCGGTGGTGGTCGGCGTCATCGCCGTCATCGTCTTCTTCGAGCGGGCGCAGCGTCGCATCCCGGTGCAGTACGCCAAGCGCGTGGTCGGCGAGCAGGTGATGGAGGCGCAGGGCAGCTACCTGCCGCTGAAGGTCAACACCGCGGGCGTCATCCCGCCGATCTTCGCCTCCTCGATCCTGATGCTGCCGGCAACGCTGGCGAACTTCCTGCCGGACAACCAGGCGATCGCTTCGCTGATCAACCTGATCGTTCCCGGCCGGATGCTCTACAACGTCGTCTACGTCGTGATGATCGTCTTCTTCTGCTACTTCTACACCGCGGTGACGTTCAACCCGGTCGAGGTCGCGGACAACCTGAAGAAGGGCGGCGGTTTCGTGCCGGGCGTCCGCGCGGGCAAGAAGACGGCCGAGTACATCGATCGCGTGCTCTCGCGCATCACCTTCGCCGGCGCCGTCTACGTCGCCGCGGTCTGCGTGCTGCCGGGCTTCCTGCAGCTCGAGTTCAACGTTCCGTTCTACTTCGGTGGCACTTCGCTGCTCATCGTCGTCGGCGTCGCGATGGACACGGCTCAGCAGATCGAGAGCCACCTCATCACGCGGAGCTACGAAGGCTTCGCGGGTCCGGACGGTCCGCGCATGCGCGGTCGCCGGGCGGCGGCGTAGCGGAGGTCGGGTCGTGGTCGCTTCTGTGAACCGGTTGATGTTGCTGGGCGCCCCGGGCGCCGGCAAGGGTACGGTGGCCAAGGGGCTGGTTCAGCGCCTGGGCTACACGCACCTGTCGACCGGAGACATGCTCCGCGCGGCCGTGGTCGCGGGCACGGAGACCGGGAAGCTGGCCAAGGGCTTCATGGAGGCCGGCCAGCTCGTGCCGGACGACGTGATCATCCGCCTGATCGACGACCGCACGGCCGAGGCCGACTGCAAGGCCGCCGGTGGTGCGGCTCGATTCATGCTCGACGGCTTCCCGCGGACGCTGCCGCAGGCCGATGCGCTCGACGCGTCGGGTCTCGGGCCTGAGTGTGTGGTGTACCTGGCGGTGGACGACGAGGTCATCGTCGGCCGTCTGACCGGGCGGCGCAGCTGCCCGGGCTGCGGTGCGCCGTACCACATCGAGTTTCAGCCGCCCAAGGTCGAGGGTGTCTGTGATGCCTGCGGCACCGCTCTGGTGCACCGGGCCGACGACCACGAGGGTCCGATCCGCCAGCGGCTCGAGGCCTACGCCAACCTGACCGCGCCGCTCGTCGAGCGCTACGCGGATCGCTTGGTCAAGATCGACGGCACCCAGGCTCCGGCCACGGTGCTCGAGGCGGCCGTCACCGCGGTGACGGTCGGATAGGAATGGACCGGCCCGA
>JBEARB010000208.1:0-2852 GCA_041163625.1 Pseudomonadota bacterium | reverse complement strand
GTCTCCAACATCGGCGACGCGAGCCTCTTGACCAACTACAGCGGGGCGATGAACGTCGCCATGGGCAGGTCGTCATGGGCAGGTCGCCGCGCAGACTGCGCGCTTGGGCACCAAGGGGCAGTTCGTCGAGGTCGACTACGCTTGCTTCTCGGCGCTCGACGCCGCCGGAGCGGCGATCTTGGACCAAGGCGGCGCGAGCTGGGCCGAGCGCGACCGCTTGCTCGCCAAGGCGACTCGGACCATCGTGCGAGTCGTCATCGAGGGCCGCCTGTAGGGTTCGTCGAGGAGGAGACGTGGACCAAGCCGAGATCGCCAACATCCTGAGTCGCGCGCTGGGGGCGGCGGCAGACCCGCCGAGCTTCCTGCCGCTGGTCGACGGGATGCGTGACGCCATCCGCAGCGCAGGCGTGCGCGTCGACCGCCTGCAGCTGCCGCTCTCGCGCTTGATGGGCTTTCGGCACCCGACGCTCGGGCTCGTCTTGGCGACCTGGGACGACGAACAAGCCCACGCCGCGACCGAGGTCTTGACCCACGCCCAGCTCGACTCGAGCGCATCGCGTGGCGCGACCGGCACGCCGTTCGAAGGCCTGATGGCGCGAGGCGAGCCGTACCTGCTGCTCCCCGACTTGATGCAAGACGACGGCGGCTTCGCGGTGCTCGCGCGGCTTCGCGATCGAGGCTATCGCGGCTATCTGGCGCTCGGGCTTCCATCACCGCAGGGGCACGCCCAGCCGCTCAGCATCTGCAGCCGCGAACCCTACTCGGCGGACACCGCGGCCCGGCTCGCGCCGCTGGCGGCGCTGATGGGGATCGCGGTCTACGCTGGCTACCGAACCTCGCAGGCCGTGCGGTTGGCCCAGGCTTACATCGGCCAAGAATCCGGCACGCGCGTGCTCGCGGGCGAGATCCAGCGCGGCAGCACGCGCCGCCTCGAGGCCGGCATCGTCTTCTGCGATATTCGCGGCTTCACGGCCCTGAGCGAGCGGCTGGGCGCCGAGGGCGTGGTGCGGGTCGTCAACGAGGTCTTCGCCGTCATCGGCGAAGCGGCGGAGCGTCGCGGCGGAGAGATCTTGAAGTTCATCGGCGACGCCGTGCTCATCGTCTTCCCCATCGCGACCAGCCGCTCCGCCGCGGCACAGGCGATGGTCGAGACGGCGCAGCAAGCGCTCGCCGGTGTCCACGCGCTCGACGCCGGGGTCTCCGTCGGCTTCGGCGGCCACATCGGCGAAGTCGTCCAGGGCAATATCGGTACGCCCAGCCGCCTCGACTTCACCGTCATGGGTCCCGCGGTGAACCTGGCGAGCCGCCTCGAGGGGCTCTGCACACCCCTGCGAGCCGAGGCGGTGTTCTCCGAAACCGTGGCCGAGGCGGTCGACGGGTTGAGGCCAGCCGGGTCTCACACGCTCAAGGGTGTTGCCGAACCCGTGGCGGTCTTCGTGCTCTGAGGCCGCGGCAGCGGGCCGCATCGGGTCAATCGCCCTCGGCCAAGCGCCGCGCAAAAGCCAGCAGCAACTCGAGATCGCTGCGCTCAAGCCCCTCGAGCAAGCCACCGATCTCCGCCCGCAGCTCCGCATCGCTCGGCGCTCCCGCCTTGCGCGGCAGCGTCATCGGGCGCAAGCGCAGGCGGGTGTCGCGGGTGTCGTCGATGGCGTCCTCGGCGTCGGGCTCATCGTCGGTCGGCTCGGGGTTGCGCCGCACGATCTGAAACCGCGGCGCGTCGGCGTGCTCGGCGTGGAAAGCCCCGAGCAACGGCGCCTCGCCGGGCGCGGCCTGCAGCAAGTCGCCGACCGGCACGCGATGCATCGACGCGATGCGCACCAGCGTCGTCATGCTCGGCAGCGACAAGCCCCGCTCGATCCGCGCGTACGCCTCGGTCGCGAGCCCGATCTTCTCGGCGACCTGCGCCTGCGTCATGCCGCGATGCTCGCGCACCAGTCGGCATCTGCCGCCGATTCGCGACGAGAGGACCCGAGCTGCTGCCGCGTCGGAAGGTTTGCTGGGCAAGACACGCGCTCCCGGCCCCGAGGGGAAGGGCCTCGTGGCAGTCCTACCAGTTGCGTCGGGCCGAGAAAGTACCTATTGCGTAGGTACGGCCTGTTTGTTACGTAGGCTCACCTCATCGACAGGGGCGGTGGCGCCGGCCCGAAGGAGTCAGCCAGATGTGGTCCAACCAGTGGGGTCATAGGAATGGTGTGCACTGGATCGCTTCCGCAGCGTTGCTCGTGCTCGGCGTCCTGGGGTGCCAGACCGACGACCAGGGCACGCCGCAGTCCATCTGCGGCAACGGCGTCTGCGAGGTCGGCGAGGGCCCTGTTGCCTGCCCGGTCGACTGCGGTGGCGGTTCGGTCGCGCCGGCCGCCAAGTGCGGCGACGCGGTGTGCAACGGCAGCGAGACCTGTGCGAACTGCGTCATCGACTGTGGGTCGTGTCCGGCGACATGCGGCGACGGTTCTTGCGGCAGCAACGAGAACTGCAGCAACTGCGAAGCCGACTGCGGCAAGTGCGCGCCGGTCTGCGGCGACGGTTCCTGCAACGGCAGCGAGACCTGCAGCTCCTGCCAGCAAGACTGCGGCAAGTGCGCGCCGACCTGCTCCGACACCTGCACGAGCGACGTCTGCGCCTCGGGAACGGCGATCCAGAAGTGCACACTCGGCAGCAATGGATGCTACGCGCTCGGCTCCGTCATCCCCTGTGGCGGCGGCGAGGTTTGCCAGGACTACTCGTCTTTCGGCTTCGCGTCGGAGTGCGGTCCTTGCGGCGACAACGACGAGTGCAGCAGCAAGGAGGTCTGCGCCTCGGGCTCCTGCTCCAACGCCTCTGGCCTGACCTACATCGTGACGCTCGTCAGCGGC
>JBEARB010000207.1:0-3262 GCA_041163625.1 Pseudomonadota bacterium | reverse complement strand
CGCTGCGAAGCTCGGTTCGATAGCTGTTTGCGAGGCCCGTGAGCCACAGGGTTTCTGCGCTGAAACGGTCGGGAACGAGTGGTAGTACACGACGAATGAACGTCGTCGCCGCGCTCTCAAGCGCGCGGACGGTGGTGGCCGCCGTGTCGGCGTCGCGGCTCCAGATCAGGCTCGTGGGCTGACTGAAACGACCCCACAGATAGGAATGAAACCAGCGTGGCGTGGTACCGGTGACAAAAGTGGCCCAGGTCACCACGGTGAATTTACTGCGCGCGATGCCGTTCCCGTTGGCAACCTCGAGATAGTAGACATTGGGTTCGAGCAGCCGCAGCAGCAACGCGTCTCGGGTCCGCAAAGTGCTCATGCCGTCAATCAGCACGTAGAAGTCGAGCAACCCCTCGGGCTCGTCACTACGCCTGCACGACCCGTAATACAGCACTGCGCGCAGGTCGGCGCCAAAGCGTTCGCGGATCGCGGCCACGAGCGCGTTCGCAGCCGGGGCAGGAGGCCGCGCAGCTTCCGTGGTCACCACCGCATGCAGGGTCTCGTTCATTGAGCCCCCAGCCGCAGGAAGCGCAGCGGCTTTGAGGGCGCAAGCTGCAGTGTGCCGGGAGTCAGGTCATAGAGTTCGCCATCCAGCGTGAAGCGTCCCGTCGCGGTAACCGCGAGCGTCTCCGTGTTGATCGGGTGATAGCCAGTGGCTGCCGTCATGTGCCGGTTCGGCCTTCCGCGCAGGAGCGCGGGGAGATTGCGGATCAGTCGTCGGGCAGGTTCTTCGACGAGCACGCCGCGAAGTGCGCCGTTGGCTTCGCCCCAGAACGGGCGAATGCCCAGGAATAATTGCTCCAATGTGGTCGCGAGCAGGATGCTTGCTTCGAACCGTCCACTCGGTTCGCATCCGGCGAGTTCCACCGTCGCCCCGCCGGCGAACGGCGGCTGACGTCGCGCGATACCAATGACGGTGCGTACCAGCGCCACGCCTGACGCGTGTTCGCCGCCGATGCCGGCTTCATAGACAGTTTTCTGGCAGTACTCGATGCCGCGCAGGATCGCGCCCATGCCCCAGAAAAAGCCGGCAACCGGTGGCTCGTCCGGCGGCGTCGCGACGACAGCCGGTCGCTCGATCAGCGCGCTGTTATCGCCAGCGCGCAGCGCGGGCACGCGCTGGGACAATGCCTCGAGCGCGCGCGCGAACGGAAGCGCTCGGCCGTTGATCGACCGCGCGGTCATGTTGGTCGTACCACCCGGGAGGAGCGCGAGAGCGGGTACGGGCTCTCGATCGGCCCGGCCAATCAGCGCCGTGACCACCTTTTGCACGGTGCCGTCGCCGCCGTTCAGCACCAGCAGTTCCGTGCCCGCGCCCGCGATGTCGGCAAGTGCGGGCTCGATTTCTGCGATGCCGCGCGTCTCCCGGTAGAGCGCACCGGGAAGCGCGGCGCGGATGGCTTCGCCCACGCCAGGATGGCGGCGGTTGTAGCGGTTGGCAGTGTTGGTGAGAATCGAGACCTTCACGGACGAGCCCGCCGAAAGTGCGGCATGGTAGCAGCGGTCACATGGGCGAACATCCGGGGCACGCGATCGGCAAGACGGTGGTCATTGCGCATTTGTCTGATCCCCATCTGACGACGCCCGTGGTTGACGCGCCGTGGCGTCTCGGCGCCAAACGGTGGCTCGGATACCTCTCCTGGCTGCGCAAGCGCCGGCATCGGCATCAGCAGGCGGTGCTTGAAGCTGTGGTCGCCGACATTCGCGCGGCGCGCCCCGACCACTGGCTCGTGAGCGGTGATCTCACGCATCTCGGCTTCGCCGAGGAGTGCGCGGAGGCCGAGGCTTGGCTGCGTACGCTTGCACCGCCAGCGCAGGTGACCGTGATTCCCGGCAACCACGACTGTCTGGTGCAGGACGATTGGATCGCGACGGTTGGACGCTGGCAGGACTTTCTCTGCGGCGCGCCGGGCGGCGGCGCGGCGACCTTCCCAGGCATTCGGCGCCTTGGCGATGTGGCGATCATAGGCGTCAATAGCGCTGTGCCGACGCGTCTCCTGTTCGCGGACGGTCGCGTGGGCGGCGATCAGCGCGACGCGCTCGAGCGCCTGCTTGTCGAGCTTGGCGAGCAGGGCGTGTTCCGGCTCGTGCTCATGCATCATTCCCCGCTCGCGAGCGGACACCCCTGGCGCAAACGGCTGCGTGATGCCGCCGCGTTCGAGGCGCTGCTCGACCGCGCCGGGGCGGAGCTGGTGGTGCACGGTCATGGTCATCAGGAGGCGGTCAGCGCCCGTGACACTGGGGCGGGCGCGCTGCCGATCATCGGCGCCCCATCGGCATCGATGCGCGGTGACGCTGGCTGGAATCTGCTCGAGATCACCCCGACCAAACGCGGCTGGCAGGTTGCCCTGACCGCGCGCCGACACCGCGAGCCAGGCGCCATCGCCGAGCACTGCGTGACCTGGCAGCTGGTTCGTACCCATGCGACTCACGGTGGTGAGTTGTCGAGCAGCGACTGAACCAAGTGCCAGTCGGCGACGCTGTCTACATCCACAGCGGCGAGTGGATCTGTGAGCAGCACTGGCGCTACGCAGGCGCCGCCGACATCGGACAGTTTTGCCAGCGCGTCGCGCAAGGTCAGTCGACGCAAGGCAAAGCGCAGGAGTGTGAGCGGTCCAAGTAATCGGACCACCTTCCAAGGCGATTTGCGGTCGCGCTCGACCGCGCGCCAGAGGTCGATGACCCGGTGCGCCGCCGGTGTCAGTAGTGCGAACAGATTGCAGCTGCAGACCGCTCCGTCACTGAAAGGCAGCGGCGTGCGCCGCGCCTCAGGAAAACGGGCTTGGACCACCCCAAGCGGCACAAACCCCACTGCCAGGTCGGCGCCTTCGGCGCGGGCTTTGAGCGCGGCGGTCAAAAAATCGTCAATAAGCGCGGGACTGAGCAGCGCGTGATCGGCTGTGGTCAACAGGATCGGTCCTGCGGTCGCGGAGCCTTGCGTCACCTCGACCACGGCTTCCAGAGCGCTCAGCGCTGGCGAAGCCGCCGGCGCACGCCAGGCCCAGCCGCGATCAGAGAGCGAATCGATCAAGTCAGGGCTGCGGGTTGCAAGCGCTTCGCTCCGCGGTCCGCTGACGATTCGCAGCCCCGGTTCGCGTCGGGATGCCAGCGCGTCCAGCACGCGAAACAGGACCGGCTGCCCACCCACTGGTACTAGCGCCTTTGCTGCAACGCCCGCGGCGCGACACAGCGGATCATCCGCGCCGCGGTCGCCGGC
>JBEARB010000206.1:0-38246 GCA_041163625.1 Pseudomonadota bacterium | reverse complement strand
TCAAGGAGGGGGAAGCCCCCCTCCTTGCACCTCCCCCTATTGCGAGGTGGGACCGCTGCGCTCCCCCTCGCGCTCCCCCGGGCTATTGGGGGGATTGGTGGGTGCTGAGTGCGTCGGACGGCTCTGACTTCGGCTCCGCCGAAGTCTTTCGGCCGTTGGGGTGGGGCATGATGTTGAGAGAGGGGGCGCGCCGGATGTTGAGGCCGTCGGACGGCTGTGACTTCGGCTCCGAGCAGGTCGCGACGGCTGTGGTCGAGCACCTCCGACCGCTCCTCGCCGACGCCCCGCTGCCAGCGGATGCGACCGTGAGCGTCAGGTCCAACGCCAGCGGCACCCGCATCCCGTCGGTGTGGGTGTAGGGGTAGGTGACTTGGATGCGAAGGTCGGCTTGGCCGGCGGCGAGCAGCGCGGCGGGGTCGAGTTTGGGGCCGCTCAGGCGGGCGGGGACGGAGACTTGCAGGGTCGGAGGGCGGAGGGGGGGCAGGCTGCCGTCGCTTTCGCGGGCGCGAAGGGGGACTTCGACCTCGAGACGGTCGCGGTGGCCGCGGCGGGGTCGAAGACGGTCGCCTGGCTGGCGCGTACCGTCGCCTTGCGCTGCAGCTCCGCGCCGGCGGGGAGCGAGAGCGCGGCACCGTTGTCGAAGTCGGTGCCCACGAGCTGCCACGACGGTGCCGCCGCCGAGACCTGCAGCTTCATCGTGTGCGGCGTCGGGGTCGGATTGCGGACCCACCACGCGATCTCGACGTCGACGCCCACGCTCGCTTCGGCGGCGGCGTTCCGGTGACGCAGACGCCGTGGGTGACGACACCGGGGCAATGCGCGGCGAAGACCTGCTCGATGCAGTCGCGCGGGCAAGCGCCGTCCGGCAGCAGGCGCTCGTTGCACGCCCAACCGCTCGGACACGGCACAGGGCCGGCGTCAGCGGCGTCGGTTGTGACGTCGGCCTCGGCGTCGGAGGCGGTGTCGGTCGCCGTGTCGGCGGCGGCGTCCCCGTCGCCGGCGATGCCGTCGTCGCCGCCGACGGTGTCTTCGCTCGCATCGACGCCGGCGTCGGCAACAGCGTCCGCGGTGTCGTGTGTGGCGGCGTCGGCGGAAGTCGCGGGCTCGTCGGCGCAGGCCGCGAGCAACGCCAGCGCGAGTCCGACCAGCCGGCGGGTGGCGACGGTGGTAGCGTCGGCGAACGTGGCGGCGCGCGGCGACGCCCGCCGGCGATGCTGCGGCATGGTTCGATCCTCGCTGCCCCCGCTGGCGTGGATGCCACCTCCGACGCTAGCGACGCTGGAGCGACGACGCAATCACGCGGCGTCGGTGGGGTCGGCGGTCGGCCCCCGGGCAACGTACGCGAGCGCGGTCGAGGCGGAGAGCAAGAGCAACGCCACGCCCTGATGCGCGACCGCCCAGGGGATCGCGACGCTGGTCATCACGGTGGCAGCGCCCAACGCGACCTGCAGCACCACGAGCGCGCCGAAGATCCGGGCGATTCGGCGCTCGCGTGCGCGTTCGGCGCGGCGCGAGGCCACGACGGCCAAGGCGATCGCCGCCGCCGCGACCAGCCAAGCCACGGTGCGATGGGTGGCGTGGATCGCGATCGGGTTGTGCAGCAGGTCGTGCAGGGCCGAATCGCCGGTGTGCCAGCCCGCCGGCCAGAGGCTGCCGTTCATGTCGGGGAAGGTCGCGAAGATCTTGCCCGCCCGCTTGCCGGCCATGAAGGCGCCGTAGACGATCTGCAACGAGAGCAGCGCCACGAAGCCCCAGATCGCCGGTTGCATCGACGCCATCGCGCCCGCGCCGGCGGCCTCGCCCTCGGTCCGCCGTGGCCAACGCAGCTGCATCCACAACCACTGCACCCATTGCGCCACGAAGAACGCGAGCGAGAGGTGTGCCGCCAGTCGGAAATGGCTGACTTCGGGCACATCGACCAAGCCCGACTTGACCATGAACCAGCCGAGCAAGCCCTGCGCGCCACCGAGCAGGAACGCGACGCCCGCGCGCACCGCCACCGCGCCGCGCAGCCGCCGCTGCAGCACGAAGACCAGGCACGGCAAGAAGAACGCGACGCCGATCAAGCGCCCGAGCAGACGATGGAAGTACTCCCAGAAGAAGATCTGCTTGAAGTCCGCGAGGGTCATCCAATGGTTGACCTGCGCGTATTGCGGGCTCTGCTGGTAGCGCAGGAACACGGCCTGCCAGGCGTCTTCGCTCATCGGCGGCAGCGCGCCCATCAGCGGATGCCAATCGACCATGGAAAGGCCCGATCCGGTCAGGCGGGTGATCCCACCGACCACCACCATCGCGGCGATCAAGGCGTAGATGGCGACCAGCCAACGGCGAACGGGGAGCAGCGATGGCGCAGGGGCGCTCACGTCTGCGCGGGATAGCGTTTCTGGCCGGGGGCGTCAACGCGATTCCCGCGCCGCGATGCGCGATTCCTGCGCGGGGTATGGGCATTTGGGCTCGAGTCCCACTACACTACGGGCCGCGGACCACCGGAGGATCGCCCCTTCGACGCCGGACCCCGGCGGCCCCGCTCGCCCCACACCTGGAGTGCACCATGGCTACCAACGTCAAGACCCTCTCCGAACTCCTGCACGACCGCGCCGCATCCTCGGGCTCCGACATCGGCATCCGCACCAAGATCGACGGCGTCTGGACCGACCGGACATGGTCGTACATCCGGGACCGCGCCGACCGAATCGCCGCCGGCATCCTCTCGGCCGTCGAGCTGGCCGACAACGACGTGATCGGCATCCTCGGCCAGACCTCGGAGGATTGGATCACTTGCGATTTCGGTGCCCTCTCGGTCGGCTTGCAGACCGTGCCGATCTACGCCTCGCTGCACCCGGAAGAGGTCGGCTACGCCCACGTCGACACCGGCATCAAGCTGGCCATCGTCGACGACGGCGCGCAGCTCGCCAAGATCCGGGCGATGCGCGACGGCTTCACCTTCTTCGACGTGAGCTACAGCGCCGAGCAGGTGCCGCTGCGCCATATCGTGGTGATCCACCCCGAGGGCGTCGAGCCGGCCGACGATTGGGAGTCGCTCGCCGACCTGGAGGCCCGCGGCGCCGCGAAGCTCGACGAGCTGCGCCCCGAGCTCGAGCGCCGTCGCAAGGCCGCCACGCCGGACCAGACCGCGACCTACACCTACACCTCGGGCACCACCGGCGCGCCGAAGGCCGTCATCCAGACCCACGCCAACCACCTCGCGATGGCCAACGCCGTCGACGGCGCCGGCATCCTCACCGACAACATGCGCGCCGGTGGCCTGTTCCTCTTCCTGCCGCTGGCCCACAGCTTCGGCCGTCTGATCGAGTTCTGCGGGCCGGCGCTGAACCTGCCGCTGGTGATCTCGAGCGTGCCGACGCTGGCCGCCGACCTCGGCGAGACGCGCCCGGGCTTCTTCCCGGCCGCGCCGCGCGTGTTCGAGAAGATGAAGTCGAAGATCGAGCTCAAGGTCTCGGGCGCCCCGCCGCTGCGGCAGAAGCTCTTCGGCCTCGCGCTCGGCATCGGCGAGCAGACCATCCCCTACCGCAGCACCGGCCGGCCGCTGCCCTTCCTGCTCGAGCTGCAGTTCAAGCTGGCCGACAAGGTCGTGCTCTCGAAGCTGCGCGCCGCGCTCGGTCTGGACCGCGCCGACGCGATACTTTCGGGCTCGGCGCCGCTCGACAAGCAGGTGCACACCTTCTTCCAGTCGATGGGCCTGGAGCTCTACGAGGCCTACGGCCTGACCGAGACCTGCCCCGGCCTGACCGCCAACCGCCCCGGCCGGATGAAGATCGGCACCGTCGGTCCGGCGCTGCCCGGCGTGACGCTGAAGATCGCCGAGGACCGCGAGATCTTGGCCAAGGGTCCGAACATCACGCAGGGCTACCTCAACCGCCCGGACTCGACCGGCGACGCCTTCGACGACGAGGGTTGGTTCCACACCGGCGACGAGGGCCGCGTGGACGAGGATGGCTTCCTGCACATCACCGGCCGCAAGAAGGAGCTGATCAAGACCTCGGGCGGCAAGTACGTCGCGCCGGCCAAGATCGAGGGCTCGCTCAAGCTGCTGCCGATCATCCAGGAGGCCGTGGTCATCGGTGATACGCGCAACTACTGCACGGCGCTGATCTCGGTCGACCCCGAGGAGCTGACCGGCTTCGCCGAGCAGCGCGGCATCCCCGCCGATCCGAACCACGCCGACGTGAAGGCCGCCATCGACGCGCACGTCGCGGTCGTCAACAAGGACCTCGCCAGCTTCGAGTCGATCAAGTACTGGACTCGCATCGACCCGCTGACCGTCGACAACGGCCTGCTCACCGCCTCGCTCAAGGTCAAGCGCAATATCGTGACCGAGCGCTACGCCGCCGAGATCGACGCGATGTACGCGGGCAAGTCCAAGTAGGACGTCGCTAGGGCACCGCGAACGAGGCAGTCCAGCCGGGCTGGCCGGGCGCGGTGCCCGCGGTGAGCTCCTTCTCCCAATCGCTGTCCTTCAGCCGCTTGATCTCCGGCACCACGACTTCGTGGTAGCGGAAGACCGGGCCGACGAACGCCTCGGCGCCCGTGCAGGTGTCGGCGGTGAAGATCATCAACTCGACGTTGCCGGTGGCGACGTGCAGCACGTGCGGGCCGGGCAGCGGACCGCTGTTCGGGTTGGTGTGCACGTCCGCGATGGTCGGCTTCCATTTGTCGAAGTTGTCGGCCCCGAAGTAGAGCGAGGTGTACCAGCCGTTGAAGATCGGGCCGCCGCAAATGGTCTCGTTGACGATGGTCTTCTTCAGGAACGCGAGCTGGTCGGCCGTCAGCTCCTGACCCTGCAGCTCGCCGCGCGCGATGGTCTCGAGCGTGCCCATCGTGGTCTGCCAATGGCCCCAGAAGGTGTCGAGCTGCTTGGCGACGTTGGCGTCGACGCCGGGCGCGTTCTGTAGCGTCACCCGCGCCTCGCCGGCGAGCTTGCCGAGCGCCGCCCAGAACGCCGGCACCGGCTCGACGTAGCCGTCCGGGTGCTCGCAGGCGACGCCGCCGGTGTAGCTCTGCTTGGCGTAGAGGATGGTGTCGTGGCGCAGCTGCGCCCACGAGGCGAGCTGGGTGCGGAGTTGCTTGTCGTGCCACGCGCCGGTCTGCATCGCGGCCGGCACCTTCGGGCTCGTGAGCCCGTCGGCGGCCGCCGGATCGGCCGAGAGCGCGCGCAACGCGGCCAGCCAGCCGTTGTAGAGGTTCGAGGACCAGAAGGCGTCGTCGTGCGCCTCGACCAGGTGGCGGAGCAGCAGCAGCGCGCCTTGGTAGGGGTACTTCTGCAACTCTTCTTGCAGGTGCACGAGTGCGCGGTCGCTGCCCAGTGCGAACATCGCGTCGAGCGGGCTCGGCAGCACGCGCTCGATCTTCTTGCCCTCGAAGATCACGCGGTCGTAGACCACGTTGGCGAAGACGTACGAGTCGATGACGAAGCGCTGGCCGAGCAGCGCGAACGAGGGCGGCAGCGGCGTCGGCTCGGACGAGAAGGGATCGGTCTCGAGGTAGTGGCTGGCGATCTGCTGCCCGCCGTAGACGCCCGCGACCAAGCGACCGATCAGGCTCTGCTCGGCGGCGGCGTCGAGCCCGGCGACGGCGTCGGCGTCGGTCAGGCCGAAGTCGGCGATCATCGGCTCGAGCGCCGGCAGGTCCATGTAGTCCACCGGGCCGACCATCAGCGTCACGAGGCGGTCGGCGGTCTGCCATTTCGCCATCGGATCGCCCTGCATCGCCGCGCGCAGGTGCAGCGCCGCCATCAGCTGCCGCGGGCGGAACAGCCAGGTGCCGGCAGCGGCGTCGGGCTCGACAAAGCGCAAGTCGACGCGTCCGAGCCACATCATCGTGCGGAAGTATTTCTCCAGGACGGGATCGCCTTCGTAGTGGCCGCGCACCTCGAACTGCGAGAAGTCCATCACCCGCTTGGAGCCGAAGATCTCGAGCTCCGTCATCTGCTTGGCGTCGATGGCGGCGAGCAGGTCGGCGACGGTGTCGTCGACGGCCGCGCCGCTCAGGCTCTGCACTTGCTTGCCGGCGAGCAGGCTGCGCGCGACCGTCACGAAGAGGTCGGCATCCTGCCAGGCGGCCTGCGCCTGCGTGTCCGACCCCTTGGCGACGTTGCCGAGTTGGCTCTGCGCCTTGGCGAGCATCTCGGTGAGGCCGGGGTGGAGGATCGTCTTCTCGACGAGCTTGAGGATGTCGTCGTAGCTGGCGTGCAGCGCCTGCAGGATCATGTCGCTGGTCACCAGCACCGGCAGGTCCTTCTGGAATACCCACAGCAGCGCGTGCGCCATCGTCTCGTGCTGCCAGGCAGCCGAGCTGACGAAGCCGTTCTTCGCCAGCAGCGCGGTGGCGTCGGCGTTCGGCGTCATCGCGGCGCTGATCAGGTCCATGTATTTCGCCTTGCCGGGCTCGTAGGGCAGCGCGTTCGGGGCGCTCGCCGCCGGATCGGGGTAGGCGGCGTTGAGCTGCGCCAAGGTCAGCGCGGCGGCTTGGTCGACGACTGGCTTGTAGTTGGCGCGGAAGGCTTCGATCTCCTTGGAGGGCTCGGGCGTCGGTCCAGGAACGTCGACCGGATTGGCGTCCAGGCCGCCGCCGCTCGTATCGGCCTGACCGCCGCCGCCGACGGGCTCGCTGCCGCAACCGGCGAGCGCCACCGCCCAGCTCGTCGCCGCCGTCAAGGCGAGCCTCACGCCTCGCTGCCCCCACAACATCGTCCGCTTCGTCGCCATGACTTCGCCTCCCGCGCGCACGCGCCGCGCACGCCGTCTCACCTACCAAGCCAGAGACTGCGAGGACCGTGCCAACCCCGTTGCCCGCCAGGCCCACACGATTTCGGAGGCTTGGGCGACCAACGCCATCGCGGAGATGTCGAGAAATTCGTCACCTCGGTGATTTCTTACACAACCGGACGTGGATGTGCAGGCGTGCAAAGTCGCCGCTGGGGTCACTCACACCGCGAACGGGTGTTGTAGTCTGCGCGCATGTGTTGGCCCCCCCGCACGAACCCGAACCGCTCCGCCAGCCCGACCCTCGCCACCATCGCGAGGGCGTGCGCGTTCTTCGTGACGCTCGCGGCCCTCGCTGGAGCGCCGCAGGAAGGCCTCGCGGCGCCGGCGGACGGCGTCGGCGTCGGTCTGTTGGTGGCCTCGCCGGCGCTGCTCGATCCGAGCCTGGGCAGCGGCATCCAGGCGAGCTGGGCGCCGACGGTCCTGCTGCGGCGCGGCGGCTTGCGGGTGGACGTCGGTGGGGTGCTGGCTTGGCTCGGCGCCAGCGAGGACACGCTCGGATGGCAGGTCGACCACGACGAGCTCCGCGCCGCCGCCACGCTCGAGGGTCGCTGGCGACGCGGGCGCGGCGCGTTGCTGATGCAGCTCGGCGTCGGCGGCACGCTGGTCTGGGAGGGCCGCGAGCGCCACCAATCGCGGCGACTCGCCGGGGGCCCGTTGACCACGTCCGGCTCGGCGTTGCTCGGTCAAGGGAGCGCACAGCTCGGCGCGCAGGTGCGGTTGGTGCGCGAGCTCTGGTTGGCGCTGCGGGTCGGTCCGACGCTGCACCTCGGCGCGGGCGGGGGCGCCGGCTACGGCGGGGTGCTGGAGGTCCGATGGCTGGCCGATTGACCCGACCGCTGGTGCAGCTGCTCGGCGCGTGGCTGCTCGTCGTCGCGGGCTGCGCCGAGGGCGTGGTCGGCATGGAGGAGACGCTGACGCCGCTGGCGACGGTGCGCGTGCGGCTGGCTCCGGGCACGGACGTCTCGGATCTTCAGCGACCGCGGGTCGGCTTGGTCTGGGGCGGGCAGACGTTGGCCGAGCCGACGTGCTGGCTGGCGGCGCTCGGGCTGGCGGGCGACGCGCAGGCCGTGGCGGAGGTGGGGTGCCGCGATCCGCTGGGCTTCTACCCCGAAGAGGCCGGCGTCAGCGTGCCCTTGCAGGCCGACGGTACGGCCGAGATCCCGCTCTACGCCCTGCCCTCGGCCGATTGGATGGTCGGCGACCTGACGGCGCGGCTGACCTACGCCTCGGTCGTGCTCTTCGACGACGGCGACGGCGACCAATCGCTGAACCTGCGCTTCCCATGGTGGGGACGCGGGCGCGCATGGGTGCCGGCGGAGCTGCGCGACGAGGCCGATTTCGGCGGCGGCGGCGGCGGCGGCGGCGACGGCCCGCCCCAGTCGCAGGACGACGACGACGAAGGCGAACGCGACACCATCCACGCCGCGAGCTTCGTCTCGATGACCCGACCGGATGTGCGGCTCTCGTTCCGTGAGGGCGGCTTCGACGCCGTCTCGGCCTACTACCCGCGCGTCGGCTGCGAGGCGCCGCCGGTCGGCTACAGCTTGGTCGGCAGCGGCGGCTTCGACGCGGCGACCGCCGTCCTCGCCTTCGGCAAGGGCGAGCTGCCCCAGGCGAGCGATTGCTTCGCGACGACGCTGCAAGCCGGCGTGGTCGAGTTGGCGCGCGAGTCGACGCGGACGCTGACGCCGGTCGGCTGCGTCCGCGGCAACAGCAGCGGCAGCAACGGCGCGCCGCGTTATCGCGAGCCGCCCGAGACGGCGCCGTGGATCCCGTACGCGACCTGGGCGTGCCTACCGCTCGGCGCCGCCGGCTCGGGGATCCTGGGCGTGGCCGGCAACCCGGGCAGCGGCAAGCCCGCGGGCGACGGGCGGGGGGCCGGCGACGCCCCCGAGACCAAGGCGGACGACCTGGTGGTGGCCTACCCGCTGGAGAGTTGCCCGGCGCTGCGGCACTACACCCTGCGCGGCTGCCGCAACGATCCGCGCTGCGAAGTCCCGGAATGGGACCTGACCGAGACCCCGCCGAGCTGGTGGCCCTGCGACGGGCACGTTCCGGAAGAGGCCACGCCGTGAGGTCGCTGCGCCGTGGCTGCGCGATCCTCGGCGGGATCGCGGTGTGGCTCTGCGTCGCAGCGCCCGCAGCGGCGTCGGCAGCCGAGCCACCAGCGCCGGTGGATGCCCCGGCCGAGGCGAGCGCGAGCGTCGACGAAGACGACCCGCCGCTGCGCCTCTCGCTGCCGACCCAAGCCGACCGTGACGCCTGGCGCACCGCCGGCTTCCGGGTCGAATCGGGCCTGCTCTACGGCGGCGTCAGCGGCCTCGGTGGCGCCCCGGACGGCGTCGGCTGGGGCTTCTTCACCCGTGTCGGCGCGCGCCTCGACGCCGATTGGTCGCTGCTGCTGGCGTTCCGCTACGGCGCGGTCAGCGGCGCGGTCGGCCAAGATCTGCTCGGCCTGCGCTACGCCGTGACGGCGCAACCCGTCCTGCACCTCGGCGAGCGCTGGAGCGTCGCGATGGGTCTAGGGGTGGCCGGCTTCGTCGAGGGCGGCTCCGGCCGTCCCGAGCCCGACGGCGCCACCCGGGATGCGCTGGTCGCCCCCTACACCGTGCCGGGCGACAGCGCTGCCCTGCCCTCGTGCAACGGCGCGGGCGCGGTCGCGCAGCTTCGGCTGGCCTGGACCTTCGTGCTCGGCCCGATGTCGGCGACCGCCCTCGAGGCGATGGTCGACGGCCAGCGCAGCCTCTGCGTCGACGATACCGGCCGCGTCGAGCCGGATACGGCGACCGCCATCGTGCGACGGCAGTGGTGGACGCACGTCGGTTGGTCGTTCGGCTGGAGCTTCCAGTGGCGATGAGCCGCGCGGTCCGGACCGCAGTCCGTGCGCTCGCCGCTTGGTCGCTGGCGCTGGTCGGATGGCTCGCGCCCGGCGTCGCGAACGCCGCGTTGCCCCCGGGTCTGGAGCCGCCCGAGGCCGTAACGCGGACGGCGATCGACCCACCCGCCGAGGTCACCCGGATCAGCGCCCCGGTCGAGGTGCGCGTGAAGATCGTCGTCGGCAGCGACGGCAGCGTGCGCCGCGTCGAGCGCATCGACACGCCGAATCCGCCCTGGGACGAAGCGCTGATGCGCGCCGTCGCGCGCTGGGGGTTCCGCCCCGGCCGCTACCAGGGCAAGCCGGTCGCCGTCGCCATCACCTTCACCCACCGCTTCGTGCCGGTCGCGCCGCCGCCGCGCGCCCCACCCGACGGCGGCCCCACGCGGACGGCCGAATTGCGCGGCCGGGTGGTCGAGAAGGGCACCCGGGCGCCGGGCGCCGGCGTGCGCGTGCTCGCGCAGGTCGGAGACCGCAAATACCGCACCGATTGCGATCGCAAGGGCCGCTTTCGGCTCGCGCTTCCGCCCGGCGTGGCGCGGATCTCGTTGCACGGCGCGGGCTACCTGCCCTTCTTGCAGCAGGAGCGGCTCGCCGACGGGGAGCAGGTCGCGGTCAGCTACGCCGTCGAGAAGGAGCGCTACGATCCCTACGAGGTCGTGGTCTTCGGCCGCCAGCGCCGCCGCGAGCTCTCGCGCGTGACCCTGCGCGGCGCCGAGATCCAGCAGGTCCCCGGAACCTTCGGCGACCCGTACCGCGTGGTCGCCACCCTGCCCGGCGTCGCCAGCATCATCTCGTTGCTGCCGCTGCCGGTGGTGCGCGGCGCCAGCCCCGGCTCGACCGGCTTCCTCATCGACGGAACGCGCGTCCCGCTGCTCTTCCACCTGCTCTCGGGCCCTTCGGTGATCCATCCGGCCTTCGTCGACGAGGTCCGCTTCTACCCCGGCGGCGCGCCCGTGCTCTACGGCGGCTACACCGCCGGCGTCATCGATGGCCGCACCCGCCGCGCCGGCAAGGACGAGCGCCTCTACGACGCCGACATCAACCTGCTGCAAGCGGGCGGCTTGGTGCGCACACCGCTGCCGCTACTCGACGCGACGCTGACGGTTGGCGGGCGCGTCGGCTACCCGGGTGTGATCTTGAGCCTGGCGACCAATCAGGCCTCGCTCTCGTATTGGGACTACCAGCTGCGCCTGGACGGCGGCAACGCGCGCAATGGCTGGACCGTCTTCGCGTTCGGCGCGTGGGACGAAGTGCAAGGCCCGGCCGCCGACGCCGATCCGAACGATCCCGAGCCCGAGCTCGAGCCCGTGCTGCAGCTCGGCTTCCACCGCATCGACCTGCGCGCGCAGCACGGCCGTGGCCCCTGGGACGGTCGCTATCGCGTGGTCGCGGGCATCGACCAGACGCTCTCGGCCGGCCAATCGCTGAGCAAGCTGGTACTCGAACCGACGCTGCGTTGGACGCTGCGACCGCAGGGCTGGTTGCCCGGTGAGGTCGAGCTGGTCGGCGGCGTCGAGGGCATCCACCACGACACCGACCTCGAGCTGAGCGGCGGCACCAGCACACCGGCGCAGTCACAGGGCGGCATCGACGAGTTCGCCACCGGCATCACCCGCATCACCGTGGCGTCGGCGCTGAGCGAGGCGCTGTGGCGGCCGAACCCGCGCTGGTTGGTGCGGCCGGGCGTGCGTGCGGATTGGCGCTACGACGGCGAGACCGCGATCTTGGCCGCCGATCCGCGGATCTCGGCGCGCTACCGGCTCGGCGTCGTCAACGTGCCGGGCCTCTCGACCGCCGCCACCGCCACCTCCGCCGACGCGCTGCGCCGCGCCGAGCAAGACGGCACCGCCGCGGACGACGGACGCGCGACCTGGCTCAAGGCCGGCGTCGGCGTCTTCCACCAGCCGCCGCGGATGTTCCTGCCGCTGCCGGGCCTGGACATGCTGCCGCTGCGCTACGGGCTGCTGCAGTCGATTCAGACCAGCCTCGGCGTGGAGATGGGCCTGGGCAGCGGCTTCTCGGTCAACCTCGAGGGCTACTACAACCACATGGATCCGGTCGTCTTCGACTTGGAGGTCAACCCGGCGAGCGTGGTGACGCAGGCCAACCAGACGCTGCTCGACCCGACCGCCGCGGCCTCCAACACCACCGCGCAAGACGTCATCGACCGCCTCTTCGCCGCCCAACAGGGCCGCGCGACCGGCCTGGAGTTGATGGTCCGGCGGCAGTCGCGACACGGCGTCTACGGTTGGATCTCCTACACGCTCTCGCTCAGCGAGCGCCAGAAATCCGGCACCTTCGTGCCCTACGACTTCGATCGGACGCATCTGCTCAACGTCGTCTCGGGGCTGCGCCTGCCACGGAACTGGGATCTCGGCCTGCGCCTGCAATACCAGAGCGGCAAGCCGGCGACGACGACCACTGGCTACAACGCGGCGCGCGGTGCGGGCTTCTTCCGCCTCGACCTGCGCATCGACAAGCGTGCGGTGTGGAACAAATGGCTGCTCGATTTCTACATCGACATCACCAACGTGGCGCTGATGCCCGAAGAAGTGACGCCGGGCGCGACGCTGCGCTACGTGTTGCCGACCTTCGGCCTGCGGGCGAGGCTCTGAGCCGATGCGCGACCGCGGATTCGACGCGCGCGCCGTCGTCGCCTCGCTGGTGGTGCACTTGCTGCTGGCGTGGCCGCTGCTGAACCCGCCGCCGCGCGAGGCGCCCGAGTCCGAGCCCGAGCGGGAGGTCGCGCGCGCCGTCTTCGAAGACGTGAAGCTGCCGCCGCCACCGCCGCCCCCGCCGACGCCGCCACCGCCCGAGCCGGAGCCGGTGCTGGAGCCGGCCGAGGAGCCGCCGCCCGAGCCGCCGCGCAAGCCGCCGCCGCGCAAGCTCAAGCCGCATCCGAAGGCCAAGCCGACGCCCAAGCCGGTGGAACGCGAGACGCCGGCGCCACCGACCGAGAACCCCAAGCCGAGCGCCGATCCGAACGAGGAGCCGGTCTTCGGCATCGACATGAACTCCGGGCCCGGCGGCAACGTCGTGGTCCCGCAGGGCAATACGCAGCTCGCGGGTCGCGACCGGAAGGCGCGCCCGGACAAGCCGCCCAAACCGCTCGGCGGCGGGCCGCCCGCGCCCATCGACGAGGTGACGAAGATGCCGCTGCCCAAGGGCCGCTGCACCGCGCGCTACACCGAGGAGGCGAAGGCGGCGGGCGTCGAGGGCACGGTCGAGTTGGAGTTGGTCGTCGGCGCCGACGGCATGCCGCGCGACGTGAAGGTACTCGAGGGCTTGGGGCACGGCCTGGACCAAGCCGCGAAGAAGGCGCTGCAGCGCTGTCGCTTCGAGCCCGGCCGCAAGGGCGACGAGAAGGTCGCGGTGCGCATCCGCAGCTTCAAGATCCGCTTCTTCCTGGACGAAACGAACTGAGCGCGGCTACTTCGACGCCTTGCACGACCACGCGAAGGTGGCGCGGATCGGATCGTGGTCCGAGAGGGGGTTGCCCTCGCCGTCGACGAAGCCCGGCGCGACCGACCAGGTCTTGGCCTCGATGGTGACGCTGTCCGACGAGCGATAGAGGAAGCGGTCGATGCGGTCGGGCTCGGCGCAATCGACGGCGGTGCAGGCGTCGGTCAAGCCGGCCGCGGCGAAGCGGTCGAGCTCGATTCTGTCGGGCGGATCGGAGGGCTTGAGGTTGGTATCACCCATGAAGAGCACCGCCCGGCCGGCCGATTGGGTCGCGAAGAGCTCGAGCACGCGGCTGACCTGCTGCGTGCGCACGGCCTCGTCGGCGCTACCGCCACCGGCCTCGAAATGGGTGTCGTAGACGTCGAGCGTGCAATCCGGATCGGGTCCGAGCCGCAGCCGCACCATCATGACGCCCTTGCTGGCGAGGCAATCGCTGGCGGCGTCGAACAGGCCGTTGCAGGTGCCGTAGTGCTCGTTGGCGGCGGTCTCGACCGGCAGCCGCAGCAGCCACGCGAGGCCGGAGCCGTAGACCTTCTCGTCGCTGACCTTGGCATCGAAGGCGGCCTTGTAGGCGTGGTCGTTGGCGTCGTCGATGACGCCTTGGTTCTTGGCGATGAAGCTCTCTTGCAGGCCGACGACGTCGAAAGGCGCGAGCTTGGGCGCGATGGCGGTGATGCGAGCGCCGGTGTCGTCGCCGGTGATCGAGGCCGGCAAGCCGTGCACGTTGTAGGTCAGCGCGACGAAGCTGCCCTCGCTGGGGCCCGACACGTCGGCGCCCGCGTCGCCCGAGGTGGCGAAGTCGGCGATGCCGTCGGTGGCGATGGCGTCCGTGCCGCCGGTCGCGGCGGGCTCGCCGGCGCAGGCGGCCAGCGCCGCGAACGAGAGGCTCGCTGCAAGCCGACCGGCACGCAGCGACGTGAGGAAGGGGAACATCAGCGCTCCATGCGGCGGCAGAAGACGAAGACGAAGAGCGAGATGATGAACACGCCGAGCAGCGCTTCGGCGCTGGTCAACATCCGCGCCGTCATGCTCACCGGCAAGATATCGCCGTAGCCGAGGCTGGTGAACGTGATGGTCGAGAAGTAGAGCGCCGTGCCGAGGTCCTGCACCGGGCCTTCGGGCGCCTTGACGTCACACTGCAGGTAGGCGAGCGCGAAGCTGAAGATGATGACGAAGAAGAGCGAGGCCGTGCGCACGGGTCGCTCGCCATAGCCGCAGGTCAGCCAGAGCAGCCACCACCACAGGCGCTCGGAGAGCGGGCCGTGGCGGCGCTTGGTGTCCATCTCGCGCTCGTAGTACAGGCCGGCGGCGTCGTTGTCGCCCGCGCCCTTGTAGAGCTCCTTGAAGTGCCGGAACACATAACGCGCCCGCAGCGGATCGGACGTGGGGCCGCCGTTGTCGTAGGGCGTTTCGAGACCGACGTGCTCGATGCCGGGGATCTGCACGCCGTCGAAGATGGTCTCGTACCAACGGCAGCGATGCAGCGCCTTGACCCGGCGTAGGTCGACCTTCTCGAGGATCGCCCCTTCGAAGTCGACGCCGCCGAGCGTGCTGAAGTCGAAGCCGACCTTCTCGAGCCGCGCGTTCTTCAGGCAGGCACCCGAGAGCTCGCTGTGCTGCAGGTTCTTCAGCGTGAGGGAGACGCCCGTGAGATCCGCGCCGACCAGATAGAGGTGGGCGATGCGGATCGTGCCGGAGTCGTGCAGCGCGCGGAACGCTGGCAAGAGCTCGTCGCGGGTCTTGTTCTCGCGGCGCGTGTGCAGCACGCAGGCGCCGGCGCCGGCGCCGGGCTCGGCGTCGAGCGGGCAGCCGGCTTGGGCACAAGGCGTGGTCATCGGCAGATGCTACGCCGCGAGCGAGCGGGCGGGAAGGGGCGTCGTTTGCCCTTCCGAGGGGCGGGCCACGGCTCGGACGGTCTCCTGGTGAGACAATCCGTCGTCTCGCAGTCGCTGCCGACCGACGGGTGCACGGCACGGCGACTGCGGCCAATGCCGACGACACGAACGACGAATCCACCGAATCGGGGCTTGCGCCGCGCGTTCCCGGGCATTCATGAACAGCGACACGTGCCTTCAAGATACGGTTCGAACCGTGCTCCCGGACGGCTCGACGCGGGCGAGGCTCCCATGCAGGACTCCAGGCTCATCGCGTGCCTCCTGGTCGCGATCGCGACGCTCGGCAGCAGCAGGGCCACCGACTAGCGCCCAGAGCCACGCCGAAGAAATCGCCTAGACGACGACGCTGACCATCTTACCCGGCACCACGATGACCTTGCGCGGCGCCTTGCCGTCGAGCCACTTCTGCACGCGCTCGTCGGCGAGCGCCCAGACCTCGAGTTGGTCGCCGGACGCGGCCTGCGGCGCGACGAGCTTGGCGCGGACCTTGCCGTTGACCATGACCGGGAGCTCGTAGGTCGCCGAGACGATCTTGTCCTCTTCGTGGCCAGGCCAGCCGCCGTCCATCACGGGCGCGACCTCACCGATGCGCTCCCACAGCTCCTCGGCCAAGTGCGGCGCGAGCGGGGCGAGCAGGCGAGCGAAGTCCATCGCCAGCGGACGCTCGAGCACGTCGCGCTTGAGCAGCGCGTTGGTCAGCTCCATCAGCTTGGAGATCGCGGTATTGAAGCGGAGCTCGGCGAGGTCTTCGCCGACGCCCTTGATGGTGCCGTGCACCAGGCTGTCGAGCTCGGCGGGCCATTCGCGGTCGACGATCTCCTTGCCGAAAAGCGTCCACACACGCGAGAGGAAGCGCTTGGTGCCCTGCAGACCGCTCATCTGCCAGGGCTTGGATTTCTCGAGCGGCCCCATGAACAGGATGTAGAGCCGGAACGCGTCGGTGCCGTATTGGTCGATGACGTCGTCGGGGTTGATCACGTTGCCCCGCGACTTGCTCATCTTCTCGCCGTCCTCGCCGAGGATCAGGCCCTGGTTGACCAGGCGCGGGAAGGGCTCGTCGTCCGGCACGACGCCGCAGTCGAAGAGCACCTTGTGCCAGAAGCGCGCGTAGAGCAGGTGCAACACGGCGTGCTCGGCGCCGCCGACGTAGAGGTCGACGCTGGACCAATAATCGACGGCGGCCGGATCGGCGACGGCGCTCTCGCAGTCCGGATCCATGAAGCGCAGGTAGTACCAGCAGCTGCCGGCCCATTGCGGCATCGTATTGGTCTCGCGCGCCCACCACTGCCCGTCGCGCTCGAAAAAGCGCCACGCCAGCGCGCGCGCCAGCGGCGGCTCGGCGTCGCCGGTCGGCGCGAAGTTCTCCATCTCGGGCAGCCGAATCGGCAGCTCGGAGACGTCGACGGCCGTCGGGTTGTCGTAATCGATGACGACGGGGTCGCCGGCGCAGGGATCGAAGAGCGCGCGGTCGGCGCCCTCGCCCGGGTAGCAGGGGTAGACGATCGGGATCGGCTCGCCCCAATAGCGCTGCCGTGAGAACACCCAATCGCGGAGCTTGAAGTTGATCTGGCGCTCGCCGACGCCGCGATCTTCGAGCCAATCGATCATCGCGTCCTTGGCGGCGGCGGTCGGCAGGCCGTCGAGGAAGTCCGAGTTGCAAGCGATGCCGGGCGCGGGCTCGGCGGACTCGAGGGCGTCGTCGGCGCTGGCGGACGTGCCGCGGACGACGCGCAAGATCGGCAGGTCGTAGGCGGTGGCGAAGGCGAAGTCGCGCTCGTCGTGGCCGGGCACCGCCATGATCGCGCCGGTGCCGTAGCCGCCGAGCACGTAGTCGGCGATCCAGACCGGCACGTGCGCGCCGTTGACCGGATTGACGGCGTAGGCGCCGGTGAAGACGCCGGTCTTGTCCTTGCGGTCGTCGGTGCGGTCGCGCTCCGAGAGCCGAGCGGCCGCCTCGACGTAGGCCTGCACCTCGGCGCGCTGCGCGTCGCGGGTGATCGACTCGACCAGCTCGTGCTCGGGTGCGAGCACCATGTAGGTCGCGCCGAAGAGCGTGTCCGGTCGGGTGGTGAAGACGCGGATCGTCTCGTCGGACGCCGCGCCGTCGGCGCCGACGACCGCGAAATCGACCTCGGCGCCCTCGGAGCGGCCGATCCAGTTGCGCTGCATCGCCTTGATGCCCTCGGGCCACTCCAAGCCCTCGACGCCGTCGAGCAGGCGCTGCGCGTAGGCGGTGATCCGCAGCATCCACTGACGCATCGGCATGCGGACGACGGGGTGGCCGCCGCGCTCGCTCTTGCCGTCGATGACCTCTTCGTTGGCCAGCACGGTGCCCAGCGCCGCGCACCAGTTCACCGGCACCTCGGCTTGGTACGCCAAGCCCATCTCGTAGAGCTTCAGGAAGATCCACTGCGTCCAGCGGACATAGTTCGGGTCGGTGGTGTCGACCTCGCGGCTCCAATCGAGGAAGTAGCCGAGGCGCTGAATCTGCCGACGGAAGTTGTCGATGTTCTTGCGCGTCGTATCCGCCGGATGGGTGCCGGTCTTGATCGCGTATTGCTCGGCCGGCAGACCGAAGGCGTCCCAACCCATCGGGTGCAGCACGTTGCGACCGGTCGCACGCAGGTAGCGGCTGTAGGTATCGGTGGCGGTATAGCCGGCGGGGTGGCCGACGTACAGACCGGCGCCCGAGGGGTAGGGGAACATGTCGAGCACGTAGGACTTCGGCTTGTCGGGATCGATCTCGACCCGGAAGACCTCGTTCTCGAGCCACCACTGCTGCCACTTCTGTTCGAAATCGAAGGGGTTGTAGCGGTTGTCGTCGGCGGCCTCAGCGCTGGTCTGCGCGGCGGTCTGGGTCGGCTCGGTCATCGCAATGCTCCACCCTCGCGCGGCTTGCACGTTGCGCGAGGGCGCGAAGATGCCGCCGGGGTCGGCGGGGTGCAAGCGAAGGCGCTAACGCCAATGCACCGCGGCGACGGCGTCGAGGTCGAATCCGCCGCTGTTGCCGACGTAGCTGTTGGCGCCCGTGTCCTCGATGCGGACGAATCGCACGGCGGAGAGGCCCAGATCTGCGAGATCGTAGGCGTCGCCACCCGCCACCGCGGGATCGTGCGGCGAGAGGCCGTTGTCCGGATGCGAGAACACCGGCTGCACGCCCGCGCAGCCCGGGTAGCCGCCGGCCGCATCGTCCGCCGCGCACGGAAAGGGATGCCAGCTCGTGCCGTCGGCGCTGACGCTGACGCGCCCGGTCTCCAACCAGGTCGAGAACGGGTTCTCGAAGACGACGAGGTCGGCGCCCGGGCCGTCGTAGATCTCCTCGTCGTCGAAGGCGAGCACGATGACGCCGCCCTTGCCGAGCGAGACGACGTGGAGGCCGCCCGCGCCCGCGCCGCCGCCCTTGGGCGGGCCGAGCACGACGCCGGGCATGCCGGCCGCGCCAAAACCGGCGTTGGCGCCGGGCTCGAACGCGACCACGCGGTCGGGAAAGCCGGCGGCGGTGGCGCTCACGTCGGCACCGAGCCCGATGCCGTCGCTGCTGCCGTCGGCGACGCTGTTGCCGTCGCCGCCGATGCCGCCGCCGTCCGACGCGACCTGGCTCCCCGCGTCGCCCGCCGCATCGGCCCCACACGCGCCGACGCCGAGCCCGAGCAGGCAAGCGAACAGAAGCGGTAGGATCGAGCGGAAGCGGGCCATTGCGCGGGAGCCTGCCCGATGCCTCCGGCGGTGGAAAGCGCGGTTGCCGAATGCGAGGGGGCATGCTTGCATCCGCGCCCCGCCGCGCCGCGGGGAGGGAGGCCTTGATGCGCCGCTTCTACGCCACCACGCCGATCTACTACGTCAACGGCCGCCCACACATCGGCCACGCCTACTGCACGATCGTCGCCGACGCGGCGCGCCGCTACGCGCAGCTGATGGGCAGCGAGACGTACTTCGTCACGGGCACCGACGAGCACGGCCAGAAGGTGCAGGAAGCCGCCGAGAAGCGCGGCATCCCGGCCCAGCAGCACGTCGACGAGCTGCACCGCGCCTTCCTCGAGCTGTGGCCGGAGCTGCACTGCCACCCCGACCAGTTCATCCGCACCACCGAGCCGCGCCACGTGCGCGTGGTGCAGCGGGCGCTCTCGCAGCTCTGGGAGCAGGGGCTGATCGAGGCGCGCGATTTCGAGGGCTGGTACTCGACCACGGCCGAGCGCTTCTGGACCGAGAAGGACTTGATCGACGGCCGCTGCCCGGACACGGGCGGCGAGGTCGTGCTGCTCAAGGAGCGCAACTACTTCTTCTTGATGAGTCGCTACCAGCAGCAGCTGATCGACGCCATCGAGAGCGACACGATGCAGATCTTGCCGCACAACCGGCGCAACGAGGTGCTCGGCTTCTTGCGCGAGCCGCTGCAAGATCTCTGCATCAGCCGCCCGAAGTCGCGCCTGCAATGGGGCATCGAGCTCCCCTTCGACGCCGATTTCGTCTGCTACGTCTGGTTCGACGCGCTGCTGAACTACGTCACCGCGGTCGGCGGCATCGGCGCGCAGGACGACAACGAGCGCCTGCTGCCCGGGCGCCTCGCACCGCCGCGCGCCGAAGGCGAGGGCTCGTTCGAGCATTGGTGGCCGAGCGTCTGCCACTTCCTCGGCAAGGACATCCTGACCACGCACGCGGTCTATTGGCCCACGATGCTGATGGCGCTCGGGCTGCCGCTGCCGCGCCGGCTCGTGGTCACCGGCTGGTGGCTGCAGAACGACACGAAGATGTCCAAATCGCTCGGCAACGTCGTCGATCCGCTGGCCGTCGGTCGCGCCCACGGCAAGGAAGTCATGCGCTACTTCCTGCTGCGCGAGATGGCCGTCGGCCAAGACGCCAACTTCAGCGAAGAGGCCCTGCTGCGGCGGAACAACACCGAGCTGGCCAACGATCTGGGCAACCTCGTGCAGCGCACCACCGCGCTGGTGCACCGCAATTGGGGCGGCACCATCCCAGCGCCGGACGGCAAGTCGCTCTCGCCGATGCTCGCGAGCGCGCGCGCGCTCGGCCGCTACCTCGCCGGTCAAGCCGAGACCGCCGAGGCCGCCGACGCGGGCCAAGCCGTGCCGCTGCCGCAGAGCCTCGAGGAGATGAAGCTGCACGTCGCCGTCGCCGACGCGATGAGCCTCGTAGGACGCCTGAACGCCGTGCTCGCGAGCGATCAGCCGTTCAAGCTGGTGAAGACCGATCCCGCCGCCGCCGCGACCGTCGTCTACCACGTGCTCGAAGGCATCCGCTTCGCCGCGAACCTGCTCTGGCCGGTGATGCCGCAGACCTGTGAGACGATCTGCAAGCGCATCGGCGCGACCGGCGGCATCGTGCCGTGGTCCGAGCTGCAATGGGGTGATCTGCCGGTGGGCGCCGAAGTGCCGACCGGCGACCCGCTCTTCCCCAAGCTCGAGCCGACCGCGACGGTCGCCGCGCCGAAGGGTGTGCCGGCCGCCGCCAAAGACGCCGCCAAGACCGGCCCGAAGGCCGTCCCCGCGCCGGCCACCTCGACGCCGGCCGAGACGACGCCGCTCAAGGAGCTGGTCGGCTACGAGACCTTCGCGGCGCTCGATATCCGCGTGGGCATCGTCCGCGTCGCCGAGCCCGTGCCCAAGAGCAAGAAGCTGCTGCGCCTCGAGGTCGACCTCGGCGGTCTCGGGATGCGGCAGATCCTGGCCGGCGTGGCGCAATCGCTCACGCCCGAGCAGCTCGTCGGCACGCGCGTGCAGATCTTGGCCAACCTCGCCCCGCGCAAGCTGATGGGCCTCGAGAGCCAAGGCATGATGATGCTCGCCGAGGGCCCGGACGGTCGACTGCTACCGATGCGGCCGGACGGCGACGCCCCCGCCGGCGCGACCATCAACTAGCGTCGTCGGTCCGGAACACCCAATAGCGCGCGAGCAGGTAGTTCGCGACCGTCGCCACCGCGATGCCGCACAGGTTCGCGAGCGTGCGCGGGAAGGGCAGCCACGTCGGCGCCGGTTCGCCGACCGCCGCGAGCAGGCCGTTGAGCACGGCCGCCTGGATGCCGAAGGCGACGCTGGCCGTGCCGTAGTAGCGCAGCAAGCGACGGCCGATGCGGGCGCTGTAGCGCTGCTCGGCGATGCGGAAGGTCAGACGGTCGTTGAGCGCGAAATTGCTCGCGACGCTGACCACCCACCCGCAGAACGCCGCGATATTGGTGGCCAGCAGATCGCTGCGGCCGCCTTCGTCCAGGGCCGAGAGCACGCCGAGGTAGACGATCATGTTCACGACGACGCCGGACGCGCCGACCGCGAGAAAGAGCGCGAAGCGCCGGTGGCGCCGGACCAGGGCCGTGAGGTTCTCGATCACGGCGTCTCGGCCGCGGTGAAGGCGCCGTCCTCGGTGAGGACGAGGTGGCCGGCGCGGTCGTGCGCCTCGGCGGCACCCCACGGCAGCACGCACGCCGCCGGCGTGACCATGACGACGAGGGCCTCGGGTCGCAGCGTCGCGAGCCAGCGGTCGTAGTAGCCGCCGGCGCGACCGAGCCGCCGGAGCGCGCCGTCGACGCCGAGCGCCGGCACGAAGACGAGATCGATCGCCTCGGCCGGAATCGCGGGCCCCTCGGGCTCGAGCAGGCGGCTGCGCGGACGCGCACGCAGCGCGGCAGGGCCGGCGCTCTCGCCCATCTCCATCGCGCCGTCGGGGCCGAGAAGGCGCGGGTAGCCCAGCCGCAGGCCGGCCACGAGCAGCGCGTTCGCCAGCGGCCGGCTGTCGACCTCGGTGCCGATCGGGGCGTACAGGGCGGCGATGGAGCGACCGTCGGCGAGGGCGGCGCCGACCTCGGCGAGGCGCGCGGCATGCCGGGTCCGCACTGCGGCGGGGCGGGCGCGCCCGAGCTGCTCACAGATTGCCCGCCAACCCGCCTTGCCGGCGGCGAAGGTCGGCGGCGCAGCGAGACGAACGGGCGGAAAGTGGTCGACGCGCGCGCTCAACGACCCGCCCCGAGCTGCTCGATGCAGCCGTCGAGCTCGTCGAGGCGCGTGGTCAGCGACTCGAGCGCGCTGCCCGTGCGGTCGCGCAGCGCGTCGCGGGCACCGCGGGCGAGCAGCAGCTCGTCGGCGAGCGAGAGCGCCGCGAGCAGCGCCGCGGCCCGGGTCGAGGGCACGCCGCCCGCTCGCAGCTCGGCGAGCTTCTCGTCGACCAAGCCGGCCGCGCGGTGCAGGGCCTCGGCCCGGTCGGTGCGCAGCTTGAAGGTCTCGTCACCCAGTCGAATCTGCACCACCTCGCTCATCGCGGCCTCCTCGTCGTCGGGCGCTCCAGGCAGGGCGCCAACGCAGGCTGTCACCCCCGCCGAGGAGGGGTCAAGCGGTCCCCGGGTCGTCGCGCCAGTGGCGGCGCGATCGCCCCGAACGGCGGTGTTTGCGCGATCGCGGCTTCGTGTGAGCCCGCGCCGGCGTTGACCGCACGTCATCCGTTCGCATCGTCGCGCCGTATCGCGCGGATCGGCTGCGGCCAGGTCCTCTCGTCGCTCGGCTGCAGCCCAGACGAGGGCAACTCCAAGCCGGTCCAGGGCCAAGACGCCGCGCCGGACGTGGCCCAGGACGCCGACCCGGGGGACGCCGTCGGCGAATGCGCCGTCGACAGCGACTGCGCCGCCAAGGAAGACGGCAACGCCTGCAACGGCACCCTCCGCTGCGCCATGCAGAGCGGCGTCGGCAGCTGCATCCTCGACCCGAGCACCGTTGTCACCTGCAACCCGAGCGGCGACAGCGTCTGCGCCAAGGCCGCCTGCATCCCGGCGACAGGCCAATGCGCGCTGCAAGCGACCGCGGAAGGCGCTGCGTGCGACGACGGCAACACCTGCACCAGCGACGACGCCTGCGTGGCGGGCAGCTGCGTCGGCACCGCGCTGCCCGCCAACGCATGCGACGACGGCGACGCCTGCACCTCCGACGAGCTCTGCCTGGTCGGCATCTGCGGCGGCGGCTTCGCGATCGGCTGCGACGACGGCAACGCCTGCACCTCAGACAACTGCGACGCCGCCAAGGGCTGCGTGTACGAGCTCGTCGCGACCGGCGGCGCGTGCGGTGGGCTGGCCTTCGACGGCATCGACGACTGCGTCGTCATGGGCAACCTCACGCCGGCCGCGATGCCGAACCTGACCTTCGAGGCGTGGGTCTACCGCACCGCCGACGCCGGCAACTATCAGACCATCTTCGGCGACGACGACGGCGGCTACGACCGCGGCTTGGTCGTCAAGCAAGGCAAGGTCTACGTCTGGGCCGGCGTCGAGTTGGACACCGGCATGACCTCGACCCTGAACACGTGGGAGCATTTCGCGGTGGTGTCCACGACCTGCAAGTAGCCCGCGAATTCGGCCCCACAGCGGCCGGTTTTCTTGACCCGGACGCCTCCCGCCGGTAGCCCCGACGGCATGAACCGGACGCAATCTCCGACGCTGGTCCCGCACATCCGCCACCGGCGGCACCTGGTCGCGGGGTTCGGCTGGATCCTCCTCGCCTGCCTGAGCCTCGCCGTGTCGGCCGGCGCGACGCCGTCGGCGCTGCCGCACCCGGTGACGCCGACCGCCGCCGTTTCCCGCGCCGAGCGCGCCGCCGCCGCCGCCGAGCGCGCCGCTGCCGCCGCCGAGCGCGCAGCACAGGCCGCCCGCGCTGCCGCGGACGCCGCGCAGCGCACGCTCGACTGCCAACGCGCAGCAGCCGCGGCGCCCGAGACGCCTGCCGCGACCGAACCCTCGCCGGCCCCGAGCGCCCCGTCGACGGCGCCCACGCGCGGCGGCCGCGACGTCGCAGCCCCGATGAAGGCCGACGACGCGGACGAGGAGACCGAGGAAGAGGACGGCGACGGCGACGGCGACGGCGACGGCGACGGCGACGGTGGCGACGGCGACGACGGCTCCGCAGCCGACGCGGCGCCGCCGGCCGAGGCGCAGCCAATCGACGACAGCGGCGCGCCGCAATCCTCGGGCGCACCCGACCTGGGCCGCCTGCGCGACGCCACACGCCTGAAGGCGAGCCGTCGTATCGCCCTGCGGTTTCCCCGCAACGTCTACGGGACGCGCGGGCTCGTCACCCTGATCGAGCGCTGCGCCGCCGAAGTCGAGCGCCGCCACGGCCGCAGCCATCGCCTCTTGGTCGGCGACCTCTCGCGCGCGCACGGCGGCTTCATGCCCCCGCACGAAGGCCACCAGAACGGGCGCGAGGCCGACATCGGCTTCTACCTGCGCAGCGGCAAGATGATGCCGGGCCTGTGGCGCGTCTCTCCTGACGCCATCGACGCGCCGCGCACGCTGACCTATCTCGCCTGCTTCCTCGACTCGGGCCGTCTCCTGCGCGCGTTCCTCGACCGCCGCTTGCAACGCCCGCTGGTGCAGGAGGCCAAGCGCCGGGGTTGGTCGGCCGAGCGCGTGCACCGCGTCTTCAGCTACCCGCGGCCGGGCGGTGAGCGCGTCGGCGTGGTGCAGCACCGCCGCCACCACGACAACCACCTCCACGTCCGGCTGCGCTGCGCGCCGCACGAGCAGGGCTGTGTGGACCGTCCCTACGGCCGCAAGCGCCGGATGGCGATGACCGGCGGCAAGGTCCTGCGCGTCGGCAAGTCGACGCGACGCGCCAAGGCTCAGGCCAAGCGTAGCGGCAAGCGCGTCGGCAAGGGCCGCGCCACCCGACGCGGCAAGGCCGCCCGACGCGGCGGCGCGAGTCGACGCGGCAAGGTCGCGCGCCGTGGCAAGCAGGTGCGCCGCGGCAAGGTCTCGCGCCGTCGGCCTGCGGCCCACGTCCGCGCGCCGGCCCGAGGCAAGCGGACTGCGCGCTCGGTGCGGGCCGGCAAGGGTCGACGCAGCGCCGTACGCGGCACGCGGCATGGAAGGCACGGTCGGCGGGTTGTGAAGCGTCGCGTCGTGCGTCGGCCAGCGAAATCGCGGGCCCGTTCGGCGCACGCGCGGGGCCATCGCCGTGGCGGCGGCGCCCGGCGCGATTGACCGCGCTGCCCGTGGGCTCTAAGAAGTCCCGTCCGCGCGGCACCCACCCGCCCGCCAGGAGCCCCGATGGCCGCCGCCCCCACCCGCGCCGAGAAGCGCCGCCTCGCCGAATTGCACGAGGCTGCCGCGTGGCTGCAGCGCGACGCGCACCGAATCCTCCGCAAACGCGGTGACAAAGTCCCCGCCTTGCTGCGGGAAGAGCTCGACACCGCACTCGCTGCGCTGGCGCAAGCCGCCGAGGCGCAGCCGGCCGATCCGGCCACGCTCGACGCGGCCTGCAAGCGCGTCGACGACCTGCTCGACCGCAACCTCGCCCGGTTCCGCAAGTCGCCGACGCGCGAATATATCGAGGCCGTCGGCGGCGCCGTCCTGTTGGCGCTGCTGATCCGCGCGTTCGTCTTCGAGGCGTTCAAGATTCCCACCGGCTCGATGATCCCGACGCTGCACGTGCACGACCACCTGTTCGTGAACAAGTTCATCTACGGGCTGAAGATCCCCTTCACCCGCACGCGCCTGTTCGGCTTCCGCGAGCCCCGGCGCGGCGAGATTGTGGTCTTCGAATACCCCTACGACGACGACCCGGACTCGAGCGGCAAGGACCTGATCAAGCGCGTCATCGGTACGCCCGGCGACCTCGTCCGCGTCGACGACAACCGGATTTTCGTCAACGGCGAGCCGCTCGCCACGCGCGTCGTCGACGCGGGCGGTGATTGCGGCGAGGCCGTCGAGTTGCTGCGTCCCTGCCCGGACGGATCGACCGACGTCTGCCTCTTCGACCACCCCGACGGGGGCCGGCTCATCGGCCAGTACCCCGACCTGCGCGAGGCCCAGACGGCCTTCGCCGAGATCGAGGGCTTCCACTGCCGCAAGACCCGCGAATGCAGCGGCGATCTCGCCTGGACCTCGCAGGTCCGCGTGCCGTTGCCGAGCGAGGCGCGGCGCTTTGCCTATCCGGTCAACGATCCGAGCTGGCCGCCCGAGCGCTTCGACCCGATGCGCTTCGAGGCGCCGGCGCGGCGCTACCTGGCCGAGCAGAACAAGGACTACCCGGACTTCCGGGTGCCCGACGGACACCTGCTGGTGATGGGCGACAACCGCGACAACAGCAAGGACGGCCGCTATTTCGGCCTGGTCCCGATCGACACGGTCAAGGGCAAGGCCGGCTTTATCTGGTACGCCTACGAGCGTGCGTTCTGGCAGCCGAACTGGAGCCGCATCGGACGCGTGGTCCACGAAGACGCCGACGTCGCCGGCTGCAAGTAGGCGGCCGGCCAGCCGGGCCCGCAAATCGGGCGCGGCGGCCGAGCCGACGGTCGATCAGCGCGAGCGAACCGGGATGCGGTCGACCACCCAAGCCACCGAGAGCTTGGCGGCCATCACACCGACACCGACACCCGTCACAATCGTACCCAGCAAGATGACTTCCGACATCGTCTACCTCCGACTTCGCCTCACCCCGAGAGGTGAGACGTTCCCCTTGCGTCGCATCGGACGGTACGCGGGTGCCCGGGGTCGGCAAGAAAACCGCCGATCGGGACGAGGGGGCGCGGGGGTATGGACCGGGAGCCGGCTGGCGTCAAGCGCGGGCGCCGCCCCGCAGTCGCGCGGCCAAGGCTGCGTTGGCGGCCGCGAGGCGCTCGCCCTCGAGGTTCTCGGCGCGGTGCCGGAACACGGGCCGGGGCCGACCTTGCTCGGGCGGCAGCAGGCCGACGTCGAGCTCGAGGACGGCACCACCGTCTCCTTCGAAGCGCAGCCGGGCCCAGGCGCCGTCGTCGGTGCGGCCGACGCTGGCCGCACGCAGACCGGCCAGGTCTGCCCCGCGCAACCGCTCGACGGTGCGCTGTGCGAGCGCGAGCTGTTCGCGACGACGGGTCGCTTCGGCCGCCTGTCGCGCCTGCTCGCGGCTCCAAGCCGCCGGTAGCTCGGCCAACGCGTCCTCGGTCAGACCGCTGCCGCCGAGGGCACGGTCGAGCGCATCCAGCGCAGCCTGCAACGCCGCCATCGCCGCGGCGCCGCCCGGCGCGCGCCCGAGCAGCTCGGCTTCGACGCGCTCGCCGGCGACGACAGCCCAACCGCCACGCCGCGCGCCGCGCCCGGCCCGCTGCAAGACCATCGACCATCGACCGCCCTCGACGTCGACGGCGACGTCGAAGCTGCCGGCGCGCTCGTCGATGCGGCCGAGCGTCCGGTCCGTCGCCTGCGCCCAGACTTCGGTCGCTGCTTGCGCGAGCATCACGAAGAGGTGGCCGCGCGCGTCGACGCGCCACATCGTCTCGGCGTCGAGCGGCTGCAGCTCGTCGTAGCCGTGGAACTCGCCGTAGCGCTCGAACACGCCCGAGCAGCGACCGTCGAAGATGCAGCTGCGGCAGGTCTCGAGCTTCTCTTTGTCGCTGCGCTTGTCGGCGTATTTGTCGAAGCCGGCTTGGGTGGTGCCCTGCCCGCTCGCGGCGACGGTGATGGTGCTCTCGCCGTCGTGGTGGATCTTGTGGGCGAGGTCGGGCGCGATGCAGTAGGGCAGGTTGCCGAGGTTGATGTCGTAGTCGGGGCCGAGCAGGCGATCGGTCGTCGCCACCAACTCGCGGAAATACGGCGCCATCACGCTGTACTTCGTCATCATCCCGCGCAGCTCTTCGGTCGTCCGCTCACCGGCGTCGCGCGGCCGCACCATGTCGAGGTGCAGGTTCTCGAAGCCGTACTTCGCCGCCACCTCGGCAAGCGCGCGCACCGAGCGGAAATTCGACTCCACCACGCACATGTTGCCGGTCAGGCGCGCACCACGCGCGTGCAGCACGTCGAGCGATTGCGCGATACGGTCCCACGCGCCGGGGTTCTTCGTGGTGTCGTCGTGGTGTTCGCGGTCCCCGCCCTGCAACGAGAAGCGCCAGATCACGCGGCGGTCCACCTCCGGACCGAGGCCGTCGAGGATGCGGAACACGCGCTCGCGGAAGCTCTCGCGCGGCGTCATCACGCCGTTGGTGAACAGCACGATCTCGTCGAAATCCAGCTCGACCGCGCGCTGCAACAAGGCCGGGAACGAGCGCTGGATCGTGGGCTCACCGCCGAGGAACGTGATCTTGCGGGCGCCGCCGGCGCGCGCGGCCTCGATCTCGCGGGCGATCGGATCTTCCGGCAGCTGCGGTGCGCGCTTCTGTTCGCTCAACTGGCCGCTGACGCAGAACACGCAACGGTTGTTGCAGAGGTGCCCGAGCTGGACCTCGACTTGGCGTTCGGGCTCTGCCATCCCTGCCTCCTGCCGCCGCGCGACCACGCGATGCTAGCGAAAGGTCCGCCGACCGCGAGCATCGCGGTCCAAGCTGGCCCGGCTACAAGCGGATGCGCTGCGGACCACCCTCGGCGATCCAGCCGTCGAGCGCGTTGGCGTTGGGCTGCACCTGCGGGCGCCGCGCGTGGACCAACGCGAGGGCAGCCTCGCGCGTCATCCCGCGGCACGCCATCAGGTAGGCGACGACCACCGTGGAGGAGCGGTGGATACCGACCGAGCAATGCACGTAGATCGGCTGCTGCATCCGTCGAAGCATGTGCAGCGAGCCGACCGCCTCGTGCAGGTTGCGCTGCAGCGACGCGTCGTTGAAATCGACGATCTCGACGCGTACGGGGTTGATGCCGTACCGCATCAGGAAGCCCCACAGCAACGACCACGAAAGCCCCATGCCACGCAGGTCGGTGTCGGTCTGCAGGGAGAGCAGCTGGGTGATACCGCGCTCGGCCAAGGCCGCCACGGCCTCGGGACTCGATGGACACGGACCGAGGAACAGGCCCGGCTCGATCTCGTCGAATGCGAAGGAAGCCATCGCGCTAGAAGCGGAGCGCGAACGTCGCCATGCCGCCGCGGCGGCCGCCCGAGAGGCGAACGTCGAAGCTGCCGTCCTTGACCGGCGGCGCGTTCTCCTTGGCGAGGATGTCCTTCATCAGGATGGTGCCGCCGACGAAGGCCGCAGTGCCGACGCCGACCATCGCCCAGCGCGTCGCGTCGCCACCGGCCGCGCTCGCGTCGACGAAGGGCTCCATCAGCGTGCCGGCGAGGACGAGCGCGCCGCCGCCGACGATGCCGACCCAAGCCAGCGTCTTGTTGCCCGGCTCGAAGTGCTCGAGCTTCGGGTCGATGCTCGCCGACTTGCCGGCGGTGACCTCGACGTCGCCCTTGATGCCGACCTTGCCCGGCTCCTTGACCACGACCGACGCCTTGCCGGCGGGCAGGCGGGTGCGCACTTCGCCGTTCTTGGCTTCGACGGCCTTGCCGTTGATCTCGACCACGCGACCGTTGGAGACCGGAATCACGACCTCGCCGGTGGTGACGACGGTGACCTTGGCCTCGCCTTCCGGATCGACGTGCACCGACCAGCTACCGACGGCCTTGCCAGCCTTGTCGCGCACCGCGACCGTCCAATCGCCGGCGGCGACCTCGATGCGGTTGGCGCCGATCTTCAGGCCGTGCACGGCACCGGCGACCTCGGCGACCAAGCCGTCGGCGTCGGACTCGATGACGACGTGGCCCGGCTTGGGCGACGGCGGCTCGGGGGCGGGCTCCCCCTCGGTGGGAGCGGACGCGGCGGCCTCGGGCGCCGGGGCGGCACCGTTGGTCGGGCGCGGCGGCGCTGGCTGCGCGAAGGCGGGCGCGGCGACGAAGTGGACCAGGACCAAGAGCGCGAACAGCCGGCCGGCGACACGCTTGCTAGCGACGAACATTCGGGCCTCCAAGGGCGGATTCGATCGACGCGTTCAGGCGTCGGGGGCGGGGTTGTAGCATGGATCCCGCGGGCCGGGCAGCCCCTGCGGAGGGGCTTTTTTGTGCACGGATGCCGAGCCGCGATTCGACGCGTCGGCGCAGGCTCAGTCGACGCGCGCCGGTGGGGCGCGGCGCGCCTCCTGCGTCGCGGGGCGTCGCTCGATCCGCTCCGAGAGCGAGCGCAGCCCGGGATGGCCGGAGAGGTCGAGGCCGTAGCGCTCGACGACCGAGATCGGCAGCGCCACGGCGATGTCCGCATACGAGAGCGCGCCACCGATCAGCCACTCTCGACCGCCGAGCAACGACTCGAGCACGTCGAGCGTACGGCGCGCTCGGCCCATCAGCGACTTCCAGCGCGGCAGGTCCCAATCGCCCGGCTCCTTGCCGCGGGTCATCCGATCGACCTCGATCAGCGGCTGCAGCAGGCCCTCGTCGGCGAGATCGTCGGCCATCCAGCAGCGCGCGCGGCCGATCGGATCCTCGGGGAAGAGCTCGCCGGGGTCGGTACGCTCGAGGTAGTCGACGATGGTTCGGCTGCCGAAGATCGGCTTGCCCTCGTCGGTGACCCAGACCGGCAACTGCCCGAGCGGCGCGAGCGCGGGCAGCTCCGGCGGCGGCGCGCCGCGGGTGCACAGGGCCGAGCCGAACTCGATTCCGCGCTCGTGCAGGTAGAGTCGGACTTTGAAGCAGTAGGGACAGTCGTGATAGTGGTACAGCACGGGCATCGCGGTCTCCGCGTGAGGTTTTGCGTGGCCGCGTTGATTCGCCACCGCGCGCTCCCCTACTCTACGCCCGTGCGCGCCGCGATCCCAGCCGGCGCCCTCCGGGAGGCCGCTCCGTGAGTTCGTCCCTATTGCGCGGCGCGATCGCCGCCCTCTGCGCAGCGGCCGTGGTCGCGCTCGCCACCGGCTGCAGCGACGGCGAATCGGGCACCAGCAGCCAGGACGCGAGCGCCGCCACCGACAGCGCAGGCGCCGCCGGCAGCGGCGTCGGCAAGGTCTGCGCCGGCAACGCCGATTGTCTCGCCTTCGGTCTGACCTGCTACCCGGTCAGCACCGGCTACGCCGTCTGCAGCAAGACCTGCGGCACCAACGCGGACTGCGACAACGGCACCGTCTGCAGCCCCGTGCAGGGCGCGCTGGTCTGCACCCCGCCGATCTACTGCGACGCGTGCGAGGACCACGCCGACTGCGGGCCGACGGCCCCCTACTGTCGCCGCGATCCGCAGCCCGACGGCAGCCCCGGCGCCGGTTATTGCACGATGGAGTGCGTAGTCGGCGACGGCGTCTGCCCGGCCGGCTCGTCCTGCACCAAGCAAGCCGGCACCCCCTCGATCAAGGACTTCTTCTGCCAACCCGATCGCGACAGTTGCACCGGTGACGGCAGCCAGTGCAGCCCGTGCAAGATCGACGCAGATTGCGCGCCGAACCACACCTGCCTGCAGGCCAGCGCGAGCTCGGAGCGCTTCTGCGCGCAGGACTGCTCCGCGGCGACGTGCCCGAGTGGCTACCAATGCGCCAAGGTCGGCGGCGCGAACTACTGCTACGCCGTGGTCGGCGGCAAGGCCACGCCGAGCTGCACCGCCGGGATGAAGGGCTTCTGCGACGCCTGCAGCGCCGATTGGCAATGCGCCTCGGGCCGCTGCGCGACCAAGAACGGAGAGTCGTTCTGTGCCCAGCCCGGCACCTGCACCAAAGAGACCGAAAAGACCGACTGCCCGCCCGGCACGTTCTGCGTGCCGACCTCGGCGGGGCAGGCGTGCGCGCCCGCGCCTGCGTTCAAGTGTCAGCTGTGGAAGGCCTGCCTCGCGAGCCTGTGCGGAGCCAACGAGATCTGCATCGACGGCCTGTGCAAGCCGATCCCCTGACGGATCTGGATTGACAGCCCTGTAGCAGGTCGTTAGGTTGCGCGGCCCGTCGCCGGCCACGGGTCCGACGACCGACAGGGAAACGACAGCAAACCCGCGCAAACGTTGACTTCACGAGCGAGAACCAGACATGAGCGACATCCTCCCCGCCGAGCCCGAGTTCGTGGCCACCCTGACCGCCGCCGGTTTCGAGCCGGTCGTCGACGACTGCTCCGGCTGCGGCCACGTCCGCGCCCACGGTGGCGCGTCGTTCTGCCGCACCTACCGCAACCCGTCGGCCAAGTGGTCGATCGGCATGTGCAACTTCGCGACGCACCGCCGCATCGAGAAGACCGCCGAGGCCCGCTCGCTGAACCCGCTCAAGGCCAGCAAGCGCGGCGGCAACTAAGAGTCGCGATCGAGCGGTCGCCTGTCGGCGGCCGCTCGGGCGGCGGCCCCGCGCGTCCCCCGGCCGCTCACGCCCACGCCGGAGCGGGACGCATCGGAGTCCCGCATGCCGCACCGCACCCGCGCACCGTTCGAGGTGGTGAACCCGCCCTCGGATCTGATCACCCTCGAGCACGACGGCCCCGTCGCGATCTTGACGATCAACCGGGCCGACAAGCTCAACGCGCTCAACCTGCAGGTGCTCGCCGCGCTCGGCCAGCGCCTCGACGAGATCGAGCACGACGCGTCGATCCGCGTCGTCGTGCTGACCGGCGCCGGCAACCGCGCATTCGTCGCCGGGGCCGACATCGCCGAGCTCGCGCCGATGGACTATCACGAGGCGATGGAGTTCTCGACCGCGGGCAACGAGGTGCTCAAGCAGATCGAGCGCTCCACGCGGCCGTTCATCGCGGCGGTCAACGGCTTCGCCCTCGGCGGCGGCTGTGAGCTCGCGCTGGTCTGCGACGTCATCATGGCGACCAACACCGCGCGCTTCGGCTTTCCCGAGGTGACGATCGGCGTGATCCCCGGTTTTGGTGGCACGCAGCGTCTCGCCCGCCTGATCGGTCGCAATGCCGCGAAGCATTGGGTGATGACCGGCGATATCTACTCGGCCGAAGAGGCCGCCCGCATCGGCTTGGTCTACCGCTTGTTCCCGCCCGAGGAGCTGCTCGAGTCCGCGCTGAAGACGGCCCACAAGATGGCCGGCCGCGCCCCCTTGGCGGTCGCCGAGTGCAAGCGCATCATCAACCGGGGCATCCAGCTTCCGCTCGAATACGCCTTGGAGGCCGAGAGCCGCGCGTTCGCGCGACTCTTCCAGACCGAGGACCAGAGCGAAGGCATGGCCGCGTTCATGGAGAAGCGCAAGCCCGACTTCAAGGGGCGTTGACGGCGGCAGCTCGGCCGCCGAGAGGGGGAGACAGCGATGCGATTCGAAGCCGAAGGTCGGGTGAAGGGTTCGTCCGTAGACGAGGTCTACGAGATCCTGCGCGACAAGCTGACCAGCCTGGTGCCCTACCTCGACAACGTCGCTGCGATCGAGGAGCTCGAACGAAGCGACGCCGCCGCGGGCCAGCACGTGCTCAACCGCTGGCGCGCCGATCCGGGTCAGGTGCCGGGCGTCGTGCGCGGCTTCCTCAAGCCCGAGATGCTCGAGTGGCTCGACCACGCCGACTGGAACGACGCCGGCAAGTACGTCGACTGGCGCATCGAGTCGGCCGTGTTCAAGGGCCTGTACAGCTGCTCGGGCCGCAACAAGGTGGTGGTCGACGGCAACGACGTTCGTATTGTGATCTCGGGCGAACTGAAGGTCGATTCGGGCAAGATCCCGGGTCTGCCGCGCCTGCTCGCCGGCAAGATCGTGCCGGCGCTCGAGAGCTACCTGGTCGACCGGATGAAGCCGAACATGGCCTCGCTCGGCACCGGCGTCAGCCGCTTCCTCGCCGCGCGCTGAGCGCCGGCTAGTTGCCGATTTCCACGCGATAGGGGGGCGCGTCGTCGCGTAGCATCACGCGACGGCGCTGCTCGCCCTTGGGCCCCTTGGCCTCGACGAGGTGCTCGCCGACGGCGAGGCGGTCCACGCGCAGCACAGCACCCGCGGCGAGCGCGCTCCAATCACCGCGCTCGTCGATGCGGACCTGCACCGCGTCCGTGCCGGCGTTCTGGATCTCGAGGACGCGCTCGGGCAGCGCCGGCTCCGGCAAAGGCAGCGACTGCCCCGGCGCGACGTTGCCGGCGTATTGGGCGACTCGACCGGCGTCGTCGACCGCGCGGATCACCCGTCGCCCGGACGGCACCGGGAACGCCTTCTCGCGGCCGGCGCCGACTTCACCCACGAGCGCACCGTCGACCGAGACCTGCACCGGACGGTCGCCCGGGTTGCGGACCACGACGGAAGCCGCCGGGGGGCGCAGCGCAACGTGCACCTTGCGTCCGTCGACGACCCGCGCACGCACCGCCTCGCGGCGCTTGCTGTAGAGGGTCTGCGAGAGCAGGTCGTGCAGCCCCGGCGGGACATCCGCCACGCGAAAGCTGCCGCCGGCGGCGATGCGCCCGCGTGGGGTGCCGTCGATGGAGATCTCGACCGGCTCGGCGTGCTCGTTGTCGATCACGAGCGTGGCCGCGCCGGCGCGCACCCGCCAGGCGACCTCCTGCCCGGACTCGAGCCGGATCACCCGCTCGAAGGTCTGCTTGCTCTCGAGGGTGTGCACCACCACGCGCACACGGCCGGCCGGCACTTGGCGCACGCGCAGGCGCTTGCCCGCCTCCATGCGAATCGCCGGGGCGCGATCGATCTGTAGCTCGGCCGGCTCGCCGGTCGCGTTCTGCAGCGCGACGATGCCGACCGGGCGCTCGATCTCCCAGCGCTGCTCGCGCCCGGCGTCGGGGCGCACGTCGTAGTGGTAGGAGAGGCCGCTCTCGTCGCCGACCAAGCGGATGCGCAGCGACCGCCCGGGGACGACCATGCGCACGTCGGCGCCCGGCGCGATCGGGCCGTCGTGCAGGCCGCCGAGCGCCGGCGGCAGACGCAAGGTCTCGCCGCTGCCGTTGACCACGACCACCGCGACGGCGGCTGTGGCCTGCTCGTTGCGCCCGTCCTCGCGCAGCGTCGCCTCGCCACGCAGATCCCGGCCGGTCCGCAGGCCGCGGAGCACGACCAGATGCTCACCCGGCGCGAGCCCGAGCAGCGTCGCCTCGGCGCCGGGCTCGAGCCGCCCGTGGTCGCGCTGATCGACCAGCACCCGCACCGGCTCTGCCGCCGGGTTGCGCACGACCAAGCCGAAGGGCACGGCATCCAGCACACGCTCGGCGCGCCCGCCCGGCCGCAAGGCGATTCGCTCGGCACTCGCGACGCGGCTGCGGGCGCCGGTCGCGACCAACTCGTGCTCGCCGACCTCGAGCGGCCCGAACAGGCGGGTCTCGTCGCGTCCGAGCCGCCCGAGCGCGCGTCCGGCCCACACGATGTCGCGCGGCTCGTCGCTGCGGTTGGTGAGGTGCAGGTGGCCGAGCGGCGGAATCAGCACGCACAGGCGCGCCGCCGCGTTGTCGAGCGCGATCTCGCCGCCGTACTGCCAGTCGTAGCCGTGCGCGACCTCGTAGCGCAGGACCGTGGTGCCCGCCGCGGCCGGCACGTCCCAGGCTTCGCCGCGATCGAGCGCGTGCCAGGGGCCGCCCTCGACGCGGACCGTCACGCCGGGGCCGTCGTTGCGGAAACGCACCGTGGTCGCGGTGGCCTCGACCGGCGCATCGACGGGCGCGGATTCGGCGGCCGGCTGCGAGGCGGCGCCCGTCGCGGGCGCAGCGACGACCTCGGGCGCGGACAGCGCCGCGACGACGAACAGGCCGACGAGGAGGCAGAGCGACAGCGGCGAACGGGGCATCAGGCGTCCTTGGCGAACAGCGCCGCGGTGAAGACGTCGGCGTCGAAGTCTCGCAGATCTTCCATCTTCTCGCCAACGCCGATGAGTCGCACGGGGATCTTCAGGGTCTCGGCGATGGCCAGGACGACGCCACCCTTGGCGGTGCCGTCGAGCTTGGTCAGCGCGATCGCCGTGACCTTGAGCGACTCGCCGAACTGGCGCGCCTGCGCGACGGCGTTTTGGCCCATCGTCGAGTCGAGCACGAGCATGCACTCGTGCGGCGCGCCGGCGTGGGCCTTGCCGATGACGCGGTGCACCTTCTCGAGCTCGGCCATCAGGTTGGCGTTGGTGTGCAGGCGGCCGGCCGTGTCGCAGATGACCAAGTCGAAGCCCTCGGCCTTGGCGCGCTCGATGGCCGCGTAGCAGACGCTCGCGGGGTCGGCGCCTTCCTTGCCGCGGTGGAGCTCGACGCCGGCGCGCTCGCACCAGACCTCGAGCTGGTCGACGGCGGCCGCGCGGAAGGTGTCGCCCGCGGCGACCAGCACCTTGCGGCCCTGACCTGCGTAGCGGTGCGCGAGCTTGCCGATCGTGGTCGTCTTGCCCGAGCCGTTGACGCCCACGACCATCAGCACGGCCGGACCGTGGCTCGGCGGTAGGTCGAAATCGCCCTGCGCGACCTCGGCCAAGATCTCCTTGGCGCGCGTCTCGAGCGAGGCCCAGACGCGCTCGGCCGAGGTCAACTCGCCGCGCGAGAGCTCGCGCCGCACGGCGTCGAGCAGCGCCTTGGTCGCGGCGACGCCGAGGTCGGCGCGGTAGAGCACCTCTTCGACCTCGTCGAGGATCGACGCGTCGATCTGCTTGCCGGCGAAGAGCTTGCCGAGCATGCCGACGAAGCCCTCCTTGCGGGTCTTCTGCAGGCCGGCGCTGACCTTCTCGCGATCGACCGCGTCGCGGCTCGGTGCCGCGGCCGGCACATCGGCCTCGGCCTGCAAGTCGATGGCGTCCTCGTGCGCGACGCTGCCGTCGGCGCCGACTCGCACGGCCCCTTGCGCCGCACGCCGCAGTTCCTTGGCGCGGCGTCGGGCCTGCTCGTCCACGCCTTCGGCGGCGATGCCGGCGCGCGCGTCTTCTGCCGGCGGCAGCGTCGTTCCGGGCCGCGGCGGCTTACGCAGCAAGAAGAACGCGGCCACGGCCAGCGCGACCAGCACACCGGCCACGACGGCGAGTCCGGTGAAGTCGGCGGAGGGCTCGGCGGCCGCGAGCGGCAGCAGCGGCAGCAAGTTGGGCAGGGCGGGCATTCGCGTCTCCGTTCGATCGTCCCGAGGGTTCGGGGGCGCGGAAGGTATGCGAGCGCCGTGGTGGGTTCAACTCACGGGCGGGCCGGTTCATGCCCGACGCGCGCGTTGACAGCCCCCACCCCGAAGCCCGACCATTCCGCGCCGTCGCCGCCCCCCCGCGGCACCCCACGGGAGCCCGTCCGCATGTCCAATGCTTCGCCCCACAAGGTCTTGGTCGCCAACCGCGGCGAGATCGCCTGCCGCGTGCTGCGCGCCGCCCGCGAGCTCGGCCTGCCCACCGTCGCGATCTACTCCGAGGCCGACGCCGACGCCCTGCACGTCGCGCTCGCCGACGAGGCGGTCTGCGTCGGCCCGGCGGCCTCGGCCGAGAGCTACCTCGTCATCGAGCGCGTCATCGCGGCCGCCCAGCAGACCGGCGCCACGATCATCCATCCGGGCTACGGCTTCCTCTCCGAGAAGCCCGATTTCCGGGAGGCTTGCGAGGTGGCCGGGCTGCGCTTCGCCGGCCCGCCGGCCGAGGCGATGCGCAAGATGGGCGTGAAGACGCTCGCGCGCCAGACGATGATGGCCGCCGGCGTGCCGGTCGTGCCGGGCACCGCCGAGGGCGTGCAAGGCGCCGAGGAGGCGCGCCGCGTCGCCGCCGAGATCGGCTACCCGGTGATGCTCAAGGCCGCGTCCGGTGGTGGCGGCAAGGGCATGCGCCTGGTCGAGCGCGCCGAAGACCTCGCCGCCGCGCTCGAGGGCGCCCAGCGCGAGGCCGCCAGCTCGTTCGCCGACGACACCGTCTACATCGAGAAGTTCGTCGTCCGTCCGCGCCACGTCGAGGTGCAGGTGCTCGCCGATGCCCACGGCAACTGCATCCACGTCTTCGACCGCGAGTGCTCGGTGCAGCGCCGCAACCAGAAGGTGATCGAGGAGTCGCCGGCGCCGCATCTCTCCGACGCCACCCGTCACGCCATGGGTGAAGTCGCCGTCGCCGCCGCCCGCGCGGTCGACTACGTGGGCGCCGGCACGATCGAGTTCCTCGTCGACCCGGACGAGAACTTCTACTTCATGGAGATGAACACGCGCCTGCAGGTCGAGCATCCGGTGACCGAACTCGTCACCGGCGTGGACCTCGTCGTCGAGATGCTGCGCGTCGCGATGGGCGAGCCGCTCTCGATCCGACAGCAGGACGTGGTGCAGCGCGGCCACGCCATCGAGTGCCGCATCTACGCCGAAGATCCGGCGCAGAACTTCCTGCCCTCGCCCGGCAAGCTCGAGGTCTACCGGCCCGCACGCGGCCCGGGCGTCCGCGTGGACGACGGCGTGGTCGAGGGCTCGACCATCCCGCGCTTCTACGACCCGATGATCGCGAAGCTCTCGGTCTGGGCGCCGACCCGCGAGCTCGCCGTCTCGCGCATGGACAAGGCGCTGCTCGACACCGAGATCGGCGGCATCGCGCACAACGTGCCCTACCTGCGCTGGCTGCTCGCCGCGCCGGCCTTTGCCCAGGGCCGCTACGACACCGGCATCGTCGCCTCGCTCGGCGCCTACGGTCAGGACCGCGCCGCCGA
>JBEARB010000205.1:0-14220 GCA_041163625.1 Pseudomonadota bacterium | reverse complement strand
ACAAACCGGCAGGCCTCGGGACACGGAGCGGGCGCATGGCAACCTCCCTGGGCGTCCTGCGGCGTTGGCGGACGACCCGTTTTCTCTATTGTCGGGAGTTGGCGGAAAACACGTCGCTCGCAGGTGAAAAAAGTGGTCCGGGGCCCGGGGGACGAGGCGTTCGGGAAATCCTCTGGCACCCGCACGGCCCGGGGCAGGCACCCGCCCGGCGCAGTTTGGTCGCTCGGTGCGTCCCCGCGCAGCCGCGTCCGGTTACGAAGTACAGCACCAACCCCCGTCGAGCCGGCTCATCACCCGCGAGCTAGGCGGTGCCCCAGGAGCGTCCGGTGTCGCGGATTCGTCGTGTGGCCCCCCCTCCCCGAGACCGGCGCGGTCTCCCTTCCGCAGTCTCGCGCCGCGGCCATCGTGCAGCAAGGCTGTAACGCAGCAGGGCCGAGCCGCCTCTACCCGATACGCGGCCCCCGCCGCGAGGGAGTTCACCATGTGTTCGCGCACCACCTGTTCGAGCTGCGGCAAGCCCTCTTGGCGAGGCTGCGGCGCCCACGTCGAGATGGTCCTCGGCGATGTCCCGAAGAACGAGCGCTGCAAGTGCCGCGAGGCGCAGTCGAGCACGTCGTCCAACGCCTCGGCCGGCAGCGGCACCCTTTGGGAGCTCTTCCGCCGCCCGCCCAAGAAATAGCGCCACGCCCGACGCCACGCCGACCCGGGTCTACTCGTCGAGGTAGGCCACGGTCGCGCCCTCGCAGAGCGCGCGCAACACCGCCCTCCCCGCGTCCTTGTCCGTGGCCGTCGCGAGGTCTTCGCCTTGCGACGCCGCGACCAGGGCAGCGCGCGGGCGCAGCGTGACGCGAGCGGTCCCGTCACCGGCCGGAAGGGTCGGCGCGGCGTCGGCGACGATCCCCCACCCCACGTCGGTCCGCACCGTCCGCGTCACGCCCCCCGGCCACGCGAGCTCGAGGTGCAGCGTCATCCGCGCCATCGTCACCTCTTCCGGGAGCGTGGCGAGGCTCGGCGCGTCCGCCTCCGCGCGACCGAGCAGCACGTGCACTCGGCACAACGGCTCCGCCGCTTCGTCCGCGAGACCATGGTCGTGTGCGCCGACCTCGTGCAGCGGCACCACCTGCGACCCGAGCACCTGCCATGTCGGCAACCCGCTTTCGCCATGCCCCGCATGCGCCGAGGGGACCAGCCAATCCCAGGCACGCTGGGCGAAACCCCGATGATCCATCGCGACATCGGTGCACGGCATCGCCGTCAGCCCCGCCACCGTGACCCAGCCCCGCAAGAGCGTCGGCGTCTCGAACCCGTCGCTACCGAGCGATTCGGCAACGTCTCCCGCTTCGTCTGCGATCTCGACCACGTAGGCGACCCGGCCGCGCTGCTCGCCCGATTCGTCGGACGCAGCCGCGCCCATCGCGTCGCCGCCGCCCGTGCAGCCGGCCCCGCCGAGCGCCAGCGTCGCCAACACCCAGGACATCCTGCCCCACTGCCTCCGCGACCGCTCGCGCATCAACCGCCCATCCCCGGTGCGCAGAAACCTTGCGGCGTGCACATCAGCGTCTGCGGGCCGCCTGTCGGACAGTCCGCCGTCGTCTTGCACTTCGGGATGCACGCCTTGCCCTGCGGCGTCTGCTGGCAGGTGCAGCCGGCCTTGGCGTCGGGGCCGCACGCTGCACCACCGCAATCGGCCTCGGTGGTGCAGGCGGTCGGCTGACCGGGTCCGCCACCGCCTCCGCCGCCACCACCGCCATCGCCTCCGCCACCTCCGCCACCGTCCGTGCCGGAGGTGGTGTCTGGCGTGCCGCGGTAGCAGCCGAGGATGTACGGGAAGGTCGCGGTCGCGTGGTAGTGGTAGTCGCCGCCGGGGCCGACGTGACCGTTGCAGGCATCGAGGCGTTGCGGGTCGGTGCTTCCGACGTGCTTGTAGGCGTCCCACGCGTCTTTCTTGGGATCCGCGATCTGGTCATAGCCCGACTTCATCTCGACGACAGAGGAGCAACCGGCGTCCTTGCACTCGTAGGGGCCGTAGATCGCGAAGCCGTCGAGCGCGTAACCGAGCACCGGTGAGGGCTGGCTGGCGTCGACATCGGCGAGTTTCCACGGCTCTGCCACCATCGCCGCCATCGTCAGGCATTTCTGCTGCAGCGCGTGGTAGTGGTACTCGGCTGCAGTGTGGCCGGTGCACTCGTCGGTGATCTGGTTGTAGACCGGGTCGCCCCATGCCGATTCGGCGGGCTGTGCGGCCTCGTTCGGGCCGAAGAGCGGCATGCCGTTGACCGCCACGCCGATTCGGCCGAGCAGGGGGATCGCGGTGGTCTGCGCAGCGGCTTTCGGCGCACGCGGGAAGCGGTAGGTGTTGTCGACGGCCTGCAGCGGGTTCGGTGTCATCGCCACGAAGCTGTAGTGCGGGATGGTATTGCTCTTGATCACTACCTCGTCGGCCTCGCAGGCGGCGGAGAGCGTCGGCTTCGGGTAACCGCTGCCGGCGCCGGGGGCGGCACTGACGTCGAGGAAATGACCGGCTTGCGGGCAGGGGTCTGCGGAGGTGTCGTCGCCGGTCGTGTCGGTGCCAGAGGATTGTCCCGAATCGGTGCCTGCGTCGGTGCCAGAGGATTGTCTGCCTGCGTCGGTGCCAGAGGATTGTCCGCCGCTGGCGTCACCTCCGCCGCCACCGTCGGCCACAGCGCTCCCGTCGCCGCCCGCCACACCGGCAGCGCCCTCGTCACTGCCACAACCGCCGACACAACACGCCATGGCAAAAGCGGCGACGACGGCGATCCGCCACGTCCCATTCGAGATTCGATACCAACGCCTCATCTCAGCCTCCGTCGCCCCCGAGCGGGCTGGGTTGTCGAGGATTGGACCCGCCAGCGACCGAGTTCCGCAACCGAGCCCCGGTTTTTTTTGCCGCCCCTGCCCGCTACCCTCTCGCCTCCACCGTTCGCGAGGCCTCCCGATGTCCGAACCCGACGTCAACCGTCCGCGCGCCCTCGACCCGCCGACCGGGCGCGTGACGTTGGTGCACACCGACGTCCAGGGCAGTTCGGCGCTCTGGCAGCGGCTCGGTGACGCCATCCGCCCCGCCCTCGCGCTGCACGACGCACTCCTCCGGGCCGCACTCGAGGCCCACGGCGGCTACGAAGTGCAGACCGCCGGCGACGCCTTCTTCCTCGCCTTCGCCGATGCTGCCGCCGCCGTGCGCTTCGCCGTGCAGGTGCAGCGCGACCTCCACGCCGCGGCGTGGCCCGACGCGCTGCCCGAAGGTCTGCAGGTACGTATCGGCCTGCATCGCGGCGAGCCCTGGGCGCGCATCGACCCCACCACCGGCCGCATGGATTACGGCGGCCCGATGAGCAACCGCGCCGCGCGCATCGGCGCCGCGCCGCACGGCGGCCAGACCGTCGCGAGCGACGCCGCCTGGCAGGCCGCGCTCGACGCCGACGCTGGCGCCATCGCCGCCGAGATCCACGCCGACGATCTCGGCCTGCACGGCCTGCGCGGGCTCGACGGCCACGAGCGCCTCTGGCAGCTCACGTCCCGTGATGCCCCCGCGCGCCGCTTTCCGCCGCTGCGCACCGAACCGCTGCGCAAGACCAACCTCCAGCCACGCGGTGACGCCTTCGTCGGCCGCGAAGACGAGCTGCGCGGCCTCGGTGAACGCCTCGACGCCGGCGCGCGCCTGCTGACGCTGCTCGGCCCCGGCGGCATGGGCAAGACGCGCCTTTCCCAGCAGTTCGCGGCCGCGCGGACCGAAGCGTTCCCCGGCGGCGCCTGGTTCTGCGACCTCACCGAGGCCCGCGACGAGGCCGCGTTGGCCGTCGCCGTCGGTCGCGCGCTCGACGTGCCACTCACGCACCACGATCCCATCGCCCAACTCGGCGCCGTCCTCGCCGGCAAGGGCGAGGCCCTGGTCGTCCTCGACAACGCCGAACAGGTCGTCGATGCCTGCGCCGCCGCCGCACGGCGCTGGCTGGCCGTGGCGCCGGGCCTGCGCCTGCTCGTGACCAGCCGCATCCGTTTGGCGATCGAGGGCGAGGATGTCGTGGCGTTGCAACCGCTGCCGCTCGCCGAGGCGGTGGCGCTGTTCTGCGCGAGGGCGGCCTCGGCCCGGCCCGGATTTCCGGCCTCGCCGGAGGGGCTCGACGCCGAGGCGCTGCAGGCGGTGCGGACGATCGCAGTGCGCTTGGACTGCATGTCGCTGCCGATCGAGCTCGCCGCCGCGCGCGTTCGCAGCATGTCGCCGCCGCAGATCGCCTCGCGCCTCGACCGCCGCTTCGCCCTGCTCGCCGGCGCGGACCGCGACCGCACCGCCCGCCAGGCCACGCTGCGCGGCGCGATCGATTGGTCGTGGGACCTGCTGCAGCCCTGGGAGCGCGAGGCGATGTGCCAGTGCGCCGTCTTCCGCGGCGGCTTCACCCTCGACGACGCCGAAGCCGTGCTGGCCCTCGACGCCTTCCCCGACGCGCCGTGGGCCGCCGACGCCGTGCAATCGCTGATCGATCAGAGCCTGCTCTGGCTCGACGAGCCGCGTCCCGGTCAACTTCGCGTGCGCTGCTACGAGTCGATCCACGCCTACGCGCTCGAACGCCGCGCCGCCGATGCCAGCGCCGCTGCCGCCGACGCCGCGCGTCACGGCGCCTGCTACGCCCGCCTCGGCCGCGACGACGCGATCGATGCCCTGCACGGCCACGGCGGCGTCGAGCGGCGCTGGGCGCTCTTCTTCGAGCTCGAGAACCTGCAAGCCGCCCAGGCCGCGGCACAAGCACGCGGCGATTGGGCCGTCGCGGCGGCGTGCGCGCTCGCGAGCGCGCCCATCTACGAGGTGCGTGGCCCGTTCGCGCTCGGTGCGGCGCGCTTGGACGCCCTGCTCGCCGCGCCGACGCTCGCCGCCCCCGATCTGGTGTCGGCGCCCGAGGCGCACGCATCGAGCCGGCGGTTGCGCTATTGGCGCGGTTTTCTGCGGCGGCTCGGCGGGTCGCCGGAGGCGGCGCGCGACGATCTGCGTACGGCGCTCGCGATGCAGCGCGAGGCTGGTGACCTGCGCGGACAAGCCTACAGCCTCGCGGCGTTGGCGATCCTCGATCGCGAGCAGGGCCAGACCGAGGCGGCGCGGGAAGGATTCGCCGCCTCGCTGGCGCTGCACCGGCAGGTGGGCAACCGCCACGGTGAAGGCGTCGTGCTCGCGCACGTCGGCCTGTTGGCCCAAGATCTGGGCGACCGCGAGCAGGCGCAGGCACGCTACGAGGCCGCGTTCGCGATCTACGAAGACGTCGGCGACCGCCGCCTGCAAGGCCGGATGCTCGGCAACCTCGGCCTGCTCGCGAAGGCGCGCGGCGAGCTCGACCTGGCCCGCGAGTTGACGCAACGCACCCTCGCCATCGCCGCCGAGGTCGGTGACCACCTCGGCGAAGGCATCGCGCTCGGCAACCTCGGCGACCACTGGCTCGCCGCCGGCGCCGCCGACGAGGCCGAAGCCTGCCTGCGCGCGGCCGTGCGGCGCTGCGACGAGACGCTGCCGATGGCCGCCGGCGCCTTCCGCGGCAGCCTCGCGGTGGCGCTCGCCCATCGCGGCGCCTTCCACGATGTCGAGGCGCTGCTCGCGCAGGGCGAAGCGCAACTACGGGGCCGACATGCGGTCGAGTTCGGCAAACTCTGCTGCAAACGCGTGCTGGTGCGGGCGGCGATGCTGGCGGCCGGCGCCGGTGACGCCGCGGCGCTCGATGAGGCGCTCCGCGCGGCCGACGCAGCAGTGGGCGCGGCGGGTGCGAGCGAGGGCTCGGAGCTCGGGCGCTTGTGGGCGCGGGCGCAGCAGACGGCAGGCGCCTGAGCGCGTACGGAGGCGAAGATGGCCACGCTGAGCGCGGAATTCCGCTTTCGGGATGTCTACAACCCACGGGTAATCGGGGCGCTTGGAGATCGTCTGAAAGCCGCGGCACCCACATTCGCGCGCGACGCCTTCGTCGAGGACGCCTGCCGCGACCTCGACGCGCTCGGCATGAACGAACGGGTCTCGCAGATCGCCGACGCGCTCGAACGCCACCTGCCCGCCGACTTCGCCGCCGCCGCCGCGATCTTGCGAGCCGCCCAGGAGCCGCCGCAGAGCGAGCCGGGCAAGACCGATTGGGACGCCTTCATCGTGCTGCCGCAATGCGCCTTCGTGAGCCGGCGCGGTCGCGGCGACGTGCCCTTGGCGCTCGCCATGCTGCGCGAGTTCACCCGGCGACTCTCCGCCGAAGGCGACCTGCGCACCTTCTTCGAGGTCGATTTCGAGCGGACTTGGGCGACGCTGCAACGTTGGTGCGAGGACCCCGATCCACACGTGCGCCGCCTCGTCTCCGAGGGCACCCGGCCGCGGCTGCCGATGGCCGGCCGGATCGAGCGCTTCGTTCGAGATCCCTCGCCGGTGCTCGGGCTGCTCGAGCGCCTGCGCGACGACCCCTCCGAGTACGTCCGCCGCTCGGTCGCCAACAACCTCAACGACATCAGCAAGGACCACCCGGACGCCGTGCTCGACGTGCTCGAGCGCTGGTCCGAAAACGCCCCGGCGCCCCGCCACAGCCTCGTCCGTCACGCCGCGCGCACCCTGCTCAAGGCCGGGAACTCCCGCGCGCTCGCGCTCTTCGGCCTGCAACCCGCTGCCCTTGACGTCACGCTCACGGTCGAGACGCCACGGCCCGCCATCGGCGGCGAGGTCGTCTACGTCGCCACGCTGCGCTCGACCGCGTCCGAGCCGCAGCGCCTGCACCTGGACTACGTCGTCGACTTCGTGAAGGCACGCGGCGAGCGCCGACCCAAGGTCTTCAAATGGACCGAGCGCACCATCGCGCCCGGCGAGTCGCTGACGCTGCGGCGGAGCCAGCACCTGCGGCCGACCAGCGGACGCACGCTCTACCCGGGCGAGCACGGGCTGTGGCTGCAGGTCAACGGGCAGCGGATGGGGGCGGCGACGTTCGAGGTCGTCTGAGTCCTGCCGCGCTGCGGCCGCTCAACCTCCGCCCAGCGCCCGCGCCATGCCTTCGGCCCGCTCGCGCAGCGGATGTCCGGCCGGTAGCGCCGCCAGCGCCGCGTGCACATCGGCCGCGGCGCCCGCTCGGTCGCCGATGCGGAAGCGCAAGACCGCGCGGTTGAGGTGGCAGTCCGGGCCGGCACCGGCGCGCAGTCCGGCGTCGAAGTCGTCGCGCGCGCCGGTCGGGTCGCCGGCCTTGGCGCGCACGGTGCCGCGGTTGCAGCGGACCTTGCCGTCGTCGGGAGCGGCGGCGACGGCGGCGTCGAGGTCGGCCAGCGCGAGCAGCGTCTCGCCGCGGCGGCTGTGCACGTCCGCGCGCAGCTCGAGCGCGTTGGCGAAGCGCGGCGAGAGGGCGAGCGCGAGGTCGAGATCGGCCGCTGCGGCGTCGAGATCGTCGCGTTCCAGGCGCAGCGCGGCGCGGTTGGCGAGCGCGTGCGGCGACGCCGGCTCGGCCTCGATCGCAGCGGTCCACAGCGCCTCGCCACCCTGCTGCCAGACGCCCTGCCAGACGAAGAGCCGAATGAGCAGCGGCACCACAACCGAGGGCATCGCGACCATTGCCACGATCAGGTTGCGCCCCGGAATGAAGCGCGTCGGTACCACGGCGCGCTCGTTGCCATCCCCTTCGGCCGGCGCCGGCGGCAAGATCTTGGTGCCGCGCTGGAGCAGCCCGGCCAGGCCGCCAACCAGCGGCAGCAGCACCGCGATGTGCGCCAAGACCAAATAGCGCTCGGCCCAGGCCTGCACGCCGCTCTGCAGCAAGCCGAGTACCGGTGCGAGCCAACCCAGGGCACCGAGCATGGCGGCGAAAATCGCCTCGTCGCGCCCGCTGCGCGGCATCGTGGGTCGGACCAAGGGCCCGAGCGCTCGCCACGCGAAGAACGCGAGCGTCGCGAAGGCCACCCCCGCGCCGACGAGGTGGGCGGCGTCCAACGTGCGACCAGGCACGATCGGATGCAGCGGCGCGAGATACGCCGGCCAGATCGTGACGGCGACGTATTGCGTCAGAGCGTAGCCGGCGCCCACGACGCGCTCGAGCCACGAGAGCCCCGCGACGCTGGCCGTGGCGCCGGCTACCGCCTGAGCGTAGGCGGCGAGGATGGCGGCGGGCACCGCGACCAGCAGGCTCGGGGCCACGCGACGTAGGGCCAGACGCAAGCCTTCGCGCGGGCCATCGGGGTGTGCGAGCGCGCCGCCGAGGCCGATCTCCACCGCCAGCAGCGCCACCGGCAAGCCGATCACCCACGCCTTGGCGAGCGCCGAGAGCGCGAACAGCCCGAGCGCCCACGACCGCCCGCGGCGGCTGTCGCGCAGCCACGCCGAGAGGCCCAGTACGACCAACAGCGCTGCGAGTACGTCACGGCGCTCGGTCGACCACGCCACCGATTCGACCCGGCAGGGGTGCAGCGCCCAGAGCACCGTCCCGAACCCGGCGGCCAGCCCCCTCACGACCGCCAGCGGCACGACGGCGGTGCCGGGCAGTAGCGCCCGCCACAGCAGCACGAAGAGCGCGCTCGCGGTGGCACCGTGCAGCAGCACGTTGCCGAGCAGGTGCGGCGCGGCGGGGTTGTCGACCGGTCCGCCGAGGGCTTCGAGCAACGGCGCGAGCAGCACACGATCGGCCCGCAACGACCACCACGTCAGTGGTTGCAGGTGGCCGAGGTGCGGTCGCAGGCTCTCGCGGAAGAACGCGTCGAGGGGGCCGAACAGCCAGGCGTTGTCGAGCAGCGTGCCGCGATCGTCCCAGAAAAACGGCACCTGTAGCACCGGTAGCCAGCAAGCCACGACGAAGAGTCCGACCACGACGCCGACCAAGCGGGCGAACGGAGCCGAGTCGCGGGCGGGACTGCTCATGGCCGCGAACGCTCGCCTATGCCTTGCCCCGATGCAAGCGACCCCGGCCGGAGACGCGCTCGGGCCGGGGTCGGCAGGCGGCATCGGGCGAGGCGCGCGTCGCCCCACCCGCGGTCGAGCCTAGGGAGGCGTGATGTCGACGCAGCACGCCCTCTGCTTCAGACCCGGACCCATGTAGGTCTGGCTGCAGCCGGCGTTGGTGAAGGGCTTGTCCTCCGGCGTCACCGTCATCGGCACGCCCGAGGTCGCCTCGGGGTAGAACTTCTTGCAGTAGTTCAGCGGGTTCTGGTTGCAGCCGCTGCTGCAGTCGCTGTCGACGACCCACTTGCCGTCCTTGTCGGTGTGGACGCTGACCTTGCCGCACCACTCCGAGAATTGGCCGACCATCATCTCGTCCGCCCCGCAGACCGGCGCCGGCGTCGTGTCGGCGGTGTCGTCGGTCGCATCGCTGCCGCCCGTATCCTCGGCGACCGCGTCCGGCGTGGTCGTGTCCGCCACAGTGTCGGTCGTCGTCGTGTCCGCGACGGTGTCGGTGCTGTCCTCGGTGGTGCCCGCGTCCGCGGCGGTGTCCTCGGCAGCGGTGTCCTCGGCCTTGCCCGTGTCCTCGCCGGTCGCGGTGTCCTCGGTCTTGCCGGTGTCCGCCGCCGCGTCGACCGCTGCCGCGTCGCTGCCGCCACCCACGTCACCCGTGGCGTCCGAGCCGCCCGCCGTATCCGTCGTCGCGCCGCCGCCGCCGCTCGAGACCGACGTCGTGCCGCAGCCCGCCGCCAACACCATATTCTCTCTCTCCCACCCGTCACCGACGGCGTGTGGCGGGCTGATAGGCCCGACAGTTCTCGAATGCAGGTGAGTGTTGAGAAATTCGACATATCGGGATGATTCGACAATCGCGTGAGCGTCGTGTCACCCCGAGATGTATTGCAACAGCATGAAAACAAGCATTAAAAATTTTTTTCTCCGCGGTTGGCACGGTCTTCGCTCCTTAGGGCCAGCAGATGGGGAGCGGAGACCGTCGGGAGGAAGCGATGCGAAATCGGAGCATGGAGTCGGTGCGGCGCGGGGTGCGCGGAGGTCTGTGGTGGGCCGTGATCGGGCTCGTGGCCGTGACCGCCTCGGCCTGCGGTGCGGATTCCGGCAATTCGGGTACCGGCGGCGGCTGGGGCGATTGGGGCAACACCAGCGGGGCGGCGGCGACGAGCGATACGGGCGCTGGCGGTGACGCTTCCGCCGACACGTGGAGCGGCGGCGCCGATGCGGCGATGAGCGACACCGGCGGCGGCTGGGGCGGCTGGGGTGAAGCCGACACGACCGGGAGCGACATCAGCATGGCCGGCGACAGCGCCGACGCGTCCGCTGACGCGGGCGGTGGCGACGACCCCTCGGTGCGTTGGCAGCAGAAGACGCCCGCGCCGCCGATCACGAGCGTGAACCTCGGCGGCGGCGAGACGCTCGAGCTCGTCGACATGCGCGTGACGATGAAGGTCGAGGGTCTGCGGGCGCGCGTGCTGATCGACCACATCTTCTACAACCCGCATCCGGAGACGGTGGAGGGCTCGTTCCGCTACGTCCTGCCGGGCGACGCGAGCATCAGCTATTTCGCGATGTTCCCGGGCCTGACGGGCAAGGAGCCGGCGTTCTTCGGCGACGGAGCCGGCGTCGACACCGACGCGGCCGTGAAGCTGGTGCAGCAGGCGCCGTCGGACGTCGTCCAGTCCATCGATTCCGCCGCCTGGGGCGTGCCCAAGATCGCCAAGATCAAGCGCAACGTGCAGGCGACGCAGGCCTACGAGGGCGAGACCGAGAAGCAGATCGACCCGGCGTTGGTCGAGCAAGTCGCGCCGGGCACCTTCATGGCGAAGGTCTTCCCGCTGGTCGGCAAGGGCTACCAGCGCATCCTGGTTGCGTACGAGCAGACGCTGCCGACGCTGCAGGCGCAGGTTCCGGGCGCGGCCGAGGGCACCATCGGGCGTGTGCACGAGCTCACCTTCCCGCTACCGCAGGGCAAGGTCGGCAACCTCTCGCTGCTGCTGCACGCGAAGAAGGCGTGGATCGGCGCCGCCGCGTCGATCGGCGGCGTGCCGGGCGTGCAGGAGGAGTCCGGCCCCGCCGGCTACCTCGCGCGCTGGCAGGCCAAGGGCGAGCTGAACCCGGACGATCCGAGCTTCGGCAACGGCAAGCTCGCCTTCCGCTTCGCGCCGCTCCAGGGCAGCGACACGGCCGACGTACTCGCCGGAACCGACCCCGTGCTCGGCAAGAACGTGGCGCTGGTGCGCGTACGGCCCGAGCTGCCCGAGGCGGCCAAGACGGCGGTCGGCGGCGCGGCGCACGCGGTCTTCCTGATCGACACCTCGCGCTCGGCGCATCCGGCCCGCTTCGACGTCTCGATGCAGCTCGCCGAGGCGATCTTGCAGGCATCGCCGGCGCTGAAGGGCTTCGCCGTCGTCGCTTACGACGTGGGCGCGAGCTGGCTCGGCGCCGGTAGCAAGCCGGGCGAGCTGGCCGGGCCGCAGGGTTGGATCAGCAACGACGAAGCCGGGCGCGCCGCGCTGAAGGCCGCGTTCGAGGGCGTGTTGCTCGAGGGCGGCAGCGACTTGGGCGCCGCCCTGCGCACGCTCGCCAAGCCGCCGGCCGCGCTGGCCCCCACCAGCGCCGACGACGCCACCATCGACGTCTTCGTCCTCGGTGACGCGTCGCTGACCTGGGGCGACCGTCAGGACGGCGCCGTGCTCGCGCGCTGGCAGAGCGAATCGCCCTGGAAGGCACGCTTCTTCGGCTACCGCCTCGGCATCGGGCCCGAGAATACGGCTCTGCTGAACCAACTCGCCGGCGCCGGCGGTGCGGTCTTCGAATGCCTGAACGGCGCTTCGTTGCCGACGTGCGCGAAGGCGCACCAATCGGCGGGGATGCGCCTGACGGCGGCGAAGGTCGTGGCGGCGGCCGAGGGCGGCGCGCAGATCGACGACGTCTTGCTCGCCGGCGGCTTCGGCACCCTCTACCCCGGCGGCAGCGTCACGCTCGCCGGCCCGCTCAGCGGCAGCGGCGCGGCGAAGGTGGTGCTCGAGGGCGTGCTGCCCGACGGCAAGGCCGCCACGTTGGAGGTACCGGTGAGCTTGGTGCCCGGTGGCGAGCTGGCGCCGCGCGCCTGGGGCGAGATCGCGGTCGCGCAGCTGCTCGCGGGCGGCGCCCCGGCGCTCGAAGGCCTGGCGCTCGCGTTGGCGCAGCACTACCGCATCGCCAACGCCATCTCGAGCTTCTTGCTGCTCGAGGACGACGCGGCTTGGCAGAAGTACGATTTCGGCGCCGAGAACACCAAGCTCTCGGGTCAGACGATGGCGGTCGCGATCGCGGCGGCGACCAAGCTCGGCGCGCAGGCCTTTTCGACCTGGTCGCGGCTGGTCGGCGTACTGACCGAGCACGGCAAATCGTTCGGCCTGCCGAAGGTGGCCGAGGCGGGTTGGCTGGCGCAGCTGGTGACGGTGGGCAAATCGTCGCTGGAGCTGGCGCTGCCGGCGCTGCCGTGGGCGGGGCGACCGGCGGCGGACGTGACCGTGGCCTACGCCGACGCGCTGAAGAGCGAAGATTTCGGCCTCATCGCGCCCTTCACCACCGAGGCCGAGGCGCGGTTGGCCTCGGCGGACGTGCCCGGCGCGGTGCGGGCGATCTCGACGCTGCTCGAGCGCGCCCCGGCCGACGACGAGCTCGCTCGCCTCATCGGCTACCGCATCGCGGGCTGGGGCGAAGGCACGATCGCGAGCGAGCTGCTCTTCGCGGTGCTGCTGCGCCGACCCTTCGAGCCGCAGAGCTGGCGCGACTTCGCAGGTTCGGTGGCGGAGACGCGCCCGGCGCTCGCCATCCTGGGCTACGAGATCGCGCTGCAGGGCAGCTGGCCGGCCAAGTTCAAGGGCATGGCCGAGGTGGTGCGGCAGGAGTACGCCGAGTTCGCGCTCGGCTTGCTGGAGAACGAGCCCGACCATCCGCTCGCCGGGCTGCTGAAGAGTCGCATCGCCACGCACGGGCTCACCCTGCCCGACGCCGCCATGCGAGTGACGGTGACCTGGAATACCAACGCCACCGACATCGACCTGCACGTCAAGGCGCCGACCGGCGAGACGGCCAACTACAAGCACAAGAAGCTGCAGAACGGCCTCGGCGAGCTCTACGCCGACCTGACCGGTGGCTACGGACCCGAGCGCTTCGTGGCCTACCAGCAGCTCTCGGGCAAATGGACGATCTGGCTGCACTACTACGGCGCGACCAGCAACAAGCTCGTGGCGGAGACTTGGGCGCAAGTGCGAATCTGGCGCAAGGACGGCAAGGTGCCCGTGGTCACGCAATACCAGGTGATGCTGTCCAAGCCCGGTCAGACGAAGATCGTCGCCGAAATCGAGGTGCCGTGATGAACCAGCGCGCTGTCTTCTTCCAACTCGCAGTCGTGCTCGCCAGCCTCGGCGCGACCGGCTGCTGCGAGATGTTCGACGCCTGCGGGCCGACGATTCGCGCGCCGCAGCCCTTCGTCGGCACCGTCCCGTCGCCAGTGCAGGACTTCGACGCCGACGATGCGCAGACCCGCTTCATCGACTTCAACGACACCTTCTCGGTCGACGGCTCGCCCTTGGTCGGCACCGACGCGTCCGCGGCGCCGCCGCTCAATCCGGCGGCGTTCCCGGGGGTGGCGGGGCAGGTCTTCTTCGGCAACGCCACCGGGCAGGTCCGCGCGGTGCGGGTGCGGCGGCTGCGCGAGACCGTGCAGTTCGACTGCGACGCCACGCTGCCGGTGCCGCACCTGGCCTTCCGGGAGAGCCATTTCGGCGCGGCGAGCGTGCTGCTGCTCGGACCGGGGCGCGTGCTCGGTCAGGCCGGCTCGCGACCCTGCGAGGTCTTGCTCGTCGATGGGACCGGGGTGCCCAAGCAGATCGTGGCCTACCGGACCAGCGAGTACCCGAGCCAGACCGGCGCCTCGGCGTTGACCGGCACCGAGGGACCGAGCGCGTTCTCGGGTCGGCTGCTCCGCATCGTCGCCGAGGAGGGCAGCGCCACCTGGGCCGATCATCCGCTGTGGAGCCCGGCGCCGACCGGCGTCGACCCGGTCGCTCAGCCCGGCTGCGTCCCGGGTGGCGATGCAGCCGACCTGGTCTTCGAGGGCATCCCGGCCGGCACCCACACCCTGCTCGACGTGATCAGCTCGCCCGACGGCTGCCACAAGCTCGAGTTGCTCGGCGACCTCGGCTCCGGCTCGCACTACCTCTGCCTGCCGGGGCTGCCGTTGCCCTTCGCCGTCGGTGACGAGCTCTTCGTCGCGCCGATCGCCAGCGGCCACAACGTGCTACCGCTGCAAGGCATCGAGATCATCGGGCCGAAAG
>JBEARB010000204.1:0-5881 GCA_041163625.1 Pseudomonadota bacterium | reverse complement strand
CACCGCTGGCGCGACGCCGCGTGGATGCGTGGCCGCGCCGCTCGGCAGGCGCCCGACGCACCGATCAGCATCTACGAGCTGCACGCAGGCTCTTGGATGCGCGACGCCGAGGGCGGATTCCTCGGCTGGCGCGCGCTCGCCGAGCCGTTGCTCGACCACGTCGGTGCGCTCGGTTTCACGCACGTCGAGCTGCTGCCGCCGCTCGAGCATCCCTACGATCCGAGCTGGGGCTACCAGGTGACCGGGTATTTCGCACCGACCGCGCGCTTCGGCGATCCCGACGACTTCCGCGCCTTCGTCGACACGCTGCATCGCGGGGGCGTGGGGGTGCTGATCGATTGGGTGCCGGCGCACTTCCCGCGCGACGAGCACGGCTTGCAGCACTTCGACGGGACCGCGCTCTTCGAGTACGCCGACCCGCGGCTCGGCGCGCATCCCGACTGGGGCACCCTGGTCTTCGACTACGCACGGCCCGAGGTGCGCAGCTTCCTGCTCGCGTCGGCCTGCCATTGGGCGCGGGAATTCCACGTCGACGGGCTCCGCTTCGACGCCGTCGCCTCGATGCTCTACCTCGACTACTCGCGGCCCGAGGGCGGCTGGCTGCCCAACCGAGATGGCGGCAATTGGAACTACGACGCGATCTCGCTGCTGCAGGACATCAACCGCACGCTGGCAGCGCGTCACCCCGGGGTGTTGCGAATCGCCGAGGAATCCACCGCTTTCGCTGCGGTCACCGGCCCGCCGCCGCCGCCGTTCTGCCCGCCCGACGCAGGCCTGGGCTTCGACCTGAAGTGGAACATGGGCTGGATGCACGACACGCTCGGCTACCTGCGTCGTGCGCCCGAGCACCGGCGCTGGCACCACCACGAGATGACGTTCGCCTCGACGTATGCCTTCGCCGAGCGCTTCGTGTTGCCGCTCTCGCACGACGAGGTGGTGCACGGAAAGGGCGCGCTGATCTGCAAGATGGCCGGTCCGTGGCAGGACGGCGCCGCGCAGCTGCGGGCGTTGCTGTGCTGGCAATGGACCTCGCCCGGCAAGAAGCTGCTGTTCATGGGGGCCGAGCTCGGCGACGACCGCGAGTGGAACGTCGACGTCGCGCTGCGTTGGGCCGAGCTCGACACGCCGGTCGGGCGCGGCGTGCGCGAGCTGGTCCGCGCGCTGAACGACGCCTACCGCACGCTGCCGGCGCTACACCGTGGTGACGCCGTCGAAGGCGGGCTGCGCTGGATCGACGCCGACGACGCCGATCGCAGCGTCTACAGCTTCCTGCGCTGCGACCCGGACGAGCAGGCACCGCCGGTGCTGGTCGTCGCGAGTTTCTCGGATCTGCGTCACGATCAGGTGCCGGTCCGCGTGCCGGGGGCGGGGGCTTGGCAGCCGCTCCTCTGCAGCGCCGACGCGCGCTTCGGCGGCGCGCTCGCGATCGACCTCGCGCCGGTTCAGCCGATCGACGTGGGAGGTGCCGACGCGCTCCTGCTCGACCTGCCTCCCTACGCCTGTTGGTTGCTGACGCCGGTCGCGTGGGAGCGGGCACCGTGAACTGCGCGCGCGGCTACGACGCGGCTCGCGATCGCTTCACGCTGGTGGCGCCCGGTGCCGAGTCCGTGGAGCTGCTGCTGCGCGAGCATCCCGACGGGCCGGGCCAACGCGCGCTCGGGATGCGCTGCCTGGACGCGAACGCCGGCCTCTTTCGGCGCGAGGGCGCGGGCGGCGAGCGCTACTATCGGTACCGCGTCCACTACCCGTGGGGGTCCGCGGAGATCCCGGATCCGTGGTCCCTCGCGGTGGCGCGCCGGCACGCCCCGGGCAACGAGGCGTGGTCGGTCCGCACGGTACCCGCCGCGCCCCGGCCTCGCCCACCGCGTCGGCCGGTGGACCCGGAAGCGGCGGTCGTGGTCGAGCTGCACGTGCGCGACGCCACCTGGCATCCGAGCGCGGGCGCGGTCTCTCCCGGGACCTACCTCGGGCTCTGCGAGACGCACCCGGCCGCGGTCGGGGGCGCGCGCCACGCCCGCGCGCTCGGCGCCGACGCCGTCGAGTTGCTGCCCCTGGCCAGCTTCCCCTGGGACGAAGGCGAGCGGACCAACCACTGGGGCTACATGCCGAGCTTCCTGCTCGCCGCGAGCGCCCGCTACACCGCCGCCTTCGCGTCCACCGCGCCCGGCGCCTTCGTCGGGGTCGGTGCGGACGGCAGCTTCCACGACCCAGCCGACGACGTGCGCGCCATGGTCGACGGTCTGCACGAGGCCGGCCTTTCGGTCGTGCTCGACGTGGTCTGGAACCACGTCAGCCTGCACGATCGCAACCCGCTGCTGCTCCTCGACCCGGGTCAGCACGCGGCGGCCGATCGAGCCCCGCCGCGCGGCTACTTCCACCGAGATGGCTCCGGCGCGCGGCGATCGCATTCGGGCTGCGGCAACGATCTCGACGCCGACCATCCCGAGATGCGCGCGCTGATCTTGGCGGCCGTCGACCGCTGGATCGGCGACTTCGGCTTCGACGGGCTGCGCCTCGACCTCGGTGAGATGCTCGGCGACGACGCGCTCGCGGCGGTGGCGGCACGCGCGAAGGCGCACGACGCTGCGATTTGGCTCTCGGCCGAGCCCTGGTCGATGGCGGCCTATCGGCCCGATGCGGTGGCAGCGCAAGGCTACGCCGTCTGGAACGACCGCTACCGCAATCTCGTCAAGGGCGAGCACCCCGGCGCGCCCGGGCTGATGTTCGGCCGCGGCGACGTGCCCGCGGACGTCGTCGCTGCGGCGCTCGAAGGCTCGGCGTGGCGATTCGGCGGCTGGCTCCCGGAGGCGAGTCGTTCGGTCTCGTATCTGGCCTGCCACGACGGCGCCACGCTCGGCGACTTCGCCCGGCGCGCGGTCGGCGCGGGGCCCGGCGAGGAGCTCCCGCCGGCGGCTCGGCGGGCCCTCCGGTTCGCCGCGGCGTTTCTCGCTGCCACGCGCGGCCCGGTGCTCCTGCAGGCGGGGCAATCGTTCGGACGCAGCCGCAGCGTCGGAGGCGCTTGGGTCGACAACGCCTACGATCGCGACGACGCCGCCGGCCACCTCGACTGGGACGCCCGGCGATGCGAGGCGCCCCTGGTCGCTTGGCACGCCGCGTGGTTGCAGGCCCGTCGGCATTGGTTCGCGCCAGCGTGGCGCTCGGGGCATGCGCGGGCGCGGATCGCGCCGATCGCGGGGCAAGGGCTCGGACTCGGCGTCGGCGAAGGTCGTGCCGCGCACGTCGCGCTCTTCGCCTATGGCGCCGAGGACGCGCTGTTCGTGCTGCCGAGAGGCTGGCGCGTGGTCCTGGGCGAGCCGGAGCTCGAGACCCCCACGCTGGACGGCGGCGAACTCGGCGTGCGGCTGCCGGCGCGAAGCGCGGCCCTCGCCGTCGGACCGCGCGTCTCGCCGCTGTCACCGCTTCAAAAAGGCGGCGTTTGGCGGTAGAACCCGGCCCTTCATCGTGACTTCGGACACCGGAGACCCTGACGCCATGCGTAAAACTGCGATCCTCAAGACCCTCCTTCCCGTCGCCGCCCTCGCGGCCGCGACCGCGCTCTCGGGCTGCTCGAGCAACCTGCTCGGCTACCTGCAGAAGAGCGAAGAGCTCGACTACGCCCGCACGTGCCGTGCAATCGCGGACGAGCACCGCGCGGACGTCAACGCCGGCCGCTACTTCACGCCGAGCTTCGATGTCGAGCGCTGGCCGGGGCAGGGCGCCAAGGTCGTGCAGGAGGGTGCGGTCGTCGAAGCGCTGGTCTCCGGCAAGTCGCGCTTCATGATGGTCGAGGCCCGTGGCGGCCTCGGCAAGACGCGCCTCGCCAAGTCGATTCACGCCCAGGCCTGCGGCACGCTGCCCGTGTTCACGGTCGATCTCAACAAGGACGTCGCGCAGGCTGGCGACAACGGCGGCGGTAATCCGGTCATCCGCGTCATCGCTCGCCAGCTCGGGCTCAAGAACGACATCGAGGGCCAGCAGCGCCTGGACGAGCTGCTCAAGAGCCACCGCTGGCTGCTGCTCGCTGACGCGATCGAAGAGGTCGAGCTGCTGGCCCGCCCGAAGGTCAACATCGCCCTCGCCAAGCTGCGTCAGGCGTATCCCCAGACCGCGCAGGTCGTGATCCTGGCCCGCCCGGCCGTGTTGGTGCCGTTCTACGGCTTCGGCGACGTCGACTCGGTGGTGAAGATCCAACTCGTCGACTGCGAGCGCGCCGACAAGGTCGTCGCCGGCATCGCCAAGAGCGAGCAGGATCGCGCCAGTTTCGTCGCGTTCCTCAAGCGCTACGGCCTGGATTTGAAGCGCACCCTCGGTGACCGCTGCATCTACCCCTACATGGCCACGTACCGCGACATCCACGTGCTGCGGAAGCTCTCGACCGAGGTCGGCGGCAGCGGCGTGGACTCCTACGCGGACGCCCATCAGGCCCTGGTCTCGCTGCGCCTGCGCAAGGAGCTCGATCGGATGAACTGGGGCCAGCGCGAGGCGCTCGACATGGTCGACCGCATGGTCCGCTTCTTCCGCGAGAAATCCGGCACCGGCGAGCCGATGCTCGAGGTCCTCGACTGCATGAAGAGCATCGACCCCGAGTACGGCTGGACCGCCGTGGACGCCGGCGTCTCGGGTTCGGATCCGCAGCGTCGTCGCCAGGTCTGTGAGAAGGCGCTGCAGTCGGTCGTCTTCGAGAAGACCGGCGACGGCTTCGGCGAGGACGGTCGCTGGCGCTTCTTCGACCCGCGCACCAGCGCGCTGTTCGCGGCCCGCTGGCTGAACAGCGAGATGGCCCGCGGCGCCGCCGGCGATTGCAGCCTCGTCGAGAAGAACCCCGAGCTGTTCCGCAACGCCGAGACGGTGCGCTTCCTGATGGGCCAGCCGCTGGTGCAGCGCTGCTTCGGTCCGGCGCTGAACACGCTCTGCGGTTCGGGGGAGAAGCTCGCGCTCGGGTTGGATCACGTGATCGAGGGCCTGCCGACCGCGTCGCGGCGCTTCCAGATGGTGGAAGAGGCGCGCGCTTGGGCGGCCGAGGCCAAGGCCAACGCCTGCGTCACCGGCAGCCTCGACGTGGTCGCGAAGTCGATCGGCAAGTAGAACGGACGGGGCCGCGCGCACGCCGCCAGCCCGGACCAAGGAGCCTGACCATGCAGACCCGGACCTCTCCGATCGGCCGAACCTCCGGCCGCCAGCCCCTCACCGCGGCCGCGTTGCTGACCGCCGCGCTCGGGCTGCTGCTCACCGGCTGCGGACCGAAGTCGCTGCAGGAGTTCGTTGCGCAGCCGACCGTCGGCTACGCGCCGAAGTGCGCCGAGAAGACCGCCGCGCAGAAGAAGGCGGTCGACGAGCTGCGCTACTTCATGAACACGCTGCACGTCAGGCGCTGGCCCAAGGAGCTGCCGGGCGGCAAGGACGCCACGCTCACCGACGAGGAGCTGGTGCGGCGCATGGTCAAGGGCGAGGTCAAGCACCTGCTCGTCACCGCCCGCGGCGGCGTCGGCAAGTCGACCCTGGCACGCGCCATCGAGGCGATGGTCTGCGGTCAGGCGCTGGTGTTCCGGGTGGACCTGAACGCGGACGTCGCAGCGCGTCTCGCGGCAGGCGGGGAAGGCAACGCCGTGCTCGCCGCCATCGAGCGACAGGTCGGCGTCGACCGCGACGTCGATCGCCGGCAGTCGTTCCGCGAGCTCTTCGCGGCCGCGCAGACTTGGTTGCTCTTCGACGCCATCGAGGAGGTCCCGCTCGCCGACCGGCCCAAGGTCGTCGCCCAGATCTCCGCCCTCTCGCAGCAGCTCCCCAACGCGCGCTGGGCGGTGTTCGCGCGCCCCGCCGTCTTCGAGAAGGACTACGGCTTGGCCGGCATCGACGGGGAGGTCGCGCTGCCGACCCTCGA
>JBEARB010000203.1:0-3442 GCA_041163625.1 Pseudomonadota bacterium | reverse complement strand
GCGCGCACCTTGTCGCCCTGCGCGAGCAGCGCGTCGCCCAGCGCCACCAGCGCCAGCACGTCGGTGGCAGAGGCATGACGCGACTTCCAGGCGAGGTCGACGGCGTCTGCGGTGCGGCCCGCCGCGATCGCATCGTGGACCGCGCGCAGTTGGCCTTGGAGCCCCTCGCGGCCAACCAGCGTGGCCTCCTTCTCTGCCCGGGCGGCCTTGCGCTCGGCCGGGGTCAGGGCGACAGCGGCGCCCCGCAAGAGGCCCAGTTCGGCCTCGCGGCGCTCGACGGCGGAGCGGCGCTCGCGCTCCAAGCGATGTTGCTCGCGGACGACGTCGAAGTTCGCGACCAAGCCGGCGATGGCCTCGGCGGCGAGCGGCTGCGGCTCGGTCGGAGCTTCGGGGGATTTGCCACGCGCCCAGGTCCAACGCAGCGAGCGAACCGTCGGCGGCAGGGCCGCCTTCTCGCGGTCCTGGTCCAGCTTCCGGCGCTCGTTGTCCGCGCCGACCGAAAAAGCGGGCTCGGCGAGCGCCGCGTGGGCGCAGGTGCGCAGCGACTCGTCGTCCGAGGTGAGCTGCCAGCCGCGGATATTCTCGTTCGCATCGACGACGAGCCGCAGCTCCAAGCTCAGGGGACCGGACTTGCGCTCCAGCGCCTGCGCGACGCAGCCCGTCTGCACGCCGTCCCAGTCGAAGTTGGCGGCTTGCAGCAGCTTTTGCTCGAACGCAGCGACGTGTCCGTGGGTGTCCGGGACGCCGACGCGCGCCGCGAAGATGCGCCGCGCGAGTCGATCGGCCGTCACCTCGTCGTGTCGACGCTGCCAAGCTGCGATCTGTGCCGGGCTGGGACGCTCGCGCTTGGCGGTCGGATCGTTGAACACCAGCCGGTACTCGCGCGTCGCAGCCTTCGCGACGACCAGGCTCGCTCGCTCGAACCCGTCGACATGCAGCAGCGACTTGCGAACACATTGTTCGAGCTGCTGCGGGAGGCCCGTCACGGTGGCCTTGGTCACCTTCCGATCGACGTCGACCGTCAGCTGCAGCCGACCCTCGAGCTCGCGGAAGCGCTCTTGCGCCGGCAGCGCGCGGTAGCACCAGCGCGCGCCGTAGGCATGCCCCGCCGCGTACCCGTCGATCGCGTCGGAGTCGGCATCCTTTGCACCGAGCGGCAAGATGGTGACGCCGTCGGTTTCCTCGGCCGTCTCGGCGTCGTCATTCGAGAGCAGGAATTCGTAGGTCGCCGGACGCGGGCTCGGCAGCAAGGGGAGCCCGCGGATGCGCCGCAGCTTGATCGCGACACATTCCTCGAGGTCGGCGGGCATGTTCGTCGTGCTCACCTCGGTCACCGTTCCAGCCGTGCCGACCGTGATGCGGAACTCTGCGCGGAGGTTGCCGCCGCCATGGGCGCGCACATGGTTCTCCGCACAGCGCCGCAGCGCCGGGGTCTTGCGCGTCACCACCTTGTCGATGGACTGATCGATCGCATCGCGGAAGGTGAGCGGACGCAACGTCAGGCGCAGGCGCAGCTTGTGCTCGAGCTTCTTCTTGCTGGCCATGGGCGCGGCGGCAAGTCTGGAAGCTTTGGCACTCGCCCGAAGTGCCAACTCGTGTTCCCCTTCGCCGTAGCGCTTGGCCTCGACGATGCTGTCCTTGTCGTCATCCGGTGCGGCGAAGAGCCTGGACGCGGCGCTACCTCGCACGCGTTCGCCGGCAATCGCCTTCCGTTCGATCGATTCCACGGACTTCTTCTGCTCCTCCGGGTTGACTTCGCGTGTGTCGTCGCGGGACGGACGCCCCGTCGTCACCTTCTCCACCGTTCCGCCCGTTGGTGCCGGCGCTGGCGGCGCGGCCAACGGGGCTCCGGGCTCGGCGTTGCCTCGGGCCCCGACCTTCTCGACGACCTCGTTGGCGACGCGACCGTCCTCGAGCAACTCGGCGAGCTGCTCGCGCGACCGCAGCACGGCGGCGCCGCCGTGGGTGATGGTCAGGATGTCGGCCAGCGCCTTGCGGTCGATGTGGTAGCGCGTGTAGTCGAACTCGGTCTCCAGCACCAGCAGCGCCGTCAACTCGCACAGGACGCGATGCTTGACCGAGAGCCGCAGCGCTTCTGCGCGCAGCGTCGCGCGTTGCTCGTCCGAGGTCGCGCCCGCGCCCGAGAGCAGCAGCTCGATCCGCGCCCGCACCCACGCGCGGCGCAGCAGCGGCTCGATGGTCGAGCGCGTCTTGGGCTCCAGCGACGCCACCATCCCGCCCGAGAGCGTCAGCCGCAGCGGCTCGGCCTCGGGAATCTCGGCGTAGACCAGCGCGTGGTCGCCGTCTTGCAGACCTTCGAGCCGGGTCGGCCAGACCCAGCCCGCTCCCGCGACCGCCACGTCGATCGGCGCCAGCGTGCTGCGTCCGAGCGCGGCGAGGTCCGGCTCCTGCTCGCCCGACGCCAGCTGCAGCTGCACGCCGGCGTGCGGTAGTCCACCGGTCGCGACCGCGTGCAGCGCCTCGACGTCGCGCGCGGTGGTGGAGCAGACGGTGTCGAGCCGGACCACGCCCTGTTCGGCCAGCTTCGCGGCGCGCGCGCCGAGACGGCCGGCGTCGAGCTCGCCGAGCGTGGCGACGCCGTTCGAGAGCAGCACCACGCGCGAGGTGGCGCCGAAGCTCGCGGCGACGGTGCCGGCGTGGTCGAGCGCGGCGCCCAGATCCGTGCCGCCGAGCGGAGCGCGCGCTCGCAACGCCGCGAGGTGCTTGTCGCCGAAGCCGCCTGGCGCGCCGCGGTAGATGGCCTCGCGGGTTTGGTCGAACGCCACGACCGCGACCTCGCTGCCACCGTGGCTGCCGACGTAGCGCACCACCGCCGCCAACTGCTGCAGGCGCGCCTCCCACGCCGGCGCCTGCGAGGCCGAGGTATCGACCAAGACGACGACCTTGCCGAAGCCCTGCTCGCGCTCCTTGCCGCGGACCTGGACCCGCGTGACCGTGAGGTTGGCGTTGCGCAGCGCCTCGGTGCTCTCATCGACGCGGTCGGGGTAGAGCAGCCAATCGACCGTCGGCGTGAAGTCCTTGCGGACGATATGGGCGGCATGCACCCGTGGCGCGTCCTTGTCGCGCTCGCCGTCGCGGACGAAGCCGTGCAGACCGAGCTCGCCGAGCTTGCCGAGGCCGCGCAGCGCGAGGCGCAACGGCTCTTTCGGGTCGGCCCGTTCTTGCGAGAACGAGACGACGATCTCCTTGTCGCCGCTCGGCGGGATCGGGAAGACGCGGGCGCGGAAGGTATTGCCGGCGTCCTGCTCGAGGATGGCGGGGTCTTGTCGGCGGTGCAGGAAGTCCTCGTAGACCTGGCGGGCACGCTGCTTCTCGACGACCTCGCCCTCCATCCAGCTGCCCGAGATCTTCATCGCGAAGCGGCTGATCGCAGCCTTGGGCGGCAGGGTGATGGCGAAACGCCCCTCGCGCTGCCGAGCCT
>JBEARB010000202.1:0-39968 GCA_041163625.1 Pseudomonadota bacterium | reverse complement strand
GGCGGTTCCTCGAGGGTCTTGAGGAACGCGTTGGCGGCGTCCGTCGTCAGCATGTGCGCTTCGTCGATGATGTAGACCTTGTAACGGTCGCGCGCCGGGGCGTAGCCGACGCCTTCGCGCAGCTCTCGGATCTCGTTGATGCCGCGGTTGCTGGCGGCGTCGAGTTCGTGCACGTCGATCGCGGTGCCGGCGGCGATCTCGACGCACGCCGCGCACTCGCCGCACGGCGTCGCCGTCGGCCCGTCCTTGCAGTTGAGCATTCGAGCGAGGATGCGGGCGGTCGAGGTCTTGCCGGTGCCGCGCGCGCCGCAGAAGAGCATCGCGTGAGCGACCCGCTGCATCGCGATGGCGTTGCGCAGCGCCCGCTCGACGTGCTCCTGACCGACCAGCGCGTCCAGATCCTGTGGACGGTACTTGCGGGCGAGGACGACGTACGACATGGGCGGCTCCGAAGCGATGGCACTCGAACGGCTGGCGCCCGACAAAAAGCACGAAGGCCGCGCGGTGGCAACCGGCGGCCTCGGCTTCGACGTCGGAGTCGTGGGCAGGGCGGACGGCACACGACTTTGTCGCTACCGTTGCTTCCTCTCGGACCTGGCGGGGTTCACAACGCCGCCGTTGCCGTCCGCCCTACCCACGACTTCGCGATGTCTGCCAGCGTCTGAACAACCGGTCGAGCTTGGGCGCGCCCCGCCTCGGCGGAGAGACGGGGATTCGAACCCCGGGTACGCTTTTGGCGTACACCCGCTTTCCAGGCGAGCACCTTAAACCACTCGGACATCTCTCCGGGGCATCCGGTCGGGCCGGATTCGTGGCGGGTCGCGTCAACCGGTCGATTGTCAGCGCTGAGCGCGGCGGAGAGCGAGGGATTCGAACCCCCGGTACCTTTCGGCACACCTGATTTCGAGTCAGGCACCTTCAACCACTCGGACAGCTCTCCTTGGTCCCACGGGCGCGCAGCCCTCGGGTGCCCCGGTTTTGGCCAGGGCGGGCGCGGAGTCTAGGACCATCGGGCGCGCCTTGCAAGACCCTGCCGCGCGCGTCGTGCTCAGGGCCTGGTCCGCGGCGGCTGCGCGGCCGGGGGGCGGTTCAAGCGCGGCCGCAGCCAATCCGCGACCATCGCCGTCCCGACCGCCGAGAGGTGGATGTCGTGCTCGATCTCGCTCTGGAACAGCGCCGTTCGGTCGGACTCCGGGATGTCGGTGAACAGGGCCCAGGCGTCGTGCACGGGCACGCCGAGCTGATGCGCAACCCGATGCAGTCGGCGCTTGAGGCGTCCCGACGGACCTTCTTCGGGCGTGCGGCCCTCGAGGACGTCGCGGTCGGGCATCACCACCAGGTGCACCTCGGCCCCCATGGCGCGGGCTTCGACGATGAAGCGACGGAGGGTGGCTTCGTAGGCGGCGAGCCGCTTCGTGGGCGGGAGTCGGCGGTCGTGGCGCGGACGCAGGAGTCGGCGCAAGTGGCGCGCCGCGCGGCTGTGGGGAGAGAGCGCGCGCACCAGGTAGGGCGCCGGCGAGGCCTGCACCAGCAGCGTGAATGCCTCGGTACCGACCACGCCCGCCTGACCATGGCAACGCGGCGGCAACGCGGCTTGACTGCGATCGAGCAGGGGCTCGCCTCGGCAGCACGAGAGGGGGGCGTCGAGCTCGTCCAGATCGTTGCCAGGGAAGACGTGCGCCACGATCCGTTTCGGCCGCAGCTCCGGGCCGAACCGTCGCAGCGCCATCAGCCACACGTCGAGGCTCGTGCCCGGCAGGCCGAGCGACACGTGCTCGGCGCCGTCGCGCCGCAACTGGGCGGTCATCGTCTCGGCCCCCGAGAGGTCCATGCCGTGCAGCATCGAGTCGCCGATGTGCAAGGTGGTACCGGGTGGCAAGGGGCCTCGCGCCGGTAGATATGTGCGCGGGAGGTCCCACTCCGGCGGCTCGCCGAACAGGTAGTCGCAGGCGTAGACCTCCCAGAACCAGGTGCGGGAATACTCGTTGGAGACCGTCGGATCCGGACGGTGCCAAGGCGGCAAGCCGAGCGCGGCGCCGTCCGGGACGTCCGGGCGCGTCAAGCGAACCAAGCCCTCGAGGGCGAATGCTCCGAGCAGCAACCCGACCATGCCGGCCACGATCGCGCCGCGGGACCATCGGAGCAGTCCGGCGCTCCAGCCGGCACTCCACGCCAGCACCCACGCCACGGCGTCCCACAGGTCGAGCCACGCCCAGCGCGCTTCCGTCGCGGCCACCAAGAGTGCCGGCGCCGCCAACAGCAGCGTGGCCCTGCCACGGGTGGCTGGCACCGTCAGCGCCCGGCCCGCGCCCCAACCGGCCACGCCGAGCAGCAGCAGCAGCAGCAGCGCGACGCCGAGCGAAGCCCGCTCGGGAAGAGGGAGCCCTGGCGGCGGGGGGGGATGTGGGGCGTGGGGCTTGTCCGCGTCCGGGGGCCGCACCTGGACGTCCTGCCAAATCTCCGCGGCGCTCGTGGCCGACAGCGCACTGACGATGCGTTCGCCGTCGGCACCCGCGGCGTCGAGCCCCGTCGCGATGCACCAAGCCCCGATGTCGCGGCCGGTACAACCCGACCCCGGCGCTCGCATCGAGATGTCGAAGCAATCACCGGCGGCGCGGCAGACGTGGAGGGTCGCGCCGTCCGGTTCGAGCCTCGCGCCATCGAGGCGCAGCGCCGGCTCGAGACCAGCAAAGGCCCGCTCGAGCGCCGGCCCGGCGGCAGGGAGGAGCGCACGACTGCCCGCTGTCGCGTGGGCGACGGAGGCGAAGCAGAGCACGCACACGACAAATGGCGTGGCGAGGCACGAACGCAGGGTGGTTCCAATCTGCTCGGCAGCAGGAGCGAGCCGCGCCCCTCACGGCGACCATTGCAGTCGCACCGGCGGCTCCGACCTGCAGCATGGACCTGCCGGTATGGGCCGGCTAGCGAAGATTCGTGAGAATCGGGACCTACGATCGGCTTGCAGTACGCCGTTGGACGGGCGTCGCTACTGCGGCTCGGGGCGCCAGATCTCGCGGCTGCCCGCCCGGAGGCTGGCGAAGAAGCGAGAGAGCATCTCGCTCGCTTCCCAGCCGCGCACCCCCTCGGTGACCAACATCCGGTGGTTCAGTCGCTCGTCGGTACCGAGGTGGTAGCAACTGACGGCGGCGCCTGCCTTCGGGTCCCGGGTCGCGAAACACAGTCGGCTGATGCGCGCGTTGATCGCGGCGCCCATGCACATCGGGCACGGCTCCAACGTCACGTAGAGCGTGCAATCGCAGAGGCGCCAGCTGCCCAGGCGGGCGCCGGCCTGTCGCAGCACCAAGATCTCGGCATGCGCGGTGGGGTCGTCGTCCTGCTCGCGCCGATTCCCGGCGACAGCGAGGACCTCGCCTTCGTGGACCAAGACTGCGCCGATCGGCACATCGCCCGCGAGCCCGGCCGCTGCGGCGGCCTCGAGCGCGAGATCCATGTAGTGCTCGTCGGGTAGACTCGGACCCATCGGAACGCGGTGTCCTCCCGCCGCGATTCCCGCTCGGGACGAACGCGGCCAGATACAAGAACACCCCGAGACCGGAGTCGCGGGGTGTTCCGAGCGAGGCATCGCGTGGCGGGCTCAGCAGGATTCGAACCTGCAACCTTCGGTTCCGTAGACCGATGCTCTATCCAATTGAGCTATGAGCCCTTTGCTGGGCGGGGCCGAGCATGATCGTCCCGTTGCCGGGACGTCCTGGCGGAGTGGGAGGGATTCGAACCCTCGGTACCCTTTTGGAGTACACGCCCTTAGCAGGGGCGCGCCTTCAGCCACTCGGCCACCACTCCTTTCGCAGTCGGGCGGGCACTTCCGAGCTCGGACCGACTCCCTTGTTCCCCTTCTTGGCGGAGGAGGAGGGATTCGAACCCTCGGAGGCTCTCACCTCGACGGTTTTCAAGACCGCTGCCTTCAACCACTCGGCCACTCCTCCGTGGTCGCAGCTGGTCCGCGATGCCTCTTGTCAAACCGCCGGTAGCGGCGCGTGACGCGCGGGCGGGCCGCTGCGTCGGGAGCGGCTTCTTACCCGGTCGTGGCAGGGTGTGCAAGAGGGGATTTCGAAAAAATGACCGGCTTGCTCGATTCCGAACGTGACGCCACCCTCGGTTCGCGATGTCGACACCGCCTCTCGATCTGCCGTTGACCCAGGACCACCCCGCGCTCGTCGCGGCGGCCGACGTCGTCGCGCGGGTCCGCACCGATGCCCCGCTGCGCGCCTCGCTGGCCGAGACGATCGGGCCGGCGAGTGGGCTGCATCCCGCCAGCGTCGAGGCGCTCCTGCTGCGATGGTGCGACGGCTTTCGCGCCGACGCCTTCGTGGCGCGTGCCCGGACGCTCGCGGACACACGGGTCCGTGTGCGCGGGCCCGTGGTGATCGTGGCGCCCTCGAATCTGCCCGTCGCGGCGTGGACGGCGAGCTTGGAGGCGCTGACCTTCGGGCTCGACGTTCGGTTGCGGCCCGGATCCGGGGATCCGCAGGGACCGCCGGCGCTCGAGGCGCTGCTCCGCCAGGTCGCGCCGGCGCTCGCGTCTCGACTGCGGATCGTGCGCACGACACGCACCGACGACGCCGCGTGGAACGCCTTGCTCGGCGGTGCCGGGGCCGTCGTCGCGTTCGGGGCCGACGCATCACTCGATGCGCTCGCTGCGCGCATCCCGCCGTCGGTGCCGCTCCGCCGTCACGGCAGCAAGGTCTCGTTGGGCGCGCTCGTCGGTCCACCTGCTGTGGGCGCCGACGCGATCGTGCAGGGGCTGCTCGACGACGCGTTGCTCGCCGACGGTCGCGGCTGCCTCTCGCTGCGCGCGATCTGGGTCGCCGGCACGGTGGCCGACGCGGAAGCGTGGGCGACTCGCCTGGCCGAGCAGGCTGGCGCAGCCGCACGTCGGTGGCCGGCCGGTCGTCTCGACCTCCGACTCGCCGCGGCCGCCCGCCTCGCCATCGAAAGCGATCGGCTCGACGCCGCGCTCGGCGGCGGTCGGGTCTTCGCCGGTGATGCGCTCGTGGTCTCGGTACGGGCGTTGGCGCCCGGCGAGCGCCTCGACGCCGCCGCGATCGGGCCCGGTGCTGGTCTGCTCCGCGTCTTCGCCGTCGCGCCAGAGCGCTCGCCCGCCGAGTTCCTCGCGCCGCTCGCCGGCCATCTGGCCGCCGTGTCGTGGCCCGGCGCCGAGGGGTTTGCGCTCGGCGACCCGACGGGCGCGGGCTTCTATGCGCATCCGGCGCCGGGCTGGATGCAGTCGCCGCGATGGGATTGCCATGACGGCATCCCAGCGGGCCAGGGGCTCTTCGAGGAGGCGTAGCCGCGGCGGGCGCTGGGCCTCAGCGACCCTTGCGCGGCATCAGGAACAGCGCCTGCCGGCCACGTGCGACGTAGAGCGGCACCATCTCGCCGGCCGGGAACAGGGCCGCGACGGTGGCGAGCTCGACGGCGCTGTGGATCGGCCGGCGCTCGGCCTGCACGACGACGTCGCCGACACGGATGCCGGCGTTGTCCGCGGGGCCGCCGGCGTCGACCTGAACCACCAGGGCGCCCTTTTCCGCGCGCAGCCGATAGCGCTTGCGCAGCTCTGGCGTCAGCGTCGCGGCGCGGATGCCCAGGCCGGCGATCACGCCTTCGCCCGATGCGGCGACGGAGACGCCGCCACCCTCGCCGGTGGTGCCGGCGAAGCGGGCCGGCATCGCCGTCAGCACCACCGTGGCACGGAGCGTTTGGCCGTCGCGGGTTCCCTCGACGGTGACGCGCTTGCCGATTCCCTCGGACGCTGCGAGCCACGGCAGATCGTTGGCGTTGCGGATCTCGTGCTCGTTGAAGCGCAGGATGACGTCGCCCGCGCGCAACCCGGCCTTGGCGGCGGGGCCACCGGCGACGACCTCGCGCACCAGCGCGCCGGCGGCGCGATCCAGGCGCAGGGCCCGGGCGACCTGCGGCGTGACCTCGGCCACCGAGATGCCGAGCCAAGAGCGCTCGATCTTGCCGCGCGCGAGCTGCGGCAGGAGCTTCTTCGCCATGTTCACCGGCACCGCGAAGCCGATGCCCTGGGCCTTGCCGATGACGGCGGTGTTGATGCCGACCACGCGACCTTCGATGTCGACCAGCGGGCCGCCGGAGTTGCCCGGGTTGATGCTCGCGTCGGTCTGGATGTAGCTGGCGTAGCGGGTCTGGCCCGGCAGCACGGTCGAGCGGCCTTTGGCCGAGACGATGCCGGCGGTGACGGTGTGGCCGAGTCCGTAGGGGTTTCCGATCGCGACGACCCACTCGCCGATGTCGAGCGCGTCGGAGTCGCCCAGCGGCGCGACCGGGAAGGGCCCCTTGTCCGGCACCCGCAGCAGCGCGAGGTCGGTGAACGGATCCAGACCCGCGATGTGCGCTTCGAAGGTCCGGTCGTCGGCGGTGCGGACCTGGATTTTGGCGGCGCCCTCGACGACGTGGTGGCTGGTCAAGATCCAGCCCTCTTCGTGAACGAAGAAACCCGTGCCCGAGCTGGTCACGATCTGTCCGCCGGTGGTGTCGCCTGCGGTCACACCGTCCCGGCGCAGGCGGGTGACGTGCAGGTTCACGACGGCAGGGGAGATGACCTTCGCGAGCTTGGAGAACGCGCCCATCGTGACGGGCGTGTCCTTGGAGAGCCCCGTGTCGGCCGACTGCGTCTCGGTGTAGAGCTGCGCCGGGATTGCCGGGCGCCGTGTGCCGGGCGCCGCGAGCGCGACCGCGACCACGAGCAGGCCCGCGCCGAGTCCGAAGATCCGGCCGAACCAACAGCGCTTCTCGCGGGGCGAGCGCATCCTGGGCATCCCTCCCGTGCGCTGGCCGGCGCACGCCGATCGAGCATCAACCCGCGACCTGGCGGGTTTGTTCCCGACGCCGGGGTCGTCCTCCATCGGACGCACGAAAGCATGTTTCGTTTCAGGGCGGCAAGAGAATCCGCCGTCGAATCGCGGAAAACGCTATTGCTTCTGGCTGTTCGGAACGCAGTAGCGCTCGTTGCTGTCCTTGTCGAAGGCCCAGCAGAAGCCGTCGCCGCACTCGGCGTCTTCGGTGCACGGCGAGCTGCACACCGAGCCGTTGCCGAAGTAGCTCAGGCAGATGCCGTCGGTGCAGTGCGGATGCTTGGTGACGACGCAACTGGTGGTGCCGGTACCGAGCGAACCGTCGCCGCTGCAGACGCCGGTCTTGGTCACTTCCTCGTCGAGATCGCAGGCGGCGTAGGGCTGCTGCGTCTCGCAGGCCGGGAGCGACGCCGTGGCCAGGGCGATCGCCGCGATCCAGCCGAGGCGCTTCGCCGCAGCACCCTGTCGGGCTCCCGATCCCTCTGCACGTCGACGCATCCGCAACCTCCCCCTTCGCTCACGCGAACGGCAGAATTCACCAAGCCGCCGCGACCGTCAAACCCGACTGAACCCGCCAGCTAGTACATGCCCAGCACGCGCAGGAAGAAGCCGCCCTCGTCACGGACGAAATCGCCGGCGAGGGTCTCCTGGAAGCGCGTGAAGTTCCAGCCGGCGCCGACGCGCAGCGTGCGGGCGAAGATCCACGCCGCCTCGAAGAGCGCGCCGTGCTCCCAAGCGTGGCTGCCCGTGGTGACGAGCAGGCGGTATTCGGCCGCGATGTCCAGGCGGCTGGTCAGGTGGTAGCCCAACCGGCTGATGCCGAGCCAGGTGTCGCTGACCACGACCGGACCGGCCGCCAACGACTCCTCGGCGTGGCGGAACGCGAGCTTGTGGGACCATTGCACGCCGTAGGGCAGCTCGACGATCGGCTCGATCGCGAAGATATGCTTCAGGCTGCGCTCGTAGACGGCGTCGGTCGGCTGCGCCGCGGTGCCAGTCAGCACGCTGTCGCCGGCACCGGGGCGCTGCTCGACCAAGCGGGTGTAGCGGCCGACCACGTTCAGCCAATCGTGGCGCAGCGGGCGGAAGGCCCAGCCGAGCGTGGCCTGCAGCGTCTCGGCCTCGCGGCGGTCGCGGGTCTGGTCCTCGGTGCGGAGGTAGTTCGCGCGGCCGAAGAGCAGCAGCTCGCGGGTGACCTGCACCTCGGCGGCGTTGAGGGTGACGAGCTGCAGCTTGCGCACGCCGCCCAAGGCCGGGTCGCCCTGGTCGACGCGGACTTCCTGTCGGCTGGTCAGCTTCCACAGGCCGCTGCGCAGCCACTCCCCGCCGAGCGAGAGGGCGTCGCGCGAGGTCTCGCCGGTCGGCCCGCTGAAGGTCTGGCTGCGCTCGTAGCCCGCGTCCAGGTGCAGGCCGGGGGCGAAGACGAAGCGCTTGCCGATGCCCATCACGGCGCGGTTCATCCGGCCGGCGTTCAGGGCGTCGACCTGGTACTCGCCCCAGGCGCGGCCAGTGCCGTCCTTGCCGTAGCGGCTCTCGGCCCCGATGACCGTCGCGCTCATCGGGCGGCCGGTCTGGTAGCTGTCTTCCAGGCGCTGCTGCACGTAGAGGTTGGTGGTGTCCGAGAGCGCCGTGCGCACGCCGGCCATCGTCGCGTTCTGACCACCCCAGCCGATGCGCTCGGCGATGGTCAGCGTCAGGTTGTCGAACAAGCGCCAGTCCACGCCGACCACCGTCTGCATGTGGTCGAGGTAGCGGCTGCGGTATTGCGCCGGGTCGCCGCCGAGGATCAGCTGCTGCTCACCGCGCAGCGCGAGGCGGTCGCTGACGCGGTAGCTGACGCCCTCGGCGAGCGTCACGCCGTGGCGCGTCTGGCCGCTCAGGTCCTCGGCCGCGGTCCACGACGCCGACGAGAGCAGCTGCGTGCGCGCGCCGAGGCGGTGCAGGTCCTGCAGTGTGACCATGTGCCGGCCCCAGGGCGAGAAGCTGCCCGAGGTGGCGTTCTGGCCGCTGCCCCATTGCGGGGCGAGCGCGCTGCCGGCGCCGAGCGTGCTCTGCGCGCCGAGGCTCATGCTGCCGAAGGGATCGACGCGGGCGCCGGTGAGGATGCCGTCGTAGCGCAGCGAGAGCGCGTTGTCGCGCGACAGCGCCACGCGGGCGTCGACGCCGACCTTCTGTTGGCCCTGCTCGGTGAGCACGCCGTTGCTGTGGAAGCCTTGCTGCACCCACCGGTAGTGCGCGCGGACGTGGCCCTGGCCGGTGGCGGTCGGCTGCTGCGTCGCCTTGGCCTTCGGATCTTGCACCGTCGGGTCGGTGACGACGCCCTGGCCGCTGAGGTCGGTCGTCGGTAGCGCGAGGCCGAGCGCCTTGGCGACGTCCCCGAGGTCGGCCTCCATTACCAGCGCGACGGCGTGGCCCGAGACGGCGCTGCCGATGGCGCTGTCGGCGAGATCGCGCTGCCGCCCGAAGGTCAGGCCGCCGTCCTCGCTGACCGAGACCAGGCTGTCGCGCGAATTCGACCACGCGTACTCGGCGCGCAGCTTGCTCTTGCTGCCCATCCGCACCTCGGCGTGGGCGCCGGCGAGCTGGTAGCTCGGCGTGTTGTCGCCGTCACGCGCCTCGTGTACGTAGCTGCCGCCGACGCGGACCTTGCCGCCGAGCACGCGCTCCTCGGCGACGACGCCGACGTTGTTGCCGCCGACGGCGTCCGCCGCGCGCGCCTCGTAGGTCGCGAGCACGAAGACCGGATGGCCGTTCCAATGCAGATGCTGGCCCGGCATGCCCGACTGGCCGGCGACGAAGAAGGCGTCGACGGCCGAGTTGACCGGCGCCTTGAACACGATCCGACCCTCGCGGTAGTCGATGGTGTAGTCGACGTTGCGGCTCATCGGGACACGACCGAGCTCGATGCCGCTGTCGCGGTCGCGCACCACGATCCAGACGCGCTCGCTGCCGTCGAGCGCGTCGCGGCCCGAGAGGTAGAAGAGCGAGCCGCCGGTGCCGCGCATCATGTCGGTGCGGCGCGAGAGCGAACGCTCCTCGGACGAGCCGTAGAGCTTGAGGCGGGTGTCGAACTGGCCGCCGAAGACCCGCTCGAGCTCGAGCATGCCGCCGTACAGCGCGCGGTCGTAGCGGACCAGCTCCCAGCCGTCGATGCCGGTGCGGAAGTTGCCGACGCGCACGCGCGATTTGTCGGCCTCGATGAGTACGTAGAGCGGGCCGCGCGATTGGGCGTCCTGCACGTCCACGCTGCCGTCGCCGTAGACCGGGTAGAAGCGCTCGGGATCGAAGAGGTTACTGCGGAAGTCCTGCAGGTCCGGGTCTTTGCTCGTGTCGAGGTGCGCGGTGTAGCGGATCTTCTCGAAGCCGAGGAACTTCCCTTGGATTCGGCCCTTGAGGTAGACGGCGCCGCGACCGTGCAGCAGCACACCGCCGGCCTCGACGCTGGTGCGGTCGGTCATCCCCTGCACGCGGGCGCCGACCTGGCCGATCGCGCCTTCGGCCACGGCCATCAGGAAGAACGCGCGCTCGCGGACCCGGTAGTTGCGCTCGACCACGGCTTCGTTGCCGGCCGGATCGCGGACCTCGATGCGCACCTTGGCCGCGCCCACCGGCAGGTCGACCAGCTGCGAGAAGCCGCCGTCCGGCCGCACCCGCGCTGGCATGCCGTTGATGCGCACGGTGTTGCCCGGCTTGGTACGACCGCTGACGGCGAGTCGCTCGGCGCCGAGATCCGCGCCGTCCTTGGGCAGGCGCAGCGCGAGCGTGGCGGCGCCGACATCACCGGCCTCGCTGCGCTCGACGACCCGGCGGACCTCGGCGGCGTCGGGCTTGGTGCCGGCTGTTGCGTCCGCAGCCTTGGCCTTGTCGCCGTCCGCGGCCTTGGCCTCCGCCGGAGTGTCGAGCTCACCGCGCAGCTGGTCGAGGATGGCCTCGCCGAAGCGACCCTCGTCGGTGCGCGGCGGTGCGGGTGCGGTCGCGGTCGCATCTGCGCCGGGGTTGCGCGCGAACACGTCCTTCCAGAGCACGGCGCGGCCGTCGTCCTGCTGCAGCTCGATCAACGTGGGCTCGCCGACACGGACGCGGATGGTGCTCGGGGCGCGTCCGCTGGCGTCGCCGAGCACCGGCCGGCCGTCGACCCACAGGCCGGCCGCGGCGGTGAAGGTTCGCGCGGCCGAGTCGCTCGTCACGCCGTAGCGCCGGGTGCGGCGGCGGATCTCGACGCGGTCCGCGCCCATCCGCCAGCCTTCCGGGTCGGCGTCGGCGAGCGCGGCGCCGACGGCCACCACCAACAGACGGTCGGCCGCCAAGCCGCCCGCGAGCAGCGCTCGGCGTACCGCCGGCAGCGCGGCACGGGTCCGCGCGGCCGCGTCGGCACCGCGTCGGTGCAGGCTGACGATGACGAGGTCGTCGCCGGCCAGCTTCTGCGCCGCCCGGCCGAGCCATTCGCGCAGCGAGTCGTTGATCGCCTCGCCGCCGGGGAAGAGGTCGGCGCGGACCACGCGATCCGGCGCGCCCTCGGGTACCAACTCCGGTCCGGTCTCGCGGAGCTGCAGCGTGCGCGGCTGCGACCGCCAACCGACCAGGCCGCCCCCGGGCGCCGGTCGCAGGACCTCGAGGGCCACACCGTAGTCACCCTCTCGAATCCCGCCGCCGCCACTCGGAGACCAGACGAAGCTCTCCGGCACCGGTACGTCCACAGGCGTGCGCAGCACCACTTCGCCCTCGCGATCGAGCAGGACGACGGCCGCCTCGCTGTAGGTTCCGGCGACGTCGCCGACCGTCAGCACCGGCTCGGCGAGCAGGCGTCCGCCGGCGAGCGGGAGCTGCGCGGCCGTGGCCGAGAGGCTCGGAGCGCTCCAGGTGGCGGGTAGCAGCGCACGCCCCGCCACGCCGATGCCGATCGTCGCCTCGAAGCCGACCGGGACGTCCGCGTAGCGCGTCGGCGGCGGGCTGGCGACGCGCCCGGTCGTCGCGGGAGTGCCGGCGATGCTCCGCGTCGGCCCGGGCTCCGTCGTCGGCTTCGCTGCGGCGGGCGGCGGCGTCACGGCGGCGGGCGGCGGCGTCACGGCGGCGGGCGGCGGCGCCACGGCGGGCGCGGGCTTGGCGGGCTCGGGCTTGGCGGGCTCGGGCTTGGCGGGCTCGGGCTTGGGCGGCGCGGGGGCCGGCGTCACCGTCGGCGTCGGCGCGACGACCGTGGCCGCGACGGCACCGGCGCTGCCGACGTCGGGTGCCGTCACGCGGTCGGCCGGCAGATGGTCGCGCAGCGTCATGTAGGCGTCGCGACGGGCGCCAGACGCGTTACGCAAGCCGACGAGGACGCGACCGTCGGCCGGCCGCTCGATATCGACGGCGAAGCGCCGGTCCTGCAGTTCGACCGTCTGTCCGTTGACGTGCACGCGGTCGCCGAGCGAGGCGAGCTGCCAGGGCAACGGCGAGGCCGAAGCCTCCGGGCCGGCGCGGAAGGCGATCCATGCGCTCGACGCGCCGGCGCCGTAGGGCGTGCCGGCGCGGACCTGCACGGCGTAGCGGCCACCGCTGCGCAGCGTGCCGGCGGGTAGCCGCAGGGTGACGCGTGCCGCCGGCGAGCCGCCGAACCGACCCGACCAGACGTGCTCGACCGGCCGACTCTCGCGATCGAGGCCGCGGACCTCGACGCTGAAGCGGTCGAATCGACCCTCGGTGCGGACGTGCAGGTTCAGCGGTGCGCTCGCGGCGACCGTGGTCGGCGTCGCAGGCTCCGGGAAGTCCTTCGGCGCCGTCACGTCCGGATGCGCGAGCACGGCCTGCACCCGCATCGCCGGCAGCGCGCGGCCATCGACCGAGACCGAGAGGTCGCGGGTATCTCCGCTCAGGTGCACCACGCCAGGGCCCTTGCCGGCGGGCGCGGCCTCGGCCTTCTTCTCGGGCGCGAGCGTGATGGTCTCGGGCTGCACGGTCTCGAGCGCACAGCGCACGCCGAAGCGCAGCGCGAGGCCGACACCGCGCGAGATCCACAGCACGCGCTTGCCGTCGGTCGTGAGCGTCGAGCCCGGTGGCAGCGTGTCCGGGTCGAGCTTGAAGAGGTGGTTGCCCGGCTCGATATCGACCAGGTGCAGTCGGCCTTCGGCGTCCGAGTCGGCGTAGTGGCCGTTGTCGGCGTAGACGCGGGCGCCGGCCAGACCGGGCTCGTCGTCGTCCTGATGGCCGTCGCCGTTCTCGTCGCAGAAGACCTTGGCGAGCACGGTGCCGCGGTCGAAGAGCGGGTCGGCTTGCACGAGCAAGCGGCCCTTGGCCTCGGCCGTCAGCGCGGCGCCGGCGAGCGTGAACAGCTGCGCCCGCGGCTCGCGGAAGCTGCCGAGCTGCGCGTCCGGGCCGACGACGACGGCGAAGCGCGCGACGAAGCGGCCGCCGGCCGGCAGATCCAGGCCGAGGGGCGCGCCGTCCGGACCGGTGCGTCGCAGCTCGAGCAGCGGACCCTTGGCCGGGGCGAGGCTGACGCCCTTGCCGCGCTCGGCGCCCTTCTCCTGCAGGCTCGCGGCGATCGAGCTCGGCACCAAACCCAGGCCACGGGGCAGGGCGGCGCGCAGCACGGCGCCACCGTTGGCGTCGAGCGGGCTGGCGGTGATCCCGATATTGCTGCGGTTCTCGATGGTGATCGTGGCGTGCACGATCTCGCCGACGCTCGCCGCCTGCCGCGAGAGGTGCAGCGCGATCGTGATCGTGTCGGCGAGCCGATCGACCGGTAGGTGGTTGCGCCGCGGCGGCACCGGATCATCCTCGCCGTCGCTCTTGCCGGTCGCGCCCTGCAGTGTGAAGCGCGTCCAATACGGCGTGCCGGCGTCGGCCAGCGGCAGCGGCGCCTGCGCGACGAAGCCGTCGCCGACCAGGCGCGCGATGCCCGATTCGGCGGCACGCCGCGTGCTCGGGAAAGCGACCGGCACGCCCGCCGAAGAGACGTCCACGCGGTAGATGCGGCCCTTGTCCGGCCGGAAGACGTAGGCGCCGGTCGCGTCGGTGCGCTGGCCCTGTTGGCCGTCGGGCAGGGCGCTCGCGGCCACCAACGTGCCGGGCGCGATCGGGTCGGCGTCGTCGTAGAAGAGGAAGGCGCGGACGCCGGCGAGCGGCTCGCCGGTGCGCGCGTCGTAGATGCGGCCGGTCGGACGCAGCGCCAAGGGCAACACGACCTGCTGGCCGGCCGCCGCTTCGAAGGTCGCGTCGAGGAAGACCGCACCGTGCGGCGAGAGCACGCGCACGCGGCGGGTACCCGCGGGCATCGCGGCGATGCGGAACGAGCCGTCGTCTTCGGTCATCGCGCTCTGGACGCTGCCCTTGCCGTCGGGCGAGCCGACGAGCACCTGCCAGCCGGCGAAGGGCAGGTCGTTGCCGCCGAAGATGCCGTCCTGCGCGTCGCGATCCTCGAAGACGAAGCCGCGCACGCTGGCTTGGCCGACGGCGCTGCCGACCGTGACGCATGCCTTGCCGGACGGGTAGGTCCACGGCGCGCGGCGGCCGTCGCGGGAGACGCGCGCGACCAAGCCGGTCGCCTCGTTGCAGACGACCGAGCCGGCGGCGGCGTTGGCGGCGACCGTGGCGCGCAAGCTGACGACGGCCTCCTCGCCGGCGGGGATCGCCAGACCCGTGACCTGCAACTCGCCCGGACCGTTGCTCGACGGCACGACCTTCGCGCTCGCGCCCGGCGGCACGAGGATGTCGGTGATCGCGGCGTCGAGGCCCTGCGGCAGCGGATCGGCGAGCGAGAGCTGGTCGAGCGTGGTGCCGCCGAGGTTGCGCAGCCGGATGGTGTAGCGCAGCGCGTCGCCGGCGCGGACGATGCCGCCGTCTTCGTCGGCGACGGCCTTGGTCACCACCAACGCCGGCTTGCCGCCGTCGACGCCCACGACCGTCGGCTGGTCGTCGTTGGCGTCGTCCCCGTCGGCGTCGCTGGGCTCGTCGCCCAAGCCCGCGGCGCTCGCGATCGCCTGGTTGGCCAGGACTTCGGTGCCCGGCAGCACCCGCACGCGGAAGCTCATCTCGCGGACGGCGCCCGAGGCCACGCTGCCGAGGCGGAAGCGCACGGCGTCGGCGAGGCGCTCTGCGGTGTCGCCGTCTTCGGCGTCGGTGCGTGAGCTGCCGTCGAGTACGAGCGTGCCGGGCACGGCCTCGGTGCCGGCGGGGAGCGGGTCGCGGACCACGACGTCTTCGGCGGCGCTCTCGCCGTCGTTGCGGACGACCAGGACGAAGCGGACCTCCTCGCCCGGGTCGGCGAGGCCGTCGCCGTCGGCGTCGAGCAGCTCGGCGCGCTTGTCGAAGCGGGCGAGCGAGGCGCCCTTGCCGACCGGCACGCCGGCGGGGCCGACGGGCGTCGGCGGCACGCCCTGGGCCGTGGCGGTGGCGAGGTTGTCGATCCGCGCGCCGTCGCCGAGCGTCGGCAGCACGCGCGTCTCGAATTCGACGATCGCGGCGCGATCTTGGCCCGGCTCGAGCACGCCCGCGGCGGCGCCGGGGCTCTGCACCGTCAGGCCCGCCGCGAGCGGCGAGGTGCCGCCGGCGGCGTCCGCCACGGTCTCGCCGTTGACGCGGGTGCTGCCCGGGACGTAGGCGGTGCCGGCCGGCACGGCGTCGATGACGCGCGCGCCGTCGAGCGGCGCCGCCGCCGTCGCGATCAACACCAGCCGCCAGCGCAGCCGGTCGCCGGGCAGGGTCGGCGCGCCGTTCAGGTCCGTCACGCTCTTGGTCGAGGCGCCGAGCGCCGTCGCGATGCGAACCTGCACGCGCGTGGCGTCGAGCGGGTCGGGCGTGTCGGGGTCGTCCGAGACCTGCGCCGCCGGCATCGCGTTGGCGACGCCGTTGGCCTGGTTGGCGAGGATGGCGCCGTCCGCGACGGTCGCGGCGACGCGCACGTCCAGCCGCAGCGTCACGCTCTCGCCCGGCGCGATCGCGGCGAGCGCCGGCGTACCGGCCGGCGTCCAGCGCACGACGTTGCCCTCGAGCGTGCCGCCGTCGCCGATCGCGACCAGCTCCAGCCCTGTCGGCAGCGGATCGAGGATCGTCACGTCCTTGGCGGCCGCGGCACCGGTCACGCGCACCGTCAACTCGTAGCGCAGCGGCGCGAGCGGCGCGACCTTGCCGCCTTGGACGCCGACCAGCCGCTTGTCGATCGCCAACTCGGGGACGGAGACCACGCTCGCCGTCGCCGCCGCGCTCACGAACGAGAGGCCGGTCTGACCCTCACGCGCGGTCGCCACCGTCGAGACCTGCGCCTGGTGTGGTGCGGTGGCGCGCACCTTCAGCGGAATCGAGAGGCTGGCGGTCTTGCCGAGGGGCAGGGCGGCGAGGTCGGCGTTGTCCTCGGGCTTGAAGACCACGACCTTGGCGGCGGCGTCGAAGCTGCCGCCCGTCGGCGCCGGCGCCTCGAAGACGGCGGTGTCGATCGGCACGACGACCTGGATATCGCGGCCGGGCCGCTCGCCGTTCGCCTGCACCTCGACGCGCAACTCGACGGTCTCACCCGGCTGCAGCGCGCCGGTCTTGCCGCCGGGCTGCAGGTACGCCGCCTGCACCGCCAGGCTCGGGTAGACGACCGCGAGCTCGGCCGGCTGCGAGACCGCTTTGTCGGCCTTGGCGGCGGTGGCCTCGGCGATGTTGACCAGCGTGCCGCCGCTCGGCGTGCCCTTGGCGAGCTTGGCGAGGAGCGAGACGGTGACGGTCTGGCCCGGAAGCAGGCTGGGGATCGACCAAGTCGCGACCGAGCCTTCCATCGAGCCGCCGGCTTGCGGCTGCGGCTCGGTGAGCGGCTTGCCGGTCAGATCGTCGCGCAGCGTCAGCGGCGTGGCGGCGGCCGTGCCGACGTTGGCGGCGGTCAGCACGTAGCGCACGGTGTCGCCGGGGTAGAGGTCTTCGCCGGTGGCGTCTTCGGCGACCTTCTTCAGCGTCAGGATCGGCCGCGCCAGCACCAGCACCGCCTGGCCGGGTACGACCAGCGCCTGCGGCAGATCCGGGCTCTGCACGCCCGCCGAGGGGGCGATCGTGGTGCCGTCCGCGACGGTCGCCGAGAGCGTGGCGCGCGCCGTCAGCGTCGCCGTGCCGCCGGGCGCGAGGCTCGCCAGCGTCCAGCTCGCGGTCGTGCCGCTGACGGTGCCGCCGAGCGCCTCGACCTGCGCGAATGCTGCGGGCAGCGGCAGCGTGACCTGCACCGAGGTGGCCGCGGCCTTGCCCGTGTTCTGCAGCAGCAGCTCGTAGCGCAGGACATGGCCCGGCCCGGTCTGCCCGACCTTGACCACCCAGCCGGTCTCGTCCTCGACCGAGAGCACCGAGCTCGCGAGGTTCGGCTGCGTCTCGACCTGGACGGTGATCTCGGGCGGCGGCAGCACCCCCGGGATATTGCCGACGACGGTGATCTTGGTGCCGTCGGGCAGGTTCGCCGCCACCTTCGCGCGCAGGCGGAGCTCGATGTCGCCGCTCGGCGAGAGGCCGACGAGCGGCACGGTCCAGGCGATCTTGTCGATTGCGTCGCCGGTACTGCTGCTGGTGGTGCCTCCGTCGAAGGCGAAGATGTCGGTCAGCTGCCCCTGCGCCAACAGAGCCTCGACCGGCACGTCGGTCGCCAACGCATCACCGGAATTTCGCAGCCGCAGCGTGAAGATCAGCGAGTCGCCGGGTTCGACCGTGCCGCCGTTCTCGTCACTGACGCTCCAACTCGAGCCGGAGAGGTCGACCGTCGCGCTGACCAAGACCTTGAGCGGGTCGCGTTCGGGCGTGGCGAGGTTGCTGTCGGTGCCGATCGGCGCGGCGAAGCCCTTGGCGCTGACGAAGGCCTGGTTCGGCACGATGGCGCCGTCGGGCAGGGGCTTCTTCAGTGTGGCCCGCACGCGCAGCTTCGCGCCTTCGCCGGGCGCGAGATCGCCGAGGTTCCAGCGCACGACCTTGGCGTCGCCGCTGCCGATGAGCACGCCGCCGTCGAGCGGCTCGATATCCTGCAGGCGCGCGTCGATGGGATCGTCGACGACGACCTCCTTGCCGGTGGCGTCGCCGTCGTTGCGCAGGTCGATGGTGAAGGTCAGCGTGTCGCCCGGCCGCGCCTGGCCGCCGTTGTCGTCGACGAAGGTCTTGGTCGCCTTGCTGAAGTCGACGTTGGACAGCACGGTCAGCAGCGTCGCGTCCGCGGCCGCCGGGGTCAGCGGATCGTCGGAGAGCTGCGGCGTCGCGCCGCCGTCCTTGTGCTCGAGCTGGCCCTGATTCGGGATCGACAGGCCGTTGTCGAGCGCCTTGCCGACGCTGGCGCGGAAGGTGCGCACGATCTCGTCGCCGGCGCCGATGCCGAGCTCGGGCACTTCGTCCCAGGTCACGGTGCGCGAGGCGTCGTCGAAGCTGCCGCCGCCCTCGGGCACGACGTCGACCAGCAGCGGCGAGACCACGTCGCGCAGCACGAGGTTTTCGGCCACGGCGTTGCCGACGTTGCGCACGCGCAGCTCGTAGCGCAGCGCCGTCTCGGGCTTGACCAAGCCGCCGTTGAGCACGGTCCCGGCGGGGTCCGCCAGCGCTCGCTTCTCGAACACCAGCACCGGCGCCGAGCCGACGACGAAGCAGGTCGGCGAGCCGTCGAAGGTGCCACCGGGCGGCGAGCTGGTCGCGCCCGCGCTGTTCTCGTTGGCCGTGATCTTGGCCGAATTGCAGACCGAGTCGCCGTTGGGCAGCGGCTTGATCACCGTGCCACGCAGCGTCAGCGTCTGCTTGGCGCCGGCGGCGAGGCTGCCGACGTTCCAGGTCGCGGTGCGGGTCCCGGCGTCGAAGCTGCCGCCGACGACCTCGACCGCGGTGATGCGACTGTCGACCACGTCGCTGACCACCACGCCCGTGCCGGCGAGGTTGCCCGAGTTCTCGACCTCGATGGTCCACTCGACCGGATCGCCCGCCGCGATGGTCGCGGCCGAGACGCTCTTGGTGGTACGGCCGAAGTCCGGCAGGTTCTCGACGCTGAAGCTGACGGTATTCGAGGCCGCGTTGGTCGGCGTCTCGGTGAACGTCGCGTTCGCCTGGTTGGTGACGAGCGTCTTGCTCGGCGTCGTCTTGGCAACGACGGCGGTGACGCTGAGCTCGATCGGCGCGGCGCCGGGTGCGAGGCTGGTGATCGGCGCCCACGTCACGACGCGCGTGGCGGCGTCGAAGCTGCCGCCCTGCACCACGACCTGCTCGAGGGCGACGTGCAGCGTGTCGGTGACGACGAGATTGCTCGCCGGCGCGTCGCCGTCGTTGCGGACGGCGACGCGGAACTCGATCGTGTCGCCTCCCTGCACGCTGCCGCCGTTGCCGTCCGACAGCGTCTTGGTCAGCACGATGGCCGGCGCCGAGGTGATGGCGAAGACGGTCGGGTCGGCGGCTGCGGCGGTGGCCGGATCGTCGCTCGCGAGCGGCGTGCCGAGACCGGTGCCGGTCAGGCTCGCCTGTGCGCTCGGGGCGCTCCCTTGGGGCACGACTGCGGCGATCGTCGCCTGCACCTCCAGCGTTAGCGCGCCGGTGGTCGCGGTCAGGTCACCCGGCTTCCAGGTCACGGTCTGGCCGGCGAAGGAGGCGCCGCTGCCGACGACCTGATCGATGGTCAACAGCGGATCGAGCGGCAGCGTCACCGTCGGCGCGAGCACCGGGCCCTTGCCGGTATTGTGCAGCTTCAGCGTGTACGTGAGCTTCGCCCCCGGCACGAACGAGCCCGCCGCCGGCTGCGCCGTCAGCGTGAACGTGCTGATCACCGGCGAAGCCGAGACGAGCACGCCGACTTCGAGTTGCTGCGGCTGCGGCAGCTCGGCGGCGGTCGCCGTCGCGGTGTTCACGATCGAGGTGCCGTTGGTCACGGTGGCGGCGATGGTGGCCTCGAAGCCGACCACGACCTTGCCCCCGTTGCCCGAGAGCGACGCCAGCGACCAGATGACGCTGTTGGTGCCGGCGTCGAAGCTGCCGCCGCCGACGATATTGGTCACCTGCCCGAGCTCGCCCGGGATCGGGTCGACGAGTTGGATGGCGCCGCTCGGCAGCTTGCCGCTGTTGGTGACGAGCAAGGTGTAGCGCAGCACGTCGCCAGGCTCGATATCGCCGCCGTTCAGATCGACGACGGTCATCTGCGAGGTCGAGAGATCGGGGCCACCGGTGACGGTGAAGGTGCCGGTCTGCACGATGGTCGGCGGCGTGCCGTCGGCGGGCGAGAGCGTCGCCACGTTGGTGAGCTTGGTGCCGGTCGGCGTGTCGGGACGCACCTTCGCGGTGAACAGCAGCGTGCGCGTCTGGCCGGCAGGCACCACGATGCCATTGGCGCTGACGACGCCGTTGTTGTGCTGCAGCTCGGGCTCGGGCGAGGCGACGAATTCGAGCGCCCCGGGCAGCGCGTCGGTGACGCTGACGGTGGCGTCGCCGGGGCCGGTGTTCACGATGCCGATGTTGAACTGCATCGTGTCGCCCGGCAGCAGCGGGGTGTCGGCCGAGAGGTCCTTGCCCTCCTTGCTCGAGCTCGAGAGGTTGCTCAGCACCGAGAGCTGGAAGACGGTCGCGTCGGTGTCGCCCGGCTTGTTGGGATCGTCGGTCGGCGTCTGCTTGCCGCCGATCTCGACGACCGCCTGCGCCGAGACGGGGTGGCCGTTGAGCGCGCCGATGCCGAGCTTCTGCAGTTCGGCGACCGAGCGCACCTTCGCGATGATGGTGAAGCTGACCTTGCCGCCGGCGGGGATGGCGATCGTCGAGAAGCGCGCAAATCCGGTGCCGTTGGCCCCGCCGGTCGCAGCGGATTCGTTGGTGCCCGGGCCGCTCGCGGACTGGAACGCGACCTCGGGCGGCATCGGCATCTCGAAGTTCTGCACCGTGAGTGGGCCGGCGGTCGCGTTCTCGAGCGTGAGCACGTAGGTCACGGCCGACTCGGGCGTCGCCGTGGTGGGGCTTACCACCAGCAGCGGCGTGGCGAGCTGTGGCGCGGTGATCTTGACCGACGTCGTATTGGTCAGCACCGAGTCGGTGAACGTGAGCTGCGTGCCCTTGTAGGTGTAGTCGAGCGCTGCGGTGCTGACGATGTCGGTCACGGGCGGGTTCTGCAGCACTCGGACCTTGAAGCTGACCTTCCGGGCCGAGTTGCCGCCCGCGCTGTTGGTCACGTTGCCGAGCGAGAGCCCGGTCTGCAGGGCGCTCTTGCCGCCGACGTCGCTCTGCGTGGTGCCGTCGACGACCGTGCTGCCGGCCACGTACTCGGTGCCGGGTGGGGGAAAGGTGTCGAGCTTGACGACGGTCGGGTTCGCGTCGAGCTGTCCGGTGTTGAGCAGATCGATGGTGTAGGTCAGCACCTCGCCGGGCGAGGCCTGGGCCGCGTTGACCGTGTACTTGGTGATCGGGTTCTTGAAGCTCGGCGCCAACCGATTGATCTGCATCAGCGTGTAGCCGTACAGGATCAGCTCGCCGTAGCCGTGCGTCGCGCCGGGCGTGTTGTCGGCCAAGCTGCCGTTGCCCGAGCTCACCAAGACCGTCGCGCTGGTCTGCTCGGGCTTGAGCAGGTTCGAGACGTCGAACGTGTCCAGGTCCAGGCTGGTCTCGGGCGTGCTGTTGAAGATGTTGTTGGCGTCGTTGTTGCCAGCCCCGCCCGTCAGCTTGGTGCCGTTGAAGGCGATGAAATCGAAGCAAGTCGTGCAGGCGGGGCTGTCGCAGCCGCCGGGCGGGTCCTGGTACGGGTTGCCGAGCTGCTTGTCGCCCTCCATCGCGTGGTAGCTGATGCTGCCCTGCGGTGGGTCGCCGACGAAGATGCCGTCGAGGGTGAACGATTTCTGACCCAGCGTGTTCTGGCGCTCGTCGAGCAGCAGGAAACCGTCGTAGAGGAAGATGTCGCGCTGCGTCGTCTCGCTCGCCTTGGTGTCGTAGATGATGACGAGCGACCAGCTCGCGTGGCGCGCCTGGCAGAACGGATCACTGGGCGCGCAGCAGACCGTCTCGGGTTGGCTGCAGATCGGGTTGGGCTTGAGCAGGCCGCCGCATTGCGTCGTGATGTCGGCGACGCGCGCGTCCAAGCCGCCCACCGAATAGGTGCCGTTGTAGCTGTCCACGCCCGGATGCGCCGCGATCAGCGAGGTGACGTCCTTGCGGCAGTAGAAATGCGCGCCTGGGTCGGCTCCGCCCACGGTCGGCACGGCCAGCGAATCGCAGTTGTCGGCCGTGACGCTCGTGTTGACGCCGTCGGCGAGCTGGAAGTCGATGGTCTGGTCGATCTGCGGGTTGGTCGAGGAGCCCTGCGCCGAGCCACCCCAGAACAGGGTCGCCGAGACGATGATCGCGTCTTCGGGCAGCTTCTCGAAGCTCTGCACGGAGTCCGAGGAGCTCGGCAGCAGCTTGTCGTTGTAGCGGTAGTCCGTGAAGTTGGTGACCAAGCTCGCGCCGAGCTGCACCGCCTTGCCGTAGACCTTCCAGCTCTTGGGGGTGGAGGGGTAGCTCCCGCTGACGAAGGCGTGCGACGAGCGCGCAGCGCCGAGCCACGTCGCGAGCCCCACCCACGTGAGCGCGAGCACGAGCCTCGCGGCCCTTCGCAGTCTTGGCGCTCGCAAAGGGCCCGGCAAAGGCTACTCCTCCTCGGCGTCGGCGGTCGGTCCTCAGCGCGGGTTGTACAACCCGATGCGATCGGCGGCGACAAAAACCCCGTCCGTCGCGCTGGCACCGCCGACGACCATGACCTGGCCGGTCGAGAGGCCGAGGGCCTTCGCCGCGACACGACCGCCGCCCGGCACTTCGCCGTCGGCCCATTCGCGCTTGGTCACCGCTGCCGCCGCATCGTAGTAGAGCACCTCCGCCTTGGCGAGGGTACGGCCCGAGGCGTCCAAGCCGCCCGTGACGATGACGCGGCCAGCTTGGTTGCCGCCGCGGGTGACGGCGAGCTGCGGCGCGCCGCGCGCGGACTCGAGCTGCGGCACGCTGCCGAGGTAGTCGCCCTTGACGATGTCGAAGACGTCGACGCGCGAGAGCGGCTGCGTATGCGCCGCGTCGGCGTAGCCACCGACGATGTAGATCTGGTTGGCCTCGGCGGAGCTGACGAAGGCGGCACCCGGCAGCGTGCGCGCGATTCCGCCGCCGAGCTTGCGGATCAGCGGCTCCCAATAGAACGGGACGTAGCCGGGCTGATCCTTGAGCGCCGCGCACTTCTCGTTGCTGTCGGGGCCGTTGTGCGAGGTGCCGCCGATCGCGCAGGTCACCTTCTTGTTGCCCTTGAAGCTGACGTTGCCGGCGGTGTCGTAGCGCAGCACCTCGAAATCATCGATCGGACCGGCGTCGTTCTCGCCGCCGATCAGCATGATGTAGCCGCCGTCCTTCTCGGGCAGGCGCACCGCGGCGTGATTCCAGCGCGCCTTGCTGAGGCTGCCCTTCTGCAGGCGACCGTAGAGCGGGTGCCAGATCTCCCACGACACCGCGGCCTCGGCCTGCGGGCCCTTGCCGCCGACGACCATGTAGTACTCTTGCGCGTCGAACAGGCGGGTGACGGTGTGGTGGGCGCGGGCGTACTCGAGGTGCGCCGCACCGGCGCCCGACTGCTTGATCTTGGCCTCTGCCGGATCCCAATACTCCATCAGGTTGCTGGCGACGGGGCCCAGATCGCCCTGCACGTAGCCGCCCGAGAAGACGATCTGGCCGTCGGCGCCCGAGGCCGTCGCCATCAGCGCGCGACCGGTCGAGAGCACCGCCGAGACCGGCGGGGCCGAGAGGTTCTGCAGCACCCGAGCGCTCGAGTCGTAGCGCAGCACCGTCTGGCTCATCTTGCCGAGCGCCTGCGGCTCGAGCGGCGAGACCTTGTTGTCCGCGATCTCGGCACCACCGGCGAGCACCACGCTGCCGTCGGGCTGCAGCTCGGCGCCCAGGCCCACGCGCGCATCGGTCTTGGCCTCTTGGGTCTGGTCAGAGACCGGCGCCGCCCAGTTGTTGGTGCGCATGACGTAGGCCTGCACCAAGTGCGTGCTGCCGGTGTCGACGTCCTTGGGCACGGTGCGACCGCGACCGAGCACCGGGAAGGTCGGCAGGCCGTTGGCGTCGGCCGGGTAGAGCTCGACGCGGATCTGACGCGCTGGGCCATACGGCACCGCCGGCATCGCCATCTGTTGGCCGGGCCCCGAATAGGGCACCACGACCGCCGGAGCCTGGTTCGGATCGGTCGAGATCCCCGGGCCTTCCGCGATGAGCGCGACGAACTTCACGTCGGGGTTGGCGAACGGGCTGTCCGCACCGAGCGGAGCCTTGATGACGACCGCGAGACCCTGCGTCGGTTCGGCGATCTCCTGCGCGCAGCCACCGAGGACGGCGGGGACGAGCAGGGGCGCGAACCAGGAGGCGCGGACGCTACGAGCGACTGTGGCGAGCATGCGTGGACTCCTACGGGGCGATGACGGCGTCGACCTTGAAGTTCGGCGACGCGGCGGGCTCTTGGCTCAGCAGGTAGGCGGCGGTGCCGGCACCACCGGCCACGACCACCCCGAGCACGGTCCAGAACCACCACTTCTTGACGACGCTCTCGTCCTCGTCCTTGACCAGACCGGCGTACGGATCGGTCTTGGGCTTGATCGGCGTGTTCGGCGTGGTCTTCGGGCCGGTGACCACCGGCGAGACCGGACGCGTCGGCTCGGGATCGGTCTTGGGCTCGGGCACCGGATCCGGGTCGCGGGTCGGCGGCGTCGTCGTGGTCGGCGGCGGCGTGGTGATCACCGGCGGGGGCGCCACCACCGTCGTCGCCGGTGCCGCGGCGGTGCGGGTGTAGACCTCGGGCACGTCCGAGACCACCCGGTCGGCAGGGAAGCTGGCGATCGCGGCGCGGACATAGCCCTCGGCCTCAAGGATCTTCATCTGCATGTTGGCGAGGTTCGCTGCGAACTCGACCGGCTGCAGGGCGGCCACCTTTCGGGCCTTGAAGTCGAACAGGAACAGGTGCAGCTCGATGCCGCGCGCCGAGTTCGCGAGCACGCCGTAGAGCAGGTACTGCGCCTGGATCTGGCGGGCGAACATGAACGAGTAGTTGCGCACCAGCTTGGTGTGGTACTCGCCCTTCTCCGGGATCGGCTTGATGTCCGAGAAGCGCACCGCGAGCGCGATCTCCGAGCCCTCTTCTTCCTCGACCTCGAGCTTGGCGTTGACCTTGACCGTCCGGCCACGGACCGTCACGGCCTTGCCCCACGGCTCGGCGTTGTCCTTCTTGACCTGCACGTAGTGGGTGCCCGGGTAGAGCTCCTTGGCCTCGGCCGGTGCGGAACCCAGCCGCACGCCGTCGACGAAGACGGCCGCGCCCTCGACGTTGGCGGTGACCTCGATGCTGCCGGCGCGACGTTTCGCGAGGCGCTCGCGCGTGGTCTTGAGCAACTCGACGAGCTCGGGGTAGCTGCGCACGTTGTCGAGCACGAACGTCGGCTGGATCGTCAGCGCCTTGGTGACCAGCGCGGTGGCGTCGGACTTCTTGCCGAGCTTGAGCGCGGCCTCGGCGGCGCGGGCGTAGGCATCGACGAGCTTGGTGAAGTCGACCAGCTCGATGAAATGCTTCTCGTAGCGGTCGATCGCCGCCTCGAGCAGGCGGTAGGCCATCGCCAGGTCGTCACCCGCCTGCAGCGAGTCGCGGCCCGCGATGAGCGCCTCGTCGGCCTTGTCGAGCTGCTTCTGCGACTCGCTCTGCGCGACCGATTTGGTGCGCCGGCTCTGCCGACGCGGCCGACCCGAGGAGACCACGTCCTCCGGGATCAGCGTCACGACGCCACCGGCTTCGATCATCGCGCGCAGGTACTCTTCGATCCGCGCCGCGGCGAGCGTCTTCACGCCCTCGCGACGGGCCAGCGGAACCAGCGCCAGTCCGGGCTTGCTGCCCTGTTGAGCGACCACCTCGCCTACGCCGAACCAGCCGCCGGGCAGCGGCGCGCTGATCGGCGAGCAGAGCATCGCCACCAGCATCGTCCAGGCAGAAGCGCGGCGCATGGTGCGACTCGCGTGCATGTCGTCTCCTTCGATCGGGACGCGCAGCCCGCGCGTCGGGCCGGTCTGTATAGCAGAAAATCGGCTCGGTTCCACAACCATGCCCGCGCAGTCGATCGTTCGCGCGGGGCGTCCCGTCACCGCTCTGCGCGACGTCGCACGACCACCCCGACCGGGACGCGTACGGCGGAGCGGATCGAGATACGGCGACCCGGTGCCGCGAGATCGAACATCGTCGAGCTGCCGCCGTCCAGGTTGAGCGCGCCGACCGCGCCCAGCCCTCCGCGCGCGGGTGGCCGCGCCAAAACGTCCGCCAAATCGCGCAGCGCGACCACGCCCGTCGAGGCGACGACCAGCACGCGGCCCTCGGCGTCGTAGCCGAGCGCGGTGCGCCGCGCCCGGCTCCGCTTCAGGTCGAGCGGTTTGCCGTCGGCGACCAATCGGGGGCCGCACTCGATCGCGAATTCCAGCGCCTCCGGACGGGAGAAGGCCTTGGCGTGCTGCAAATCGGGGCGTCCTGCCGCGATCGTGAACACGCCGTGGTCCACTTTCCGCAAGCGGGACAGCTCGCGCCCGTCGCTGACCAGCAAGCCGAGCGGTTTGTACGCAGGGTCGAAAAAGTGGCCGTTGATCGCCGCGAGCGCCCCGGAGGCTTCGCGGAAGCCCTGCGCGTCCGAGAGCCCCGGGTCGTGGACCGCGCCGAGCGAAAAGCGCGCTGGATCGAGCCGCAGCACCACCAACTCGAAGGGCTCGCCCCCCTCTCGGCCGCGCACGCGCGGCCGCGCGAGCTCACAGCCGTCCTCGACGCGCTCGAAATGGATCGGTCCGGCTTCGCGCTGTCGACCGCAGCCCTGCACGACGACGAGCAAGCCGAGCCACAGACCCGCGAGCGCGAGCAGCCGAGCGTTCGGGCGCGGCGCGGGCGTTGGGGAGCGCAAGGCGGCCAGGGCGGGCAAGAGGCTAGAGCAGGCGCTCGATCTGAGCGCGCAGCGCCGCCTCGTCCTCTTCGGGCTTGAAGCCGGTGTGCGTGTAGAGAATCTTCCCGGTCTTGTCGATCAGGAAGGTCGCCGGCATCGAGTAGACCATCAGCTTGCCCATCAGGATCGAGTCCGGGTCGCCGATGATCGAGAAGTTGGCGTTGAACTGCTTCGCGAAGTCGAAGCTCGCCGAGCTCTCGTTGTCCACACCGACGCCGATGATCTGGAAGCCCTTGTTCTTGTAGGTCTGTGCGTATTGGACCAGGAACGGGAACTCCTTCTTGCACGGCCCGCACCAGCTCGCGAAGAAGTTGAGCAGCGTGACCTTGCCCTTGAAATCGCGGCTACGGATGGTCTTGCCCTCGCTGTCCTGCACCTCGAAGTCCGGCACCTGCTGGCCCTTCATCGTCTCGACCACCGGCTGCAGGGCGGTCAGATCGACGTTCGCGCTCCGGACGTTGCTGTCTGCGCAGCAGCGGAAGCCGGTGGTGTGGTTGCGGCGCCCGATGCCCGGCTGGAACGCGCGATCGTTGCAGCGCGCGCCCTCACCGCTGGCGGTGTGGCCACCGAGCAGCGTTGCCGTCTCCTTGGTGTCGCCGACCCACTCGCTGATGTTGCCGGCGAGGTCGAACACGCCCGACGGCGTGCGGCATTGCTCCATCGAACCGGTCGGCACCGGGTTGCCCTGGTACTTGTCGCCCTGATCCATGCAGGCGTTGGCCTTGTAGAAGCTGCCGTAGGGGTACATCCGGCCCTCGACGTCGTCGTCGGCGAACTGACCGTTGTTGTTGTTGTCGACGGCGGGCTCACCGGTGCAGACCGAGACCCACTCTTCCTCGGTGCACAGGCGCTTGCCGGCCTTCTCGCAGGCGTTCTTGGCGTCCTGCCAGGCGACGCGCGCCGGCTTGGCGCCGGGCTTGCTGTAGGCCTTGCCGTCCTTGCCGATGCTGGCCTCGAAGGGGTCGATGTAGAAGGTCTTGCCGGCGGTCTTGCCCTCGATCATCGAGGTGCCGTCGCCCTTCGGCGCGGCCTGCTGCTCACCGCCGGCGGCGCCGACGCGAGCGCCGGACTCCGCCTCCTTCAGCGCGAGGTCGAGGTGGTACTTGAAGATCGCCTTGCTACCCGAGCCCGTCACCAGTCGGCCGTTGATGTAGGCCTTGGGCGTGCCGTAGATGCCGCCCTTGTAGGCGATCTGGATGTCCTTCTTGATGTGCGCGTCGGTCTTGGCGTCCTTCATGCACAGGCGGAACTTGGTCATGTCCAGGCCGAGCGTCTGGGCGTGCTTGTCGAGGTTGTACTCGTCGAGCGCCTGCTGGTTCGCGTAGAGATGGTCGTGCATCTCCCAGAACTTCTCGTTGCTCTGCAGACCGGCGCAGTGCGCCGCCCAGCTCGCCTCGCAGGCATTCGGGTGCTTGTCGTAGCCGGCCATGCGTGGGTTGCAGCGCACGTTCATCGGGAAGTTGCGGAATACGAAGCGGACGCGGTCCTTGTACTCCTTCATGATCGGGTCGAGCGTCATCGCCAGGTAGCGGCAGTACGGACACTGGAAATCCGCGACCTTGACGAAGGTGACCTTGGCCTTCGGGTTGCCGTAGAAGAAGTCGCAGTCCTCGTCGATCGGCCAGTGCACCTCGGTCCAGCCGTCTTCTTTGGTCTGCTGGCCACCGATGCGGGCGTCGGCGACTTCGTACTGCGGACCGTCGGCGCAATCCTTGCCCGAGGGCAGGGCCTGCTCCGGTGCCGGTGCGACCACCGCGCCAGGAGCGGAGGGGGCGCTACCGTTGGCGACCGCGACCGGCGGGACCCCGCCGAGCTCGGCGGCGGCCTTGGCCACGGCCTCGGTGTCGTAGTTCTGCTTGAGGCGGTCGTGACCGACGTAGCTGACGAAGGCGACCGCCATCAGCACCGCGATGGCTTGCGAGACCGGCGGCTTGAAGGCGGTCAGGGCCTCCAGCGCGCCGGAGAACGCGCCGCCGATGCTGCCCGGGCCGGCCTTGATCGCCAGCACGGTGCTCGCGATGTTCACCACGTACAGCGACATGCAGAACAGGCAGTAGGTCTGCAGCACGGCCGAGCTGAGGTAGGCCATGTACATCGCGTGTGCGACGGTCAGCGCGCCGATCGCACCGACGGCCGCCACGGCGTAGCGGCCGCGCTCGCGGATCGCCGCGTCGCTGCTGCCGACGCCCTGCACACCCATCCAGGCGAGGAAGGCCATCACCGCGTAGGTCGGGATCGCGTAGAGCGCGATCGGCAGACCGAACAGCGACGAGTATTGCGAAGTGTTCACCGCATCGCAGTTGATCGTCGTGTTGATATTGCAGCTCGAGTTCGCGATCAGCCCCGTCTCGAGCAGCAACTTGTGCCGCACCATGTACGCCGCGATGCCGATACCGATGGCCAGGACGGCCATCAGCGCGTGCAGCAGGACAGGGGATTCGGGAAGGCCAGCCTTGGTGCCGTTCTGGGCATCCGACGTGCTGCTCATCGAGACATCCTCCTCGCGCGGAGCGCGGTTGGGTGACAAGGGCGCGCAATCTAGGGTGCAAGTCGCGGGCGCGCAACCTCCCCCAAACCCACCTCCGTCACCGCTATTCCGCGCCGGTGGCGGCGCCCGTCCGATGCGCGCGAGGCGCTCGCGGTGCGCGATTCGCGCGCGATGTCGATCGGTTCGCGTGCTCGGGCGACCGGCGCCGTCGCCTCCGCGGTCCTGCAGTCTCGCGATTTCGATCGGTTGCAGCGCGCCAGTTGACGCATTATCGGCCCCGCGCTAAGGCCGCCCCCTGATGCGATTCGACCCGCGCCAGCGCTCCGTCTCCCGTTCCGTCGCGCGTACGACGGCGCGCCCGATCATGCAGCGCCCCGTCATGCAGCTGCGCGGGCGCGAGGGCGGACTCGGCGGCTTCGGTCCGAGTGGCACGCTGCGCGCCGGCACCCAGCTCGGCGGCGGCATGCGACTCGGTCGAGGACGCCCGACACGCACCGCTTCGCCGTGGTGGGCACGGCTGGCGGTCCTCGCGGCGCTCGCGTTCGGCGCGTCGATGTGGTTCACCGAGATCGGCGCCGACCTGCGTCGGGGCGTCGGTGCCGAGCCCGCCCCTGTCGCCGCGCTGCCGGTCGCCGCGAACGCCGCAGCCGCCCCGACCGAAGCCAAGGCCGACGCGGGACCAAAGACGACCACCGCCGCAGCCGGGCCCGCCGAGGTCGCGGTGCCGCGGCCGACGCCGACGCCGGCGCCGCTCGACGCGGTCCGGCGCGCCCTGCTGGGGACCTCGCGGGATCACGTCGCGCGCGGCGTCTTCGCCACCCGCGGCTCGGTCCCCGATCTCCGCGCGATCAAGGGATCCTCGGTCGATCTCGTCGAGCGGGCGCTCGACGTCGTCGACTTCCCGCTGCGCGCCGCGTTGCTCGCCCATCGCGGTCGCGAGCCGCGCCGCTACGGACTGCGCACGCGCCCCGGCGCGGCCGACGACGCTGCGCGGGTCCTCGATGTCGCCAACCTCGCCGTCTTCCTCGACGCCTTCGCCGAGAAGGTCGAGGGCATCGGCGACGTCGACCTGCAGCCGGGCGATCTGCTGCTCTTCCAGCGCCGCCGCGGCGCCTCGCAGTTCGCCGTCGTCAGCGATCGCACCGACGCCCGCGGCGTGACGCTGCTCTACACGCTCGACCCGGCCGATCGCGTCGCCCGCGACCGTCGGCCGCGCGACGACGTCACGATCGAGCGGCATTGGCGGCTCGACGCCACGCGCCTGCAAGACGCGCGTCGGCTGCTCGGCCTGCCGCGTGCAGCGCGTGGCGCAACAGGGTAGTCTCGCGCCGCGATGGCTTGGGACGACGACGCCGAGATCTGGACCCCGACGACGACCAACCAGGCGGTGGCGCAGCGGATGCGCGACCTGCGTGGGCTGCGCGTGCGCGGCGAGGTCAGCCAGCCGCGCCAATCGGGCGGACACCTCTATTTCGAGCTCAAGGACCGCAACGCCCGCATCCGTGCGGTGATCTGGCGCTCGACGCTGGCGCGGTTGCGCGTCGACCTGCGCGACGGCGACGACGTCGTCTGCACCGGCGATCTCGACGTCTGGGTTCAGGGCGGCACCTATTCGCTGGTCGTGCAGCGCGTCGAGCGCGGCGGCATCGGCGCGGCGTTCGCTGCACTGCAGCGCCTGCGCGCGCAGCTCGAGCGCGAAGGGATGTTCGATCCGGCGCGGAAGCGACGGCTGCCGGCGCTGCCCAAGACCGTCGGCGTGGTGACCGCCGAAAACGGCGCTGCGCTGCGCGATATCTTGCGGGTGCTGCACGATCGTTTCCCGGTGCGGGTGGTGATCGCGCCGTGCCGCGTGCAGGGGCAGGGCGCCGCCCGCGAGATCGCCGACGCGCTCGATCGCCTCGATCGCAGCGGGCTCTGTGACGTGATCATCGTCGGCCGCGGCGGCGGCTCGATCGAGGACCTCTGGGCCTTCAACGAGGAGCCGGTGGCGCGCGCCATCCTCGCCTGCCGCACACCCGTCGTCAGCGCCGTCGGCCACGAGACCGACACGCTGCTCTCGGATCTCTGCGCCGACGTCCGCGCGCCGACGCCGACCGCCGCCGCCGAGATGGTCGTGCCCCGGCAGCGCGATCTGCTCGCGCGCGTGGCCGAGCTGCGCCTGCGGTTGGCACAGCGGGTGCGGCGCGCCACCGACGCGCGGCGCCGCGAATGGTCGCTGCTCGACGCGCGTCTCTCCGGCGATCGGCTGACGGCCGAGCGACGCCGCGTGATCGACGCCTTGGTCGCCCGCCTCGAGCGCGCCGAACGCGCCGATACCGCCGCGGCCCGCCGCCGGCTCGCGTCCCTGCTGCGTCGGCTCGCCGAGGCCGATCCACGCCATCGCGTCGCCACCGGTCGACAGCGCCAGCAGCGCCTCACCGCACGTCTGCTGTCCGCCGGTGGCTCGCTGGTGCCCGCTCGCAGATTGCGTGCCGAGCGCCTGCGGAGCGTACTGCTCGGCCAACGCCGAACGCTGACGCCGCCACGGCGTGCGGCGTTCGCGGCGTTGCGAGCGCAGCTGCTCGCGCTCGACCCCACCGCGGCGCTGCGTCGCGGCTACGCGATCGTGCAGCGCCCGGCCGACGGCCGCGCCGTTCGTGACGCTGCGGAGGTCGCCAGCGGCGACGCCTTGCGCGTGCTGCTCGGCCGCGGTGCCCTCGTCGCGACGGTGCAGGCCCGCGAGCTGCCCGCGCCGGAGGAGTCGTGATGGCGTCCGCCGTCGATCCGCGTCAGGAGCCCGCGCAGCGCGGCTTGGTCCGCCTGTACGGAAGCGAGGGCCTGCAGCGCTTGCAGGCCGCTCACGTGATGGTCGTCGGCGTCGGCGGCGTCGGCTCGTGGGCCGCCGAGGCGTTGGTCCGCTCGGGCGTCGGCAGGCTCACGCTCGTCGATCTCGACGAGATCTGCGTCTCGAACACGAACCGCCAGCTGCACACCGACTCGACCACGATCGGCCGCGCCAAGGCCGACGTGCTCGCCGAACGCTGCCGCCGCATCGCGCCCTGGGCCGACGTGCGCGCCGAGGTCGACTTCTTCACCGCCAGCAGCGCCGAACGGCTGCTCGCCGAGCGCCCCGACCGCGTCGTCGACGCCATCGACTCGGTCAAGAACAAGGCCGTGCTCATCGAGGCCTGCCTGCGAGCCGGCGTCCCCGTCGTGGTCAGCGGCGGCGCCGGTGGTCGGCGCGACCCCACCGCCATCGTCTCGGGCGACCTCGGCGAGAGCGGCGGCGACGGCCTGCTGCGCAACCTGCGCCGTCGCCTGCGCGAGACCCTGGACGTCCCCAACGGCGGCCGCTTCGGCATCGGCGCGGTTTGGTCCACGGAGCGTCAGGTCTGGCCGACCGGCGACGGCTGCGTCAGCCTCACGCCGCCCGAGGGCGCGCGCAGCCAGAAGCTCGATTGCGCCGAAGGCTTCGGCGCCGCCACGATGGTCACCGGCAGCTTCGGCTTCGCGCTCGCCGCGCAGGTGGTCGAGGCGATCGTCGCCGATCCGCCGGGCTGATTAGGGCGCTTCGGTCGCAGACGCGCCGGTCGGCATCGGCGCGGGCACGTCGGCGGCGAAGTCGAAGCAGGGCGGTCCGACCCGACGCGCGATCAGGTTCCCGTCGCGACCGTAGATATCGACCACGGGCAGACCGGCGACCGCGGGCAGGTGCTCGCCCATCTCGGCGGCGCCCCATTCGGTCGCGTCGACCTTGCGCAGCACGACGTCCTCGCGCCCCTCGGCGAACGCCTCGAGCTCCGGCGCGAGCTTCTTGCAGGGCTCGCACCAGGTCGCCCAATAGTCGACGATGGTGATCTTGCCGGGCACCACGAGCGCAGCGATCGTGGGACTCCGCGCCGGCTCGCCCACCTTCCACGCCGTCACGGTCGCCGTCGGCGCCGCCGGCGCGGCGCTCCAGTTCCAATTGACGCCGACGAAGACGGTCGGGCTCGGCACCGGCTGGATGCCGTGCAGATCGAATGCCACCGGCAAGCGACCGCTCACGATCAACGAGAAGTCGGCCGGCAGCTGCACCTGCAACGCCGCCGTCGCCGTCCAGAACAGGCCACCGCCGTTGGCGAAGGGCTCGAGCTCGGAGCCGGAATACACCCGCTCCTCGCCCTGGTCGCGCCAGAGCAGCTCGCCGCCGAGCGCCGCCGAGAGCACGCCCGGGACGATCGAGACGGTCGGTCCGGCGTTCACACGCACCTCGGGGCCCCAGCGGAAGAGATAGCCGTCCATCCCCTCGAGGGTCCCGAACGGCATGCGCGCCGCGAACTGCGCCATGTAGCCGAATCGGGCTGCGAAGGCGCCGGTCAGGTCCAAGCCGGCGAGCGCCCACCAGACGCCGCGGCCCACCGAGACGTAGCGCGAGGTGTCGGTCGAGCCCTTGGTGATGAAGTTGCCCGTCGGGGCGGCGCCGCCCAAGGTCAGCGTCAGTCGCGGAGTTCGCGCACCGTTCCAATCGAGGAGCTGGCTCAGGCGCGCGCGCACGCGCAGCTCGATATCGCCCAGGCCCTGGTCGGTGCTCTCGGCCAGGGGCATCCCGAACGCGTCTTCGCCGGTCGGGGTCTCGATGGTCGCAGCGCGCGTGCTCTCCGCGCGCACGAACGGCACCATCAGCTGCAAGCCGAAGCCCTTTGGCAAGTCGACGCCCACCTGCAGCGTGGCGACGTGCGTGCGCAGCTGCCAGTCACTGGTGGCGATATAGCCGCGCTTTTCCGACTCCGTCAGCGCGGTGTCCTGGTAGTAGAGGTCGTCCCAGACGGTGTAGCCGTACAGTAGCCCAGCGCTGATCCGCAGGGCTTGCGGACCACCGTTCGAGAACGCGCCAGAGAGGTCGGTGTCTCCCGCCGGGAGAGCAGGGTTGCCTCAGACGGCACATTGCGCCGGCGCGACCCGCGGCACGCCGACGAAGGCGAGGGCCAGTGCGGCGAAGGCGGCGAAACGGGCGAGGGCGGGGCGAAGGTGGCGCGACATGGAGGCTCCTGGCGGCAGCGTCGAGGCGGGACGCAGGCGGCGGCTCAGACAACGACGTCGCCGGGCCGCGAGTGTGACAAAGCGCTCCGGGGCGGGCAACCGCGACGGTCGTCGACGCCGCGGCAGCGTACGCCGACACGCCGAGCCTTTCGGGCTTTTGCTCGCAGGTACGGTTTGCTACCGTCTTCGTCGCGCGCACCCCCGTGCGCGAGCCCAAGCTCCTGCGCCGCTCGCGGCCGGGGCCCCTGCTACGAGGTCCGTGATGAACCGCCGCCACCTACGAGCCGTCGCCCTCATCGGTCTCGCCGCCGCGCTCGGATTCGCGCTCACCGCCTGTGGGTCCGAAGACGGCTCCGGCACCGCCGACACCCCGTTGGTCGCCACCGGCGGCTTCAGCGGGAACATCGACAACGCCGACTGGAACGTCAGCTACGACGGTCTGACCGCGACCGCGAAGATGGCCCACCGCATCAACACGGCTCCCGGCGGTCTGGCGTGCGTCCCGTCGCTGTCGATCGAGGTCGCCAAGCCCGACGGCACCTGCAAGCTGGAGTTGGTCTACGAGGCCGGCTTCGCGGGCGAGGGACTGCTGCTCAAGCAGGTCAACTTCACGGCCAAGTCGGGCATCTACCAGGACGGCGTGGTCATCCAGACGCTGCCGTGCGAGGGCTGGGCGACCGAGCCGGCCAAGGGTGAGGTGGTCTACACCTCCACCGCCGTAGACGGCGCGTTGCCCTTCAACCCGCTTTCGCAGCCCTACGCCGGCATGGCCGAGGCGACGCTGCGCGACATCGAGCTCAAGCCGACCTTCGCGGCCAAGGTCAAGATGGCCTACAAGGGCCGCAAGTTCGATCTCGACCTCTCCGGCCTGTCCTTCCGCGGCGACGTCGTCAGCGAAGGCAGCGACTCGGTGCAGTGCGTCAAGACGTTCCACGACTTCCCGCAGTGGGAACTCGAGGACATCAACCCCGGCAGCCCACGCTACGGCCAGACCTATGGCCTCGACACGTTCAAGGGAAAGAAGATCGTGGTGGCGCTGGTCTCGGATTGGTGCAACTCCTGCATGGCGCAGACCGAGCTGATGCAGAAGCTGCAGGACCAAGCCGAGGCTGCCGGTCTTGGTGACGTGCAGATGGTCGTGATCAACGACAAGCAGAAGCAGAAGGTCGAGAATCTCACCAACAGGGCAAAGAATATCCCGATCTTCCAGGATGTTGGCGGCGTCGATGCCTGGGCCAAGATGAACGAGCCCCACAAGGGCAAGTTCTCCGGCTCTCAGATTCGCAACAGCGGCTACGGCTTCGCCAAGAATGGTTCCGAGATCATGTACTTCGCGCCCAACGGGAGCGGCTCGCTCAACCTCTCCGAGTTCGAAGCCGCCGCGAAGACCGTGATCAACGCGAAGGACGAAGAGTAGCGGGCCGCTACGCCCGGGTCCGCTCGAAGAACGCCCGCACCATCGGCACGATCGTCGCCTTCTCGTCCTCGAGCACGTAGTGCCCGGCGTTCGGGAAGGCGTGCACCTCGGCGTGCGGCCACACCCGCTGCCAGGCCCGCAGGAAGGGCGCGTCGAAGACGAAATCGAGCTCGCCCCAACAGATCAGTGCCGGCTTGCCAGCATGTTCGCTCAGCGCGGCGCCGGTTTCGGCGACGATCTCGTAGCCCGGATCGCCGGCCGCGAGCGGGATGTCCTGCACGAAGCGCAGCGTGGCGACGCGGTGCGCCGGCGTGTCGTAGGGCGCGACGAAGCCGGCGCGGATGGCCGGATCGACGGGCTTCTTGAAGCCCACGCGCGCGGCGACGCCGGCAAACCCGTTCCATTGTTGGACCAGCCAGGCGCCGAGCCCGGTGCGCACGAGCGCGAGCGCGGCGGGGAAGCGCTTGTCCTCGGGCATCGGGAAGCCGGCGGTGTTCATGACGACGAAGCGCTGCACGCGCTCGGGATGCCGGTGCGCCCACGCCGTGCCGATCATCCCGCCCCAATCGTGGACCACCAGCGTCAGCGGACCCTCGGGGTAGCGCTCGGCGAGGACGCGCTCGAGCTCGTCGACGCGGCTCTCGAGCGTGTAGGGGTATGCGTCGGCGCCGGGCTTGTCCGAGAGGCCGCAGCCGATCCAATCGGGCGCGATGCAGCGGTGGTCGCGGCGCAGTTCGCCGATCAGCTCGCGATAGTAGAACGACCAGGTCGGGTTGCCGTGCAGCATGACCACGACGCCACCCGTCGCCGTCTCGTCGGGTTGCCTGGGGCTGCCCGGGCCGACGTCGACCAAGTGCAGCCGCTGGCCGCCGATGTCGATGAAATCGGGCTCGAAGGGGTAGTGCGCCCGCCAGTCCGCGCTCACCAGCGAACCTCGCCCATCGCACAGTTCAGGCCCGAGCCGATGCCCATCAGCGCGACACGGTCCCCCTTCTGGATGCGCCCTTCCTGCACCGACTTGCTCAGCACGAAGGGCACGCCGGCCGGGCCGATATTGCCGTGCTCGGGGTAGACGCGGAGCACTTTGTCCAGATCCAGACCGAGTTGGTCGGCGAGGCTCTCGGTGTGCACGCTGCTGACCTGGTGGATGATGAACTCGTCGAAAGCCTCGGCGCGCCAATCGTCCATTTCCTGCTCGGCGGTCTTCCAGGTCCGACCGGCCAGCGCGAGGCCCTCCATCAACAGCGTGCGCGTGTCGGTCTCCATGTAGTCGTCGCGGCCGCGGCAGAGGTGATTCCACTCGGTGGCGGCGACCGTGGTGCTGCCCAGATAGCGCGGCGCGCCCGGGTGGCGGTCGGCGCGGCAGAGGATCATCGCGGCGGCGCCCGAGCCCAGCGTCAGCGCTGCGAACTGCGCGCGGAACTCGGCTTCGGTGGCGTCCGGGCGGGAGAGCCGGGCGATGGTCTGCTCGATGACGTGGCGGCTGCCCTCGCCGTCGACGATCAGGCCGTAGTCCAGCGCGCCGCGCTCGACCATGGCGCCGACGACGTCCATGCCGTTCATGAAGGCGAGGCAGGCGTTGCCCATGTCGAAATTCATCGCCGACGGGGGCAGACCCAGCTTGCCGTGCACGATGCAGGCGGTCGACGGCTCGATCCAATCGCGGCAGACGCTGGTGTTGACGCAGATGCCGATGCGCTCGCGCGGCAAGTCGGCGCGCTCGAGCGCCAGCTCCGCAGCGGCTGCGGCGACGTCCGACGGCATCACGCCTTCGTCCCAGAAGCGACGCGCGACGATGCCCGAGAGTCCTTCGAGCAAGCCGGCGCGCAGGCCGACGCGCTGCATCGTCTCGGCGAGCTGCTCGTCGATCCAGGTCGAGGTGATGCGGTGCGGCGCCTCGAGGTGGGCAAGACTGAGGATGGCGACGTTCTCGAAGCGCATGGGACTCCGGGGGGCAGGTGCGCGGGCCGACAGCGGCGCGGCGCGGACGGTTGCCCAGGCTCTCGCCGCTGTCAACGCCGCCGCCATCGATGAAGAAGCGTATCGATCGCCGTGGTGCACAGATCGGGCCGGCGATTGGGGCGTCCGTGCGTGGAGAGGGCGACCGCGCTCCCCAGGTCGCCGGAAGGAGGGTCCCATGGGTGCAGCCACCACCGGAGCCAGCAAGCTCGCCGACGCCGGCCTCAACGCGACCTGCTCTGCGCGGCCGGCTCCTCCGCGCGTTGTGCGCACGTCGACGAGCGCTACGCCCACATCGACAGGGAACGCCTGGTCGCGGAGATGGCGCGGTTGGCGCGCGCCGGCGGTGCCGGCGCTCGAACCCGAGTGCTGATCGGCGCGGCCGACGACGTGCCGTACCACGCGCCGTGGCGGGCCGAGACCGCGGAATGGGTCGGCTCCGGAGGAGCGCCGCCGATGATGGCTGCCAACGCAAGACGAGCGGCTATCCTCGCGACGCTGCTGTGCCGAGGCTGTGGCGGCTCCGACAACGCCACCGCCACCACCACCTGGACCTGTGAACTCGCCGCGGACGATCCCGCCCGGAAGGGCCGTCGAGACGCTCTGCGACGGCATCGACAGGGCGTGCGCTACGACAGCTCGCCGTCAGCAAGCTCTCGGCCGGCGCGATCGTCACCTTCGAGGCCAAGTAGGTCGCGCGGCTAGGCCGGCTCGATCGGCGCGGTCGTCTGCTCGACGTACCCCATCCCGATGCGCTGGCGGACGAGGCGGTCGTATTCGGCCCGCGCCTTGCCCTCGCTCGGCAGCTCCTTGACCAGCCGACTGCCCCGGGTGCCGACCACGCCCCAATGCAGATGCACGACGCGGCCCTCGCGGTGGATGGTCCAGAAATGCGGGGCCGGCTCGTCCGCGCGCGCGAAGGTGCGGGGACGGCTCGATTCGACGAGGTCGGTCATGGCGATGGCGTCCGGGCGATCGGGGCGGGTGCGGCGCTCTGTAGGTAGCGCAGCAACTCGGAGCGGGTGCTGAGCACCATGCGGGTGCGCTCACCCTTGCCGATGCCGCGCTCCCAGGTGTCCAGCGTCGCGAGGAAGGCGTAGAACTCGGGGTCGGCGCCATAGGCCTCGGCGTAGATGCGCGCGGCCTCTGCGTCGGCGTCGCCCTCGATCTCGCGGGCCTTGCGGAAGGCTTCGGACTCGATGCGCTTGAGGTCGTGCTCCATCCGGCCCTGGATCTCGGCCGCCTTGCCCTTGCCCTCGGAGCGGTACAGCTCGGCCACCTTCTTCCGCTCGGCGATCATGCGGTTGAAGATGTTGGATTGGACCTCTTCGATGTAGTTGATCCGCTTGACCCGGATATCGACCACCTCGATGCCGTACTGCTCCTTGGTCGTCGCGTTGGCGCGGGTCACCACCTCGGTCTGCAGGGCGATGCGGCCCTTCGCGATGACCGCCGTGGCGCCGTCGCCGAGCACCGCGGCCGCCGTCGCCGTCGCGCCCTCGGGGAGCCCGATCAGGTCACGCTCGCTGCGTACGAGCTCGATCAGCTCGTTGTCGGAGATGACAGTCCGCACGGCCGAGTCGAGCACGTCGTCCAAGCGGGTCTGCGCGCCGGTGACGTTGTTGACCGAGCGCAGGAATTTGAGCGGGTCCAAGATCTTCCAACGCGCGGTCGCGTCGACCCAGATGAAGCGCTTGTCGCGGGTCGGGATCTGCGAGCGGTCCCCGTCCCATCGCAGTAGGCGCTTGGGGAAGACGTGCCGCTCGTACCACGGCATCACCAAGCGCAGGCCTGGCGTGGTGATCGGATCGCCGACCGGCTCTCCGAACTCGGTCAGCACGACCGACTCGAACTCCGGCACGATCATCGTGCACGTCGACAGCACCACCACCACCGCTGCGACCAGCGCGAGCACGAGCATTCCGGCCTTGTTGCTCATGGCTGCCCCCCCGCGGCCGATTTCTTCGCGGCCGGCGCCGCTGCGGGCGCGGGAGGAGCTGCCAGGTCCAGGTGGGGCAGGGCTCCGCGGGCGACCGATTCGTCGAGCAGCACGAGGTCGTCGACCTCGGGCAGCACGCGGCCGAGCGTCTCGAGGTACAGGCGCCGCCGGGTGACCTCGGGCGCCTTGCGGTATTCGCGCAGCAGCTCGGTAAAGCGGGCGACCTCGCCGCGGGCCTGGTTGATCCGGGCCTCCTTGTAGCCCTGCGCGCGATCGATGCGCCGCTGCGCCTCGCCGCGGGCGTTGGGGATCTCGCGGTTGGCGCGGGCGCGGGCGTCGTTCTCGAGCTTCTCGCGGTCCTGCTCGGCGCGGTTCACGTCGTTGAACGAAGGCTGCACCGGTTCGGGCGGCGTCACGTTCTGCA
>JBEARB010000201.1:0-3966 GCA_041163625.1 Pseudomonadota bacterium | reverse complement strand
CTCGTGGTCGGCGCCTCCCAGGGCACCGGCGCCCTCACAGTCTCGGCCGCTCTCGCACGCGGCCATCAGGTCACCGCATTCTCTCGCAGCCCCGAAAGGCTCACGCTGGAGCATGCGTCGCTCACAAAGCTGGCGGGGAGCTTTCACGATGCCGTCGCCGTCGATGCCGCCGTGTCGGGACATGACGCGGTGATCATCACCGCAGCGCCTTCGTCTCTCGCGGGGTTCAAGGAGAACCCGATGTTCTTCTCGGCGGGCACGGCACTCGTGGTCGAGGCGATGAAGCACCACCGGGTGCCGCGGTTGGTCGTGCTCAGCTCGCTCGGGACGGGGGAAAGCCGGGTGCTTCGGAGCTGGTTCATCCGGACTCTGCTGCTGGACGGCCTCCTCAAGCTGCCGACCCGGGACCACGGTCGACAGGAGGCGCTCACGCGGGCGTCTGAACTCGAGTGGGTCATCGCGCGCCCTGGTCGCCTCACCAATGGGCCGGCGCGCGGCTGCTACGTCAAGCGGGCAGAAATCGCCCCCGTCCCCGGCTCGATCTCCCGGGCGGACGTGGCAGATTTTCTGGTCACGGCCGCGGAATCCGACGCCTGGGTGGGCAAAGCCGTTCAGATCGGCGGGTGAGATCCTGACACCATCTTCCACGGACCCCGTGGCCCGAAGGTGCCGTCACATCCGTAGCGACTTTGCCCTATCGCAGCAGAGCGCCGTCGACTGCGAAGCTCAGCGCTCCAGGCGCTCGGTCGCGCCCGGCGGGGCGTCCACGGCAAAGAGGCTAAGATGCGGTGCAAATTCTCGTTCGCGGCGGTGCTCTTGGGCTTGTGGCTGCTCGCGCTGCCGGCGCAGGCGCAGCAGCGGATCTCGCCCAAGAACCTGCGCGGCGTCATGTACATCGACAAAGGCGTCTTCGATCTCGGCTTCGAGAACCTGATGCTGGTCAACTCGATGACGTCGACGCAGGAGGTGGCAGGCCTCTCGAGCACGGTCTCGAGCCTGTACGCGCGCTACGTCGCGCGGCTGACGCCCCGCTACTTCGTCGCCGACAACCTCTCGCTCGGTCTGGACCTGAGCCTGTTCTACGGCAAGGCCGAGACGACCATCGAGAACAACGTCGGCACCACCGCCTCGACCTCCAACGACCTCGGCTTCATGGGCCTGCTGACGGCGAACTACCACCTGCGCCTCGGCCATGGCCTGTTCTTCCGGCCTGGCGTCGGGGCTGGCGTCATGTCGGGCCAGCGCGACACGCCGTCGTCGACGCCGGGCGTCATCCTCCGCAGCAGCTTGACGGGCGGCGTCGTGAAGCTCGACCTCGGTTTCGTCTACTACGCCGGCCCCAGCTTCAACATGCGCGCCGGGCCCGAGGTCAACATGCGCTATGGCGCGGAGACCTTCGAGGGCACGGGCGAAACCAAGGACTTCGTCGGCATGGACGCAGGCGTCAGCATGGGCATCGGCTATTCGTTCTGACGCTCCCGCGCTGGCCGTCGGCCCCCACCGCGAGGTTCTGATGTCTCGATTCCACAGGCTCCTCCGCGGGGTCGGCTGTTTTGTAGCGCTCGGATTCGTCGCCGGTTGCTCTCGTTCGACGCCGAAGTCCGATGCGCCCGTTGTCGTCTCCGAGACCGCTGCCGGCGCCACGGCAGCGGCAAAGGCCGAGGCGGCCGCACCGTCTTCTACGAGAGCCATGGGCAAGGTGCCGAGGCCGAAGATGCGGCCTGCGGGCGGCGCCATCGCCGGCGCGGCGGATTGGCGCGCGCTCAAGGCTCAGGTTCAGGCGCATCCTGCGGCGGAGGGCGCTCGGGTAGCCGCACGCGCGCGCTCGCCGCAACAGCGCCGCGCCGCGCTCCGCGCCGCCCCGCACGCACCGGTGCCGCCGGGCGCGCCGGCGAGCGGATTCCGCCTGTCGTATGCGCCGACCGAGGACGCCGTGGCGCAAGCGTTCCAGCGCGCGTTCCGGCAGGAGCGTGTGCTCGAGGGTGTGGTGGCGCAGCTCAACGCCAGCCTGCGAATTCGGGGCAGCATCGAGATCGAGCTCGCCGGTTGTGGCGAAGCCAACGCGTTCTACGACGATGGTCGCGGCGACGCGGAGCCTGCCGAGGCCGACCAAGCCGCTGAGCCGCCGTCTGCGCCGACTTCGCCGCGCATCACCCTCTGCCACGAGCTGATTACGGAGTTCGTGCAGCTCTTCGCCGACGAAGACGAAGACCCGGCCGAGCTGCGCGCGCAGGTGGTGGGAGCCGTGTATTTCACGCTCTTCCACGAGCTCGGTCACGCCCTGCGGGACAACCTCCAGCTCGCCGTGGTCGGTCGTGAAGAAGACGCCGTCGACCAGCTCGCCACGCTGCTGCTGCTGCGGTTGGGCGACGCTGGCGTCGACGCGGCGCTCGCTGCCGCCAACGCCTTCGCGCTCGAGCAGGCCGAAGAGGACGAGAGCGACGAGGCCCCCGACCTCTGGGACGAGCACTCCATGAGCGGCCAGCGCATGTACGACATGCTCTGCCTCATCTATGGCTCGAATCCGAAAGCGTTCGAGAACCTTGTCGGCGAAGACGGCGTCCCCGAAGAGCGCGCCGAGCAATGCCCCGAGACCTACGCGCAGGTGTTGTCCGCTTGGGATCGCCTGCTCGGCCCGCATTTGGCGAAGACGTCGACGCTCAAGGTCGTGCTCCCCCCGATGGGGGCGGTGTCCGCAGCGGCCGAGGTTCCGGCCAAGGCTGGCGCTCCCGTGGCGAACCCCGAGGGGGGCGCATCCGAAACGGAATAACTGGACGCCCATCGCGTCACTGCGAGCACCGCAGACCTGCGGTCGATGAGGTTCCGCCATGTTTCCGAATCGCGAGCGCAACCTCTACACTCTGTCGCTCTGGCTTGCATTGACAACACTCTGTGCTTGCGGCGGCGACCCTGCTCGCGACGTAGCCAGTGATGCCGCGCTTGCAGACACAGCGTCTGGGGCGGAGGTCCAAGCCCAGGAGGACGCTGAGCCAGGCGACGACACTGGCGACACAGCGGAGGCCGACACGACCGCCGGCGACACGGCGGAAGCCGACACGACTCCCGGCGACACGGCGGAAGCCGACACGACCCCTGGCGACACGGCGGAAGCCGACACGACCCTCGGCGACACGGCGGAAGCCGACACGACCCCCGGCGACTCGGTCGAAGGCGACACGGTCGAAGCCGACACGAATCCCGGCGACACGGTCGAAGTCGACACGACCGCCGGCGACTCGACGGAGGCCGATGCTCTTCCTTGTTCCGATGGTGGCAACTGTGTTTGCGCCAAGCCGAGTAGCGACGGCGCGACGTGCGACGACGGCAACGTCTGTACCATCAACGACGTCTGCGTGCTCGGTGTCTGCGTCGGGGTTGCGCTCGATTGCGAGGACAACAACCCGTGCACCGTAGATTCGTGCGACGGCAAGACCGGCAGCTGCGTCCACGACGGAGCGCCGCAGCAGGGCAAGGCCTGCGACGCGGACGGGTCGGTCTGCACCGAAGGCGACGCCTGCGACGGCGGCAGCTGCAAGGCCGGCGCGAGCAAGAGCTGCGACGACAACAACCCCTGCACCGACGACGGCTGTGACGCCAAGAGCGGCTGCAGCAACGTCGCGAACACCGCGCCCTGCGACGCGGACGGCAGCGCCTGCACGGCGCCGGACGTCTGCAAGGACAAGATCTGCCAGGCCGGCGCGAGCAAGAGCTGCGAGGACAACAACCCGTGCACCGTAGATTCGTGCGACGGCAAGACCGGCAGCTGCGTCAACGACGGTGCGCCGCAGCAGGGCAAGGCCTGCGACGCGGACGGGTCGGCCTGCACCGAAGGCGACGCCTGCGACGGCGGCAGCTGCAAGGCCGGAACGGCCAAAAACTGTGATGATGGCAACCTCTGCACCAATGACAGCTGCGACGCGAGCGCTGGTTGCAAGCACACCAACAACACGGCGTCCTGCGACGATG
>JBEARB010000200.1:0-11430 GCA_041163625.1 Pseudomonadota bacterium | reverse complement strand
CGATGCTGATCATGCCCGAGCGCACCGCGTCGCGACCCAGGCTCGGGCCGACCTCGACGTCGTGGACCTTGATGACCGGAGCCTTGTAGGCGCCGTTGTTCAGCACGGTGACCAGGGCGCGAGCCTCTTCCATCTGCTGCGCGACCGAGCGGGCACCGCCGAGGGTGATCTGCGCGCGACCGCCGCCGATGCGCTCGTTGATGCGCGGCGCCGAGGAGACGTCGCCGTCGAGCATGATGGCCATCAGGTTGCCGACGTTCTTCTCGGTGAGATCGCCGAAGATGCGGGCACCGCGGCTATCGAACTCGAGGTTGACGACGGGCTCGCCCTTCTCGCCGTAGCCCACGGCGGCGCGGGTCAGGTTGTCGCCGGTCAGCGGAGCGACCGACTGCAGATCGTAGGTGCGCCAGTAGCGGTCGCGGACCTCGTTGCTGCCCGGATCCTTCTCTTCGACCAGCTCGTAGCCGATCATGACGTTGTCCGGCACCGAGATCGTCTTGATGAAGGCGAGCAGCTCGCTCTTCTTCTCGCTGCGCAGGAAGGCGCCGCGGCCGTCCTGGCTCCACTGCAGGGTCTTGGCCTTCTCGGCGTTGGCGGCCTTGAAGCTCTCGACCGCCGACTGCTGGCTGCCGAAGACCTTGGCCTCGGGCACCACCATGCGGAAGGTGAGCTGGGCAGCCTGGCCGATCTTCTCGCGGACCACCGCCATCTGGCGCTCGGACAGGCCCGGCAGCTGCACATCGATGTCGGCGTCACCGCTCTTGCGGACGTCCGGCTCGACCAGACCGAAGGCGTCGACGCGCTTGCGGACGACCTGCAGCGTTTGCGCCACGATCTCGTTCTTCAGCTCGTTGATCGCGGTGTCGGGCAGGAAGAGGCTGGCCTTGCCGTCGGCCGAGCGCAGCTCGAAGCGCTGGTCGATGGTGTCGACCATGTCCTTGTCGAGCAGCGCGACCTCGTCGGCCTGGGCGAAGGCGACGTCGAGGCTACCGACACCGGTCTTGGTGATCGTGAAGCGCTTGCCGATCTCGTCGCGCTCGGCCTGGGTCAGCGTCGCGCCGTCCTTGCCGGACTTCTTGGAGGCGGCGTCGACCAGGCGCTCGCGCAACGCGTCGCGGAGCTTGTTGGTGTTGTCCGCGATCGCGCGCTTGTAGTCGACCGTGTACTTGAGCTCGAGGCCGCCCTTCAGATCGAGGCCGAGGTTGAGCTGGTTGCCGAAGATCGACGTGTAGAACGCCGGCATCTCGACCAGGCTCGGCAAGATCTGGAGGATCGCCAAGACCATCAGGCCGGCGGTCGCCCACGCTTTCCAGTTGCGCTTGTTATCCATCTGGAACTTCCCTCAGGCGACGCCGCTCAGCGGGCGGTCGCGCTCTGCACGGCCTCGTCGGCCTTGCCCTCGAGCCCCGCGATCTGGCTGCGCAGGACCTTGATCACGGTCTTGGGCGCCACTTCGAGGTCGATCGTCTTCTCGTCGATGGCCGCGATACGGCCGAAGATGCCGCTCGAGGTCACGACCCGCGTCCCGACCTTCAGGGTCGAGAGGAAGGCGGTGTGCTCCTTCTGCCGCTTGGACTGCGGGCGCAGCACCAAGAACCAGAAGACCACGAAGATGCCGCCGAAGATCAGCAGCTGCTCGATCATCACGCCGGCGCCGGGGCTCTTGCCACCCGCACCCTCGGCAGCGACGGCCGCAGCGGCGCCCGGTGCCGCGGGATCGGCCTGCGCCACGACGCGCAACAGCGCGCCGCCAAGCCCGGCCAAGCCCCCGATCGCCTCGAACATCCCTGCTCCTGTCGCGGTGCGCGTCCGTGCGCCCGACGCCTCCGGAACCCTGCGGGTTCTGAGAGGGCGGCGCTTGTAGCAGAGGGGACAAGCCCGGTCAATGAATGAAGTCGGGCGCCATTGCCAAGCCGCGTCCCCCTTTCTACCCTCGCTCGGGAGCCAGTCCCCCGGAGGCGTCATGGCAGCCGAATCGAATTCCTGGAAGCTGATCGTCGCCGCGGGCGCGAGCGCCGCGGTCACCGCCGGCGTGATGTTCTTCGCGCGGCCCGAGCCCCCGCCGCCGACGCCCGCGCCGGCGGAAGCGCCGGCGGCCGAGCCGGCCAAGCCCGCCGAGGCCCCGGCCGCGGAAGCTCCGGCCGCCGAGGCTCCCGCCGCGGAAGCCCCGGCCGCCGAGCTGCCGACCGCTGCGAGCCCTGCCGGTGAGCTGCCCGTCGCGCCCGAGGTCGGTGAGGCCGCACCCAAGGAGGTGCCCGCGCTGCGCATCCCCGAGACGCAGGAGCAGATCCGCACCTACCTGCAGGAAGCCTCGCGCGCAGTCGGCGACGCCAAGCTCCAGGGCAACCTACGCTCGGCGCGTTGGATCTTCGACGTGCAGCGCGGCCCGCTGGCCGGCCGCATCACCCTCGATCTCGACGATCGCAAGGCGGTGCTGCGTCACCCCGGTCAGGACCTCGTCCTGGTCCAATCCGGCGACCGCTGCCGCATCTCGCGCCGCGGGCTCTCGGCGCCCTGCGAGCATCACGAGCTGCAGCTGCTCGCATCGATTCGTCACGCTCGCAACGCTGTCCTGCCGGAAGTCTGGCTCGCCGGCGCGCGCGCGCCGCTCGCCGCCAAGCTCGTCGGCACCGAGAACCGCTTGGTAATCACGGCCGCCGGCACGGGCGCACAGCCTGGCCCCGACGGCTGCGACGCCAAGGGCACCCACGACGTCTTGCGCTTCGCCGGCGCGCAAGGCCGCGTCACCAGCTTGGTCCGCGCCTGCGGTCCGTGCCGCGCGCTGGTCTTCGAGGCGCACGCCACGATCGCCGATCTGCAGCTGCCGCGGCTCTGGCGCGCCGAGATCGCGGCGCGGCGCACCGCAGCGCCGGACGCGGAGCCCGCCCAGCCGGCCGCCGACGATCCCTCCGATGGCGGCGGCCACGTCTGCCCCTGGCTGGAGGTCGCGCTGATCTCGGTCTCCCCGGTCAAGATCGAGCTCCCCGAGCTCCGCGCGGCGATCGCCGACGCCGCGCCGCGCATCGAGTCGCGCCAAGCGATGCGTCTGGGTGTGGCCGAGGTCAGCGCCCCGAGCGCGTTCGCCGAAGCGCTCGGCAAGATCGTCGAGACCGCCGACGACCTCGATCGCAGCGGCATGCTCGGCGGCTTCATCGTGGGCGCACCGCTCCGCTTCGCCATGCCCCTGCGAGCGGGTGCCGGCAAGACGATCGTCGAGATCGCCGCCGGACGCGTCGCCCGCCAGCGCGTCTCTGTCTCGCCGGGCGGCCTCACCGCGGCGATGGCGGCGATGGTCGCCGAAGTCGGCAAGAGCCACCGCGTCGGCTCGGGCGCGCAGCTGGCGTGGCCGCTCGAGATCGACGACGGCTTCCTGTTCGCCGACGAGCGCGCGCGCATGTTCGAGCTCGAGGTTCCGATTGCGGATTGACGACCGGGGAGCGCCGGCAGCCCTGCTGCTGCTCGCCCTGGTCGCCCTCGCGCTGGCATTTTGGCCGCGCTACCTGAGCGATCTCACCAGCTCCGACCGCCTGCTCCACCTCCACGCCGGCACCGCGACGGCGTGGATCGCGCTGCTCGGCCTCCAGGCTACGCTCGCCGCGCGCGGGCACGTCGCCACGCACCGCCGCATCGGACGCTGGGCTCCCTGGCTCGCCGTGGCGGTGACGGCGCTGGCGATCGCGACCTCGCGCCGCAGCGTCGGTCACGGTCTACGCGCCGGTGTTCCCGTCGATGCGGAGACGGTGCAGACCTTCGTGCTCTCGATCGGCGGCCTCACGGTCTTCGTCGTCGGCGCAGCGTTCGGTTGGTGGCGTCGGCACGACCCGCGGGCCCATCGCAGCTGGATGCTGCTCTCGGGGCTCGGTTTGCTGGGCGCAGCGATCCAGCGCCTGCTGCTCTTCTATGTGCCGGGGTTCGGCTCGGTGCGCTGGAGCGGACACGGCGATCTCCTCTGCTGCGAGCTGCTCTGCCTCCTCGGCTGGCGCGGCCGGGGTAGCGTGCAGGCCCGCCGTCCCTTCGCCGTCGGCCTGGCGCTCTTCGCCGTCACACACGTCGTCTTCGCCGCCGCGGGGTCGTGGGCCCCGCTCGCGAGCGCAGCGCGCTGGTGGGCTGCGCCATGAGCCGTCGCCTCCTCGCGCGCGGGCTCCTGCTCTGCGCCGGGCTGCTGACCGGCTTCGGCGCGGGCCGTGAGTGGCTACCGCCGGCTCCGGTCGCGCGACCGCCCTCGACGCCGGCCGGCTTGCCAGCCCGGGATGCGCCGGTCGACCTCGCCGCCGGCCTCGGCGTCTGGCGTTGGGTCCTGGGTGCACCAGAGCTGCTGCCGGCACTCGAGCGCGCCTTGCACGCCGAGGGCAGCGGCGTCCCGGCTGCGCTCGGCGCCCCCCTCGACGACCGCGAAGCCGGCCTAGTGCAGCGGTTGGTGCTGCTCTACGACGATCGCGGGCTGCTCTCGGCGCGACCGCCGGCGGCCTTGGATCCAGCCACACGGCGCGCGCGCCACGACCTGCATGCGCTGCTGCTGCGGCCCTGGCTGTCGAGCGAGCGCGCAGCGCCGCAGGCGAGCGAACTCGCCGCGATCGACCGCGTGCGTCGAGGCGCGCGATGAACGCGACGCGCGAGTGGCTCTGGCTGGTCGTGGGGCTCGTCCTCGGCGTGACCGCAGCGGCCGCGACACGCCCGGCCCCGCCGCCACCGCTGCCCTTGCCGCAGGCGTCCGGTCCGAAAGGCTTGGCGCCGACCCTGGCGGTCGAGGAGCGCGTGCGACCGGCCGCCGCCAAGCTCGCCGCACTCGAATCCGAGCTTCGCAACCGCCTCCTCCCCCCGGATGCGGTGGTGCGGTTGCTCGACGTCCGGCCGGGCAGCCGCGCGCTGGACATCGGGGCGGGCAGCGGCCGCATCAGCGTCCCGTTGGCGCGGGCGGTGGCCCCCGACGGCCACGTGGACGCGACCGATATCGACCCGCGCATGTTCGCGTTGCTCCGGCAGCGCACGCGGGAGCTGGGCCTCGGGACGCTGCATCCCCACCTCGTTCACGAGGAGCGCGACCCCTTCTATCGAGGCCGGCAATGGGACCGCGTCCTGCTCTGCACGGTCTACGAATACCTCGGCGCGCCCGGGCCCTTCGTGGCGTCGCTACGTGAGCGCATCGCCGCCGGCGGACGCTTGGTCGTGCTGCAAGGCAAGGTGGCGCCGGGATTTCTGCCGACGGATTTCGGCTCCGGCTTCGACCGCCACGCGTTGCGCACCAATCCCCTGTGGGCGCCGCTGCGCCGTCTGGTTCCGGCCGAAGGTGACGACGAGGCGATGGCAGCAGCCTTCGATCGGGCGATCGCGTCCCCGACGCTACTTGGCGCGCTGCTCGACGGCTACGGCCCCGGGCCGGACGGCCTCGCGGCGTGGCTCGCCCGTCTCGCGCCGAGCGATCGCGCCGTGGCGGGTTGGTTGCTCGACGTTCACGGGCGCGAACCCGGGCTGTGGCGAGGCCACGGCGACCCGCACCTGCAGCGCGTGCGGCGGTTGCTGAGCTGGTACGCGCTGACGCCGCTCTTCCGCGAAGACCTGATCCGCGAATTCTACCCGCGTGGGGTGTACTTCACGCCAGAGGGGCTACGCCGGCGCTTCGAAGCGGCCGGATGGCGGGCGCTACCGACCGCGCAGCCCTTCGCCGCGCACGACGTGCTGATCTTCGAGCCGAGCGGGAGCTGACGTCGACGCCTGCGGCGGATTTCTCGGCGCGGCTCGGCGCCCCAAAGGACAGGCGCTAGAGGCGCAGCGCGGCGTTGCGGGGCGCCGAGATGCAGCGCTGGATCTCGGACGTGTAGAAGATGCCCTCGCCGACCAGCCGTGGACCGCCGTCCTGCCAGACCAGCCAGCCGCGCTCCTGCAACGCCTGCCACCACGGGGCGAAATCCGCGCGCAGGTCGCTGCCGAATTGCTCCGCGTAACGCGACTCGCTGAGCCACGGCGTCCCCTCGAGGCCCTTGAGCACGTGCAGGAGCACCAGATCGACCGCCTCGTAGCCGAAGCGCAAGTCCACGATCGGCCCACCAGCGACGACACGCTCGTGGTAGACGCTGCGACCGACGACGTTGCGATAGGTATGCCCCGGCGCCTCGAGCGATCCGGCGAAGAGCGAGTTCGCCCCGTAGCCGATGCCGACGCGGTCGTGGCACATCACGTCGCGGTACATCTCGAGGAAGCGCACCGGCGGCAGCGATTCGCGGCGGTAGTCGGTGTAGCCGTCGGCGCGGTAGCCGAGCTCGAGCAGGCGCTCACGGGCCGCGAGGAACGAGCGCATCGTCACCTCGACCGAGGGCAGCTCGTGGCGGCGCCGCGCGAAGTCGGAGTCGCCGCCGAGCGTGAGCGGGTGGTTGACGATGCCGTCGGCACCCCACGCGGCGAGCGACTCGATATCCCGGACGACGTGCTCGGGGCTCTGCTCGAACCAGCCGGTGATCAGATCGACCGAGACGCGGATATCGTGCTCCCGGCAGAACGCGACGGTGCGCTCGATCTGCTCGGGACGCTGCTGACGACCGCTGTACGCGATCAGGGCCGGATCCAAGGTCTGCGCGCCGATGCTGATGCGGGTGACGCCGACGTCGCGCAGCACCCGCAGGCGAGACTCGGTGAACAACGCCGGCGTGCCCTCGAAGGTGATCTCGCAGCCTTGGTCGATCTCGAACGCCGCGCGCAGCGCCTCGAAGATGCGACGGACGTTGCTCTCGCTGAGCACGTTCGGCGTGCCGCCGCCGAAGTAGAGCGTCTCGAGCGGCTGACGGCCCAATTGCGCGGCGACGGCGGCGAGCTCGAGCAGCAAATCGTCGACGTAGGCGTCCACCGCGCGCTGCGAGGTGTAGTCCTCCCGCGCGAACAGGCAGAAGCCGCACGCGTCCGGGTCGGTCGGCGGACAGAACGGGATGTGGAGGTACAGGTTCAGCGGTCGATCGGGCGAGCGCGCCGCCAACGCAGCCGCGGGCTCGAGCGCCGTCGGCAGCCAGAAGCGCGGGGAGGGGTGTCCGTATTGGATCTTGGTCCCCGGCTCGCGTCCGATGTGGCGGTCGAGGTAATCGTGCACCCGCTCGGGTGTCCAAGGGTCTTGCAGCATGCACCGTCGCCTCGCGGGAGAGGCCGGCTCCCGCTGCCCGCAGCGTAGCGGAAAGTCCGGCGCGATACCACGCGAGCGCGCGTATCGGCGCTGGTCGAAGTCGCCCGCTCGCGACGCAGGGTGACGCCGACACGGCGCTACACTACCGTGGCTGCGTGGGCTCGCCCGCGCCGTCGCCCCTCCCACCACGCGATCCCCACCGCGAGGTCTGCCGTGATTGGTTCGTTCGCTCCCTCGTCTCGCCACCGCGCCACCACCCGGATCGCGAGCGTCGCCGCCATCGTCGGCGTGCTCGCCACCTCGTCCGTCGTCGTGGCCGAGGGCGCTCCTCCACCGACCGGTCCCGACCAGGCGACGCAGGTGCTGCCACCGGAGACCAGCCGAGTGCTGCCGACGCTCTTCGCGCCGCTCGAGCCGGGCCTCCGCCTCGAGAGCGCCGCCATCGCGCACGACCACGTGAAGGCCCAGGTCTGCGCCGCCGACGTCTGCAGCAGCGCGCGCTGGAGCCACGCCGGGCCCGGCTGCACGGGTCGAACCGCAGGCGCCTTCTGTGTGGTCTGGGAGGGCGCCGCGCCGCCCTTCGCCGACGCCGTCGAGCGGGTCCTCGCATCGGCCACGGCGGGTGCACTCTGGCGCGAGATCGCCGCGCGCCCACCGCAGCCCGCCGCGTTGCCGGCGCCCGAGACCCCGACGACGCACCATCCAGGGCCGACCACGCCGCATCCGGCGACGCCGACGGCACCGGACGCCGACGCCATGGGCGCGGGCGCAGCACCGGCGGCGACCACCGACGCGGGTGCCGGCACGCCGCGGGTGGAGGCGCCGACGCCGCAGGAACCGGCAGCGGCCGCGCACTCCGATGCCGACGAGGAGGGCAGCGGGATGCGATGGATCGTGCTGGGCGCCCTGCTCGCGGCGGCCGCCTACCTCATGTTGCGCAAGGAACCGCCAGCCGAAGGCTAGGCCCGCACGAGGAGCCGGGCGTCAGGGCCAGGTAGCTTTGGCGGTGGCGCCGGCGGCGACGGTGCCGAGCACGGTCTTGGTCCCGTCCGGCCAATGCACCGTCACGTCGGTCGCGATGCTCGCGCCGGCCAAGCCGAAATGCGCCAAGCGCAGGCGCGTGCCACCGGTCCCACCGGTGCCGACGAGCCAACGGGTCCGCAACACGCCGCCGATATTCGCGGTCACGCGCGCGCCGACGGCGTCCATGTTGCCCTTCTTGCCGGTTAGCCGGACGCGGAACCAATTGCCCTTGATCGGGATGTCGTTGCGGACGATGCGTACCGCCGAGGTCATGCCGACGTTGGGGCGCGTCTGCACGAGGTCGAGGTCGCCGTCGCCGTCGAGATCGAGCGGCACCTGCGTCACCAACGCGAAATGCGAGTAGGGACCGGTCGGGAAGTGGTACGCCGTCATCGGCAGGCCGCCCTGGCTGAGGAAGAGCACGTCGACGTTCGGGTGGCCATCGTAGGGCTTGCCGGGTTGGCCGTAGCAGCCAGCGGCGGTCGGTGGGAACGCGGACAGCGTGGTCGAGATGGAGACGCCGAGCATGATGTCGTCCATGCCGTCCTGATCGAAGTCGGCGACGACGGGCGACCAGCTGCTCGCCGTCCACGACGGCGCCCAGACGCCGATGACGTTGCCGATATCCTCGAAGAGCGCCGGCAGCCCGGATTTGGCCGGTCGCTGCAGGTAGAGCGGCGTCGGGCCGGCGTCGGCCATGATCAGGTCGGGCTTGCCGTTGGCGTCGAAGTCGCCGACGCCCCAGCCCATCGCGTGGCCGTAGCTGTGGAAGCCGATATCGGTCGTGTAGTTGGCGAACTTGCCGCCGACGTTGTGCAGCAGGCGGTGGGTGCCGAAGTCGTCGCCGACCAGGATGTCCATCTTGCCGTCCATGTCGACGTCGAGCGGCAGGACGTTGGACCAGATGCCGCCGGGCGGGACCTGCCACGCCGTGGTCTCGTCGCTCATCGGCAAATTCGCGCCCTGGATCAGCACGCGATCTTGCAGCGACGCGGGCGACTCCGGGAACGGGTACTGCAGCTTGCAGATGAAGTCGTTCTGTTGGTAGTCGCAGACGATCGTACCGCAAGGTGGACCGCCGCCATCGGCCGTGACCGGGGTGATGCCGGCGCCGACCATGATGTCGAGGTCGCCGTCGCCGTCGAGGTCGACCGGGGCGATGGTCAGCGTCGCGAAATCCATGATGTAGGGCAGCCAGGCGGCGCTCGCGTCGGCGAACCCGCCCTTGCCGTCGCCGAGGTACAGCGCCGCCCCGGCATGCCCGCCGACGAGCAGGTCGAGCTTGCCGTCGTTGTTCATGTCGGCCATCGAGCAGCCGGTCGTCGGCAGCAGCAGCGTCGTGTCGAAGGGCGTGTAGACGTGCTGTGGACCCTGCGGCCCGAGCAGGACGGCGTGGATCGTGGCCTTGGTCTTGTTGACTTGGATGACGAGGAAATCGTCGTCGTCGTCGTTGTCGAAGTCGCCGACGCCCACGCACGCGCCGTGCACCGTGTAGGGGTCGAAACCGAAATCGGCCGAGACGTCGGCGAAGGGCGCAGGCGGCAGCTTCGTCGGGTCGAAGGGCCCGGGCTGCGGCGCCGGCAGGGCGTCGATGTCGATGATGGTCGCGGTCGCCGGCAGCCCGGTGGCCGTCGCGTCGCCGGCGATATCGGCCGGCGGAGCGGCGCTGTCGGCGTCCTCCGTGTCGGCGTCGCCCCCGACGCCGTCGCTGACGTCGGCGTCGCCTTCCGCATCGATGGTTTCGGCCAATTCTGCATCGTCGGCGACCTCGACGGCGTCGGCGTCTTCGACGATCTCGGCATCGCCGGCCGTCTCGTCGGCGGTCTCGTCGCTGGCGTCGACGGTGTCGGGCTCGCCCACGTCGACGACCTCGGCCGCGTCGACCCCGTCGGCCACGTCACCGGCAGGGGCGCCGTCGGCCTCGGGGCCGTCGGCATCGCCCGCGCCGAGGTTGGTGTCACCCGCGTCCTGGCCGCCGAGATCGGTCTGCCCGCCGCCCAGGTCGCTCGGCGGCACGTCGAGGTGGACATCGACTGGATCGACGTCCTCGAGGGCGGCGCTATCGGTGGCTTGGGTTCCGGCGTCGGTGCCACAGCCCAACATCGCGCCAGCGACGAGCCAGCCGAGCCAGCGGGGGACCGAGGGAGACGGTTGCATCGAGGGGCTCCGGAGGAGAGCAGCGCGTGACGAGGAACGCCGGGCAAAGTACGTTAGCGATTGTGCACGAGGGGTGCAACGCGGGCATCCGGCCGGCCCGAACACTCCTTCACGCGCGACCAGCGGGGAGACGCTACCGGTGCCGAAGCATCAGCGATATCGGCTGTGATTCCGGTCTCGATGATGAGGACGAGGGGCGCCCGTCGGGCGCAGCGGCACATGCGGCAGGCAAGACGTGCTTGTAGCGGGGACCGAGGATCGATATGAAGGGGTGTGCAAACGGGGATTCACGTGCCCAACCCATCGACACCGGCATCGCAACGAGCGGAGACGGCCGCAGCCGCCGCCGCCGGCGATCTACGCCGCCGGCGCGTGCGGGTCGCCCTGCGCTGGTGGCTGCTCGCCGCGGTCGGTGCGAGCAGCGCGTGCGCCGGTGAGTTGGGCAGCAGCGGCGACCTCGACGCGTCGCTGATCGACGAAGCCGGCTCGCTCGACATCCACGGACCCGACGACGCCGTGGACGGCACCACGGCCGCGGACACCGGCGCGACGGTCGATGTCGGCACGGACGCCGCGAGCGACGATGCGCTGCCGCTCGCGGACACCGCGACCGCGACCGACGACGCCGGCGCGATCGACGCGATCGACGCGATCGACGCGATCGACGCGACCGACGCGACTGGCGCGGACGCGACCGACGCCGACGACGACGCCGACGCCGAGCCGGCCAAGACCTGCCCGGGCCCGACCAAGCCCGCTGACGATCTCGACGCCGGCACCGGCCCCAAGCCCGACCTCTCGAGCTGCACCTTCGCCGCGCCCGCGTTCTTCAAGGACGCGCCGCCGCCGCCGGCCACGCTGCAGATCGAGCTCGGCCGCAGCAGCTTCGACGGCAAGACCTTCACGCCGTTCGCGCCCGACACCTGGCTGCCGATGGAGCACGGCCCGCAAGGCGGATTCCACTCGTTCGTCTCGTTCCGCGCGAAATTCCCGGGCATGAGCTACCCGCAGATCAAGACGCAGGTCGAGGCGCGGCTCTACGACGGCTGCTCGTCGGTGGGCTGGGCGCTCGCGCCGGTGGTCTACCCGAGCCACCAAGGCGAGAGCGTCTACATGATCTCGGGCGGCATGCCCGGCGTGCAGAT
>JBEARB010000199.1:0-5267 GCA_041163625.1 Pseudomonadota bacterium | reverse complement strand
CGCGTGCCCGCAGCGCCGCGACCGCGAGCGCGCCGCTGCTGCCGAATCCGCGCCCGATCGGGACGCTGCTCCGCACGTCGACTTCGCCGGTCGGGGCGGTCTCGGTCGCGGCACAGACGCGCTCGAGCATCGACAGCGTCTGTTGGCTCGCATCCTCGCCGAGCGTGGTCCGCACGTTGGGAGCGAGGCGAAGCGCGCCGGTGTCCTCGGCCCAGCGGACCTCCGTGCGCATCCCAGGCAGCGAGAGCGCGACTGCGCCCACCCCGTCGAGGACGTAGTGCTCGCCGACCAGGATGGCCTTGGCGTGCGCGACGCCGATCATCCGACCACGGGGCGAGGCTGTAGCGGGGCGCTGGCGAGGTGCGAGATGGTGGGCGTGCCGACGAGGAACATCGTGATCCGGAGCGTCTCGATCACGCCCTCGATCTCGGTGACCACGGCCTCGATCGCGCGCTCCGGATCGCGCCCGCTGCGTGCGGCGACCAGGAAGGGCCAAGCCATCGCGACCGCGTCGGCACCGAGCGCGATGCATTTGGCGGCCTCGAGGCCGTTGCGCAGGCCGCCCGAGCCGACCACCACGCGCCCGGGGAACGCGGCGCGCGCCATCCGTACGCTCTGCGCGGTCGGCGTGCCGAAACCGGCGAGGACCGAGCCGGCGATCGCGCGTGGCGTCCGGCCGCCGTGACGTAGGGCCTCGATCTGCGACCAACTGGTGCCGCCGACGCCGGCGGTCTCGACGCCCGCGATGCCCGTGAGCGCCAACGCTTCGAGCGTCGCCCGCGACAGGCCGGCGCCGACCTCTTTGACGAGCACCGGCGTCGTCGCTTCGCCGACGGCGTGGGCGAGCGCCTCGAACACGCCGCGCCAATCGCGATCGCCCTCGGGCTGCACGGCCTCCTGCAAGGGGTTCAGGTGCACGAACATCGCGTTGGCACCGACCGATTCGGCGAGCATGTCGATCGCGCCCGGCGGCGCGTCGCGGAGCTGTATCGCGCCGATATTGCCGCAGATCAGCGTCGACGGCGCGACTTCGCGCAGGGCGAAGCTGCGGCGCGCGTCCTCGTCGCCGTCGAGCATCGGACGCTGGCTGCCGAGGCAGAAGCCGACGCCGGCGCGCTCGGCGGCCGCCGCGAGGATGCGGTTGACCGCGCCCGCATCGGCGGTGCCGCCGGTCATCGCGCCGACCAGCAGCGGCGCCCGCAGCGCCTTGCCGAGCAGCGTCACCCGGGTGTCCACGGCGTCGAGATCGAGCTCGGGCAGCGAGAGCATCTCGAACTGCAGCGCCTCGAGCCCGGTGCCGGCGCCGGGGCGCTGCACCGACGGCTCCTCCGCGGCGATGCGCAGGTGTTCGTCCTTGCGCTTGCGCGCCGCCTCGATCTCTCGCTCCATCCCTGGCCTCCGAGGTCTGGAGCATGCCCCAGCCCGACCCTGGCGGGCAACGCCACGGGCGCCGATCCGATGCCGGCCGCGCGCGCGGGGTGTGTCCACGGCTCTCGCGTCGTGTGCTCTTTTCGCGGCCCCGCCTTTCTGCTACGCAGCCGGCCATGAGCGCGAGCACCCACGTCCTGCTGCTGCCCGAGACCGACGAAGCCCAGGAGCGGCCGACGCGGGCGTTGGAGTCTTTGCTCTCGTCGCGCTTCGCGCCCGAAGACATCCCCGCGCTCGAGACCGCCGCCGGTGGCCTGGACTTCTTCGCGATGCTGCGCGAGCTGTTCCGCCTCGGCGAGGCCGACTTCGTGGTGCGGATGGCGGTGCTGGCCGAGATCGCCGAATCCGATCGCGCCGCCTGGGAGCCCGACGCGCTGCTCCGCCACTTCGTCTGGCTCGCGCCCGAGGCGCTCTCGCACGTGCTGCGTGCCCTGCGCCGTTCGGGTTGGCTCGAGCTCGACGTCCGCGATCACCGGCTGACCGAGCGCGGCGAGGCGCTCTTCCCGATCATCCGCCGGGTCCTCGACGTGCGCGCGGACCAGGGCGATCTCGCGCTCGGCGTGCTCAACGTGCAGCTCTCGCGCGACCTCGGAACCGAGGCGACGCCGGCGCTCCGCCACCTCCGCCACAACCTCTGCCGGATCGCCGGCGAGGCCGAATCCGCGCTCGAATCGCACTCCGAGGTCCGCATCCTCGAGACCCGCGAGCGCATCGACCGCAACCTCGCCTGGGCCCGTCGCGCCCGGGTCGCGATCGAAGAGATCGATCTGAGCGAGACCGAGGCCTACCGCGTCGCGCAGCAGGTCGGCCAGCAGCTCTCGGAGCTGCACCGCTGGCACGCCGCGCTCTACCGCGCCCTCGGCGACCTGGCCGACAAGCGCGTCGCGCTCGGCGAATCCGGGCTGTCGATCGTCGACATGACGCAGTTCCTGATGCGCTGCGACGTCGACGTGCTGGCCGAGTTCGGCGAGTCGCTGGTGGCGATGCCGCTCGCGCCGATCTTCGGCATCGTCGACAACCTGCTCATCGAAGCCGAATACGAGCTGGTCCACGCCCCCGAGCGCGAGGAGGGGCCGTCGCTCTACGGCTGGACCGACGGTGCGCCCGAAGACGCGCCGCCCGGCGAGCCCGAGCTGCCCGAGTTCACCGCGCTCGACCGCTTCGTCGCCGACATGGGCGCGCTCGGCGAGGGCGGCGGGGCGCTGCGGCTCAGCGAGATCGTGCCCGGGCGGACCTGGGCCGAGTCCGCCTACCGCCTCTCGCTGCTGGCGCTGTCGGAGACCGATCCCGACCGCGAGATCGACCCCGAGCAGGAAGTCGGCGGCGATCCGGCGCTGGCCGCGCTGGTCAAGGCCGTGCCCTTCGGGGTCGAGGTCGACGCGCCGGGCCGCGCCTTCGACGCCATCGACGCGCCGTTCCGCGGCGAGGTCACCCGCGGCTGGGTCGTGCGCCACGGCGCGAGCGTCCCGACCGCGGAAGCCGACGTGGGCTGAGCCCGCGCTTCAGCGCAGCGGCGGCCGCAGCATCTCGTCCAACGTCAACCGCGACCACGCCTGCCACGCCGCGCCGTAGGCCTTGGCGTCGCCTCGTTTCCACGCGTCCTTCAGGGTCGCGAGCCGCGCCTCGAGGGCACCGAGGCTGGCGTCGAGCGGGGCGATGGCGCGCGCCCGGGCGATCGCGTCCTCGGCGGGCCCCATCCACCCGCGGCGCAGCGCGTGCGCGGCCTCGAGCGAGTGCTGCCAGACCAGGAACGCGCGGCTCGGGTGGTCCAACGCCTCGATCGGGCCGAGCGCCTCGGAGAGCGCCTTCCAATCGCGCGCGGCCCGGGTGCGTAGCTCTCCCGGCACGTAGTCCAGCTTGCGCTCGCGCTCGGGCAGGAGCCGATGACCGACCGCGCCGACGTCGTAAAAGGGCGGTGGGATGCGGTTGTCCGGGTCGAGCTCGGCGACGACGCGGCGCTGCTCGCCGAGCGCGAGCACGTTGCCGATCGGCGCGCGACCGTTCGCCTGCGCGCCCAACGCCAGCGCGGCGTGGTCCGGGTGCGCGGCGACGAACCAGCGCGCCCAACCGCGTCCTCCGTCGGTGAAGCCGGTGCCCATCGACAGGTGCGCAGCGCACAGGTCCGGCCGTCGCCCCTCGGCCAGGCGGAACGCTGCCTCGCCGAACTGAGTCGCGTAGTAGGTCGTCAGCAGCAGGCCGCCGGGCATCGTTCGCTCGCGCAGGGCGTCGTCGATGCGGTCCGGCGCCCGCTGATCCCACGGCGCGTGGTCGGGCGAAGCCAGCAGGGGCGCGATATTGCCGGCGACCAGCAGGAGCATCGCCGCCGGTGCCAGACCGCCGGTCCGCACCTGCACCCGGCGCAGCGCCGCGGCCACCGCGGTGGTCACCGAGCCGCTGCCGATGGCCAGGGCCGTCACCGCCAGCAGGACGTAGCCGTGGTCGTCGGGGTTGCGCAGATCGACGCTCATCAGCGCCTTGGTGGCCAGGCCGCCGAGCAGCGCCAGCCAGACCGTCGCTGCCCGATGCCCCGGGCGCAGGCCCAGCAGGACCACGCCGGCCACGCCGACCGCGCCGAGCGCGACGCCGAGCTCGCGCACGATGCCGAAGAGCAGGAGGCCGCCAGCGTCGAGCGCCGCGCCCAGGCCGCCGGCGCCGGTCTCGGTCACCGAGCGCTGGAAATGCGCGGCCGTCAGGTGATCCCAGAATCCCGCGAGCGTCAGGGGGTCGCCCCAGCGCACGCCGGTGCCCGAGGCGGCGCGCAGCGGCAACGCCAGATAGCCCAAGCCGAGCAGGGCAGCGACGCCGACCAGCGCCGCCGTCGTCCGTGGCCGCGCCCGCAGCGCGCCGAGCGCCGGCCACGCCGCCGCGAGCACCGCGGGCACCGCGAAGAGCGTGACGTAGTGGTGGTTGAGCAAGCCGAGCGCCAAGCCGATCGCGACGCCGACGCCGGCCCGCAGCGCCGCACCGCGTCGCCCGCGTGTGGCGGCGTCGCCGGCCTGCAGGGCCGCGTCGAGCGCCCAGAGGTTGCCGACCAGGGCCAGCGTGTAGACCTCGGCGCGGCTGCCGACCAGCCACAGCGACCCGCTCGCGCAGAGCGTCGCGCCGGCCACGATCGCGCCCGCGGTGACGGCGCCCGCGTCCGCCTGCGCCGCTGCCGTCAGCCGCGCGCTGATGCGGACGGTGAGGCCCGCCGCCACGCCGCCGAAGATCGCGCTGAGCCATGCGACGCGCGCGGCGATGGGGCCGAAGGGCAGCAGCTCCGCGAGCCCTGCCAACGAGAGCCACGCCGGATGGCCCGGCGGATGGATCACCCCGAGCTCGCGCGCCGCGGCGATCAGCTCGCCGGCATCGAGGAAACCGGGCACGGGCGCCGCCACCACGCCGAGGACGGCGGCGGTGAGGGCGCCGACCAGCCAAGGCCAGCGTGGGTCGATCGGCGCGGCGGTGCCTTCGGGCTCGCTCACGCGACGTCCCAGCTGCGCTCGAAGCGCGCGTTCTGGCCCGGCGACTCCTGCACCGACACGGCGATCCGCTTCAGGGCGAGCTCGGGCAGCGCCTCCCGCAGACCCGCGAGGAACTGCAGCGCGATCCAGCGCGCCAGCAGCTCGCTCGAGGTGTTCTCGATATCGAGCAGCTTCACGTCGCGGCGCGGCACCACGTAGCGGTCGCCCTCGCCGTAGTAGGCGATGACCTCCTGCTCGCCGACTTCGACGCGCAGGTGGGGATTGTGCAGCGGCAGCAGCGTGCGGTGGTCGAGGCTGTCGCAGACGCGCCGGAAGATCGGCTTCACCACCAGGAAGTCCGCGACCACCCAGGCGTGGTCCAGATCGGCGTCGAGC
>JBEARB010000198.1:0-7750 GCA_041163625.1 Pseudomonadota bacterium | reverse complement strand
TCGCTCTCGCCGCGGGCGATGATCGCCTTCGCCGCCGGCCGCGTGGCGTTCCGCAGCGCCTTTACCCCGGGCGACGGCCTCGGCCCGCACTTCAACGAAGCGGCCTGCGCCGATTGCCACGCGCACCCCGTGGTCGGCGGGATCGGGACGCTGCCCGAGCACGTGATCCACGTGATGGAACCGCCGGATCTGCCGGGGGAGACCGTCGGCCTGCGGCGGCAGGCGCTGCCTGGCTTCCCGCTCGAGCAGGCGGACGGGCGCCGCGGTCGTCGGCGCACGCCGCCGCTCTTCGGCCTGGGTCTGCTCGACGCGCTACCGGACGAGGTGCTGCTCGCCCACGCCGACAGCGAGGACCGCGACGGCGATGGCGTACGCGGCCGGCTCAACCAGAAGGGGCGGGGTGGGGCGATTCGCTCGGCGCGCTTCGGCGCGAAATCCCACGAATGGAACCTCTGGCGCTTCATCGGTGGCGCCATGCGCGACGAGATGGGGATGACCAATCCCGCCGCCGCCGGCCCGCAGGGCGACGCCGACGCCGTCGCCGACCCCGAGGTCGACCACGCCACGATGCGGCGCATCGACGCGTTCGTGCGCGGGTTGGCGCCACCGCCCCGCGCTGTGCCCGACGCGACCGCGCAACGCGGCGAGGCCCTGTTCGACGGCATCGGCTGCACCGCCTGCCATCGCGCCGCGCTCGGTGGGGTGCAGGGCGTCTACAGCGACCTGCTGCTGCACGATCTTGGCGCCAAGCTCGACGCCGGCCTGGACGACGGGCCCGCGAAAGCGCGCTTTTGGCGCACGCCGCCGCTCTGGGGGCTGCGCCATCGTCCGCGTCTGCTGCACGACGAGCGCGTGAAGACGCCCGCCGACGCCATCGCCCTGCACGGCGGCGAGGCCGAGGGCGCCCGCAAGCGCTTCGCCGCGTTGCCAGCCGAAAGCCGCCGCGCCATCCTCGCGTTCCTCGCCACGCTGTAGCGGTCCGCGCCCCCCACGGCGCTCGCCGCCGACGGGAGCCACGATGCCGCTCTTTCAGAAACCGCCGCACAACGCCGCCGAGCTCGCCGCTGCCGCCCCGCTCGCCACCGGGCCGGACAAGGTCCTCGACTACGACGAGGCGCGCTGGTACGCCGAGGTCTACCGCGGCGACGACGTCCCGCAGCTCACCGTCCGCGCGATCTTGCTCGGCTCCGCGCTCGGCTTCCTGCTCGCGTTCACCAACCTCTACATCGGCCTGAAGACCGGCTGGGGCCTCGGCGTCGCGATCACCGCGTCGATCCTGGCGTTCGCGCTGTGGAACGTGCTGCAGAAGCTCGGCCTCGCGAAGACGCCGATGACCATCCTCGAGACCAACTGCATGCAGTCGACGGCGAGCTCGGCGGGCTACGCCACCGGCGGCACGATGGTCTCGGCGATCGCGGCGTTGCTGATCCTCTCGGTCAGCGACGAGCGCCCCGGCGGCGAGCACTTGCCGTGGCCGGTGCTCTCGATGTGGACCCTGGCGCTCGCGGCGCTCGGCACCTGCATCGCGATCCCGATGAAGCGCAGCATGATCAACCGCGATCGGCTGAAGTTCCCCTCGGGCACGGCCGCGGCGGTGACGCTGCAATCGCTCTACTCCGCCGGCGACGAGGCGATTCGGAAGGCGCGCGCGCTGGCGATCGCTGCCGCGACGGGCGCGCTCTTCCCGCTGCTGATCGAGTGGAAGCTGCCGGGGCCGATCGCCAAGGCGCTCGGTCGCGAGCACGTGATCCCGGCCGACTTTCCGATCTTCGATTGGATCTCGCTGCCGGCGCGCGGCCAGCACCTCGAGGACGGCAAGCTCGTCGACAACGCGCCTTCGCATTGGACGATGGTGCTCGACGCCAACCCGGTGATGATCGCCGCCGGCGCGCTGGTCGGCCTGCGCGTCGCCATCTGGATGACGCTCGGCGGCTTGCTGCTCGCCTACGTCGTGGGCCCGATGGGGTTCGACGCCGCCTGGGACAACCCGATCTCTGGCGAGACCGTGCGCGCGGCCAGCCAGCCGTGGAAGGCATGGAAGGAGATCGGCATCTGGTTCGGCGTGCCGATCATGGTCGCCTCGGGCCTGGTGGCGTTCGCGACGCAGGCGCCGGCGCTGCTGCGCGCGGTGAAGAGCTTGGCCGGTGGCGGCGGCGGCGCGGTCGATCCGCGCGTGGCGGCGACCGAGGTGCCGATGTCGTGGTTCATCGGCGGCACGGTCGTCTCGGGCGCGGCGGTCGTCGGCATCGCCGCCTTCAGCTTCGGCGTACCCGTCGGCTACGGCGTGCTCGCGGTCGCGTTGACCTTCGTGCTCTCGCTCGTCGCCTGTCGCGCGACCGGCGAGAGCGACATCACCCCAGTCGGCGCGATGGGCAAGCTGATGCAGCTCACCTACGGCGTGCTGATCCCGCAGTCGACCACCGCGAACCTGATGACGGCCTCGATCACCGCGAGCTCGGCGGGCTCGGCGGCCGATCTGCTCAACGACCTGAAGAGCGGCTACCTGCTCGGCGCCAACCCGCGGCGGCAGTTCATGGCGCAATTCGCCGGCATCTTCTCCGGCACCGTCGCCACCGTCCTCGGCTTCTACCTGCTGGTGCCCGACGCCACGGTGATGACCGGCGTCGACGGCCAAGCGCCGCCCTTCCCGGCGCCGGCGGCGCAGGCGTGGAAGGCCGTCGCCGAGGTCTTCAAGATGGGCATCGAGAACATGCACCCGATGCACCGAGAGGCGATGGGCTGGGGGCTCGGCGTCGGCACCGTACTCGGCCTGCTCGAGCTGCCGATGGTGCCAGCGAGCCTACGGCGCTGGCTGCCGAGCGCGACGGGCCTCGGCCTCGGCCTGATCCTGCCCTTCCAATACCCGCTCTCGATGCTACTCGGCGCGGTCGGCGCGGCGCTCTGGACCCAGCAGGACGCCAAGCAGGCCGACGACTACCTGGTGCCGATGGCGGCGGGCATCATCGCTGGTGTTTCGTTGATGGGGGTGCTTGTCGCGATTCTCAATACGATTGCGGGGTAGGGCGCCCGTTGCGGCGGACTTGGCGATCGTCGGGCAAGATGAGAGCAATGCCGCTCCGGCACTTGCCTGCGTGCGGGTGGCCCTCTATCCCATGAAAGATTGCTCGAACTTGATCTCCGTTGGCGTACGGCGTCGAGAGCAGTTGGCTCACATGATCTGCTACACGGACAAGCCCGCCGGGTTCGCAGTCTGCTTCAACGGCGGCAAGCCCAGCGACTTCGGTTGGAGCGAACCCCAAGTCGATCTTCCGGAGTTGACGACCGCGGACGTCAATCCAGCGTGGCCGAAGTTCTAGCTTCTGGGTGTTCTGCGGAGGCGGTTGGAGCGCTCGTCCCCATCAGGTCGAGCGTATGGTAGGAGAGGTCGATGCCCCCGGGCCACTCGACCGAGCCCGCGACGACGCGCGCGCTGGCGAAGCGCCCGGCTTCGGCGAGCAGTTCGAACGCCCGACCGCGTGCAATCAGGCCACGAAGATCGACGTGCCGGCGTTCACCGTTGGAGAAGCGCAATACGAGTTGGCCATCCTGCGCCTGCTCCACCGTGACAACATGCGGATTCATGCTCGCTCCTAGCGCAGCGGGTCTATGCGGAACGGGGTCTCGCCATTCACCGCGAGTTGCCAGTCCGCGGCGAGCTCCTCGCGATGAAGCTCGATCCACGCGACCACGAGGCGTTCTTTCGCGCGCGGCAGTTCGCCCTGGAGCCGGCGCCCCTCCTCGATCTCGTAGACAGCGTTCTGCTCGCCGTACTGCACGTGAATGTGCGGCAACCCGTGAAACATACTGATGACCGGCCTCGTCGCCTCCACGCCATCGTTGGCGCCTGCCACAGCCTGCCCAGCCATCTCGGGTTGATCAAGGCGGACGGAACAACCGGTTTGCACAGCGGATCGGAGGGAGGGCACGTAGGGCGTCAGACTCTCTCTTAGCGTCAAGCGACAATCGCGGTGATTGACCCGTCAGTGCACCACTCGTATGCCAAAACTACGTCGCGGTTCGCGAGCAACCCACCTCCTGCGGCACGTTGACCACCCCGTCTTGCCGGCGCAAGGGTGCGCCGTCCCGGTCGGGACGGCCTTCGCCCCGCGTCTGCGTGGCTCGCCCTTGCCCCGCTGCGCCGGGGCGGTCTCCATCGGCCGTTGCGTCGCCGGCTGGCTCGCGCCGAGCTGGCTCGGGCTCCGGCTCGAAGCCGTTGCTCGCGGCTCGACCGTCGGACCGAGCGCCGTCCCCAGGGCTCCTGGGATCGCACACCTGCTGCTTGCGAGACCACCAGATCGTGTTGATATCGCGGCGTGAAGCGAGGTCTTGGCGAACCGACGGCACGCAATCGACGCGGAGTGTGACCGCTGTGTAAATTAGGCGGCGGAATTGCTTGCGTGCAGCGCCCAGTTGTGCCTCCATTCCCAGACGGCACGTCGACACACCGCTGAAGACCGAGCATCCTCGGCTTGAGCGCGAAGGAGAAGCCAATGGGAAGCTGCAACTGCAAAGGCGAGCCGATTGTCGCTGCAATCGATCAACGATTCGAGTCCGAGGCGGACGGCTCCGCAGTAATTCACTGGCTGGACGCCACGACCTGGGCCAGACTAGGTGGGAAGCATGCGCTGCTTCACTACTTCACCCTGCTCGGATTGGATGGAACGTCGACCGCGGTGACGCTCGTTGCGCGTGGCGGATCCGACGGAAAAACTTGGCAGCCAATCGAGGGACTGGAGCACGGTCCCTACAGTAGCGGCGACGTCTCCACCGCTCCGAAGCGAGTCTACGCGGTACCCTCAGTCGATGCCCGCCTCCCGCCGTTGGTTCAACTCGGCTTGAAGGTGAGTGCGTCTCTCGATCTTGGCGGCGTTCGAGTGACTTGGCTGATTGAATCGATCGCCGGGCAAGGGATTCCCGCTATTGCAGCCGACGGATCCGCGATCAACCCAGGGACGGGTCAGGTCCTCTCCGGCAGCGACCCAATTGATCTCTTGGGCGAACTGGATGTGATCTTTGGTGGTGCAGCGTCTGTCGCCGCGGACATTGAACTGCACACTTCCGGTGATGGTACGAATTGGTATCTCGCCGACACGCTTACGCTTGCTGCAGGCGCGAGTGGCTCTCGAAAGGCGGTGAACATGTTGCGTTACGCACAACTTGTGAACAAGAACGCGATTGTCGGCACAGTTGGTGGGTCGCTCAGCGCGGTGACGCGCGGGTAGAGGAGGCTTGCGATGAAATCGCGCACCATTCGTGCCCGGACAATCCACGAAATACTGCATACCCGGGCTGCCGATGATTCACCATGGGCCAGCGCAGGATCACCGTTTCCGAACTATCCGAAGCCTAGTTACGGAGGGGATCCGGATCGATCCATGGCAGAGCGACTGGCATGGCGGCGCGACATGCTCGGGTGGGAAGCTCGGCATACAAGTGAAGATGCTGGTGCCAATATGGAGCCCTACTCGGCACGAAATCCGGTGTTCAATGATGCCAAAGGCTTGCCGAAGTCTTTCGGATCCGTCGTTCCCGTCGATGATTCGTATGCCAGAGGGCAGTGCGCGTCAATCAAGCCGGGCGGTGAAGGTGATCCCGTCCCTGCGATGCCTGCTTGGTGTACTCAACCGCCGTGTTCGACAGGGTTGGCCCCTCGCGACACTGCGAAGGGAGCACGTTGCTGCAAGCCGAATGCGCCAGGACCGGGCTGTCCTTGCCCGAAGGGTACATGGCCAGATCCTATGACCGCAGCACAGGATGAAGAGTGGAAATGCGTGCCAGAGCCGCCCTGTGCTTGCCCTCCGGGAGTGCCGTGCAAATGGGGATGCAAGAAGTGGGGTTACGATGCAATCACTGGAAAGCCTCTGGATAAGAAGTGGGGCGGTGGTTGGTTTGCCAATCAGGAGAACGGTTGTACGCTCGATGAGATCCGTGATTCCTATTTGGCGGGCAAGTCGGCTGACGGGTATTTCCTAAAGGTGCTATATGAGTACGGGAAGGACTCCTTGGTGCCAATGCCGTGTGGCGACGGAAAGTGATCCCAGATCAAGAGCGCAGTGTGAAGGCGCGCTGGCGGCGGGGCATCGTTCTCGCGATCGTGTTCATCTCCACCGTCGGGTGTTCCGACGCGCCGGCGCCGGGCCACCCAGCTGACGCGGCACCAACTGCAACGGGAAGCGTCAGCTTGGACTTTCGTGCCCTGGAGCCACACTTCGCCAAATCCGAAGCGTTCGCGAGCCTGGGGCAGTACTTTGCCTCGAGCTATGCGTATCAAGTGGCGCGTTCGGGGGCGCGTTGGGCAGTCGTCGCGACCACGAGCTGCGACGACGGAAAAGTGCCGACGTGTCAGGCGGCGGTCGCCTACGGAGCGGGAACCGCGGTCTCGCACGTCGAACAGGCGCTGAAACTTTCGGGACGCGCCCGTGCGGTCGTCATCGACGAGCAGACTGGCGCACCGGTCGTGTTCAACCTCGTCGGCGTCGTCGCGCCCGTACTCTGGCCGGGCAGCAACGTTGTCGAGGCCGCGCACCTCGGCTCCCCTGGACCTCCGAGCGTGTACACGACCGGCGCCGACAGCGTGATCGAGGCACTCCTACCGACTTCTGCAAGCGGTGGCTTCGCCTTGGTGACGCGTCGTGAGCCACAAGACGTGGATGGCGCCGGCTGGTGTGACGAGGACTTCGACGCCCGAGATCCAGAGTTCGAGACCTGCACCAAACAGGCGCAGATCAAGACCTTCGAGGGCTTTGGAGCGCGCGCGGGTGTCTCGACGACATTCGGCTTCGGCCTGCAATCGGAGTACAATCCCGCCTACGCGACGACGCGATCACGGCTCGTTCGCTGGGGCGACGAGTACCTCGCCACTTCGACCGGAGCCCTTGCGCCGCGCGCGAGCCTCGGCGAATCGGGCGTCACGATCGGGACGATGGTCGGACGATTCTCGGCCGACGGGCAACTTCAGGCCTTTCGCGTTCTGTGGCAAGGCGGTCCGGCCGACACGATCCAAGACATTGCCGCTATCGACCGATCCCGAGTCCAGATTCTCACGATCGCTTCGAGCCATCCGGTGCTCGTGGTGGGAGCGTGGATACTCGATCGATCCCTGTCGGTCGTTGGGCACCACAAGCTCCAGACGGAGGTGTCTGTCCTCTACAGTGGTGTTCCATTCAGCACGGCGTTGGGCCGAGGCGGGATCGCCTCGCTCGTTCCGGGCTTTCTGACGGGAGGCGACGGCGAATCGCTCTTCTTGCACACTGCACCCTCCATGCTGAACGAGCCCTGGACGACGCAGCCGCTTGAGGGCACGCCGGGCCAGGTGAAATCCGGCAGGAAGAAGCCCGACGCGGCGTTCCTCGTCAGCGCATTGGGTGCCGCCGCAAGCGATGCGGAGGGGGCGGCCATCTTGGCCGTCGAGTCGGGCAACGGTACCCGGGTCTTGCTGACCGATCGGTGGGGACGCACGCACGTGCCGGATCCGGACCCCTGTGATGGCGACCACGACACGGCCTGTTCGGACGGCGATCCGACCACGGTCGACCGTTGTACGGCGGCGGGCTGTGTTCACATTCCGGCAACGCGCGCCTGGGCGCCATGACGACGTAGGCGCGCGACGCCCTCGACCATGGTTGACCGGGAGTTCCTTCCGGTGCCTGTGGCGGCAACCGGGTTGGTCGCGCTACCTACGTGCGTTCGCGCTCGGGTGAGGCCTGACAGCACTGCTCGCCGACGTTGATCCCGCTGCCGGGCACACGCG
>JBEARB010000197.1:0-16017 GCA_041163625.1 Pseudomonadota bacterium | reverse complement strand
CTATCGCATCCTCTCGTTCGACGGCGGTCCGTCGACGGTCGACTACCTTCGGCAGCTTCGGGTGATCGAACACAATCGCCCGGGCTTCCTCGACCGCGTCGACTTCTTCGCCGGCACCTCGGACGGCGCGTGGTCCGCCCTCTTCTTGGCGTCGCGACCGGCGGGGACGTCGGGCATCGACGCGCTCGACCTCGCGATCGCGTTCAACCGACGCGTCGTCGGATCGCTGGAACTCGGCATCTTCGGACTCTGGCGCTTGGCGACGGGTTGATCGAGGGACGCTTCCAGAGGCTCTACGACGAGGCCAACGAGCGCGTCGCGGCGTGGGCCGCCGGCGCGGACCGCATCGAATATCGCCCCAGCCCGGCGTGGACCTTGGAGTGGATCGACCGCGAGTGGATGAAGGATTGAGACCATCCCCCGCAACTCGCTTTGCCCTTTTGCATCCAGCGCGGTAGCACGCCGCGGAAGCGGATCGTGCCGCCGAGGGTTGTGGGTGCCCTCGGAGGCCGGTACCGGTCGACGACGATCGCCGCCGAGACCGAGACCGAGACCTGCTGCGGGAGGAAATCATGGCCGAGGCGTCCGCGCGTTCTTCGCGCCTGACCGGGTTCTACAAGCTGCCCGTCGACGATCGACTGGCACGGGTGCAGGCCTTCGCCGAACTGACCGATGACGAGATCGAGATCCTGCGCGGCCAAGAGCCCGAGCGACTCGCCGCCGCCGACAAGATGATCGAGAACGTCGTCGGACTGTTCCACTTCCCGCTCGGATTCGCGGCGAACTTCCGCCTCGACGGCGAAGACGTGCTGGTCCCGATGGTCATCGAGGAGCCCTCGGTCGTCGCGGCGAGCAGTAACGCCGCGCGGATGATGCGGGGCGGACGCGGCATCGTGACCTCGGCGACCGCGCCGATCATGATCGCGCAGATCCAGCTCTGCGACGTGCCCGACCTGGACGCGGGTCGCGCCGCGATCCTGGCCGACCGCGAGCGCTTGGTCGCCTTGGCCAACGAGGGCCATCCGCGCCTGATCGCCCGCGGCGGCGGCGCGCGCGACCTCGAGGTGCGCGTCCTTCCCGAGAGCGAGATCGGCCCGATGCTCGTGGTCCACCTGCTCGTCGACGTCTGCGACGCGATGGGTGCCAACCTCGTCAACGCGATGGCCGAGCGCCTCGCCCCCGAAGTCGAGGCGCTCACCGGCGGCGGCGCGTTCCTGCGCATCCTCAGCAACCTCGCGGACCGGCGGCTGATCACGGCCGAGGGTCGCATCCCGTTCCGTGAGCTCGACCGCCCGACCCTCGGTTGGAGCGGCGCCGACGTGGCCGAGCGCGTCGTGCGCGCCTCGGTCTTCGCCGAAGTCGATCCCTACCGCGCCGCCACCCACAACAAGGGGATCATGAACGGCGTCGACGCCTTCCTGCTCGCCACGGGCCAGGATTGGCGCGCGGTCGAAGCCGGCGCGCACGCCTACGCCGCCCGCGACGGCCACTACACGGCGATGGCGCAGTGGCGCGTCGAAGGCGAGGAGTTGGTCGGCCGGATGACCCTGCCGATGCAGACCGGCATCGTCGGCGGCGTGACCAAAGTGCACCCGGTCGTGCGCGTGCTGCTCAAGGTCATCGACGCACGCACCGCCTCGGATATCGGCCGCATCGCCTGCGCCGTCGGCCTGGCGCAGAACCTGGCGGCCATCCTCGCGCTCGCGACCGAGGGCATCCAGCGCGGGCACATGTCGCTGCACGCCCGGAATATCGCGGCGGCAGTGGGTGCGCGCGACGATCAGATCGATCGGGTCGTGGCCGAGATGATCAAACGCCGCACGATCAGCCACGACGCGGCCGAGGCCATCATCGAGGCCGCGAGCAAGCAGCAGGCGCGCGCCGTGCCGGTTTCCATCGACGAGATGCGAGCGGTGCGCGATCGCTATTGGCCCGCGATCGAGGCGCTGCTCGAAGAGATCGTCCCGCGGGGCGGCGAGCCGGGCACCCTCTCGGACATCTTCTGGTACGCGCTGGGCACCGGCGGCAAGCGTCTGCGCGCGATCATCCCGCTGGTGGTCTACGAGGCGTTCGGTGGCGACGCCGCCGAGGCGGTCCCCTTCGCCGCTGCGATGGAGCTGCTGCACAACGCGACGCTGATTCACAAGGACGCGCTTCGCCGCCTGCGCTCGCGCAGGGGCCACGACGCGGTCTGGGTCCGCTACGGCCTCGAGCAGGCCGTGCAAGTCGGTGACGCGATGCTCTTCGCGGCGCAGTCGGCGCTGGAGCCGCTGCGACGACCGCCCACCGTGGTCGCGCGGCTGCAGCGCCGCGTGAACCAAGAGATGCTCTCGATCCTGCGCGCGCAGGTCGACGCCACACGCCTAGTGGACGGCGGTCAGCACGACGGCGACGCGCTGGTCGAGCTGCTGCGCGACCGCACCGGCGGGCTGTTCCGGCTCTCGGTGACAGGGGCGGCGGTCATGGCCGGCGCCGCCGACGACGTGCTCGCACGCCTGGACCGGATCGGCAGCGACCTCGGCACCATCTTCCAGCTGCAGGACGAGCTCCTCGGCATCGTCGGCGGCTTCGGCAGCACCGAGCGCGGCGCTTGGATCCGCAGCGGCGAGGCCGGGCTGATGCTGCAGCACGGGCTGCGCCGCGCGAGCGCCGAAGAACGCAGCGAGCTCGAGGCGATCTTGCGCAAGCGCGAACCGGCCACCGAGGATCGAGACGTCGCCCGGGCGCTCGAACTGCTGCGCCAGACCGGCTCGCTGCGGCACGGCATGGAGCTGATCGAGGAGGCGCAGGCGCGAATCGACGCAGAGTCGCAGGAGTTGCCGCAGCGCGGCCTCGTCCGCCTGCTCGCGGGTATCGGCGACATCTTTCTCGCCCCACTCGTCGCCAGGGTCGAGGGATGAGCCTCGGGCGTCGTAGCGGCCGCTTGGCGCAGTTGCTGGCGCTGACCGCGTCGGCGCTGATGCCAGCGCTCGTGCTCGCCGACGGCCTGGATCTGCGCGGCGTCGGCGCCCGCCAGATCGCCGGCGCGGGCCTACCGCTCTTCGACGACGATCCCTTCGCCCAAGCCGTCGACGTCGCCTTGCCCGGCGCCGCCTCGACCACCGTCGCCGTCGCCTGGGTCTCGGGCTTGTCCGGCGGTGGCTTGACGATGCAGGCGCGGCCGGCGAGCGCGGACGTGCCCGACGCCGTGCTGACGACGAGCCCCGAAGGCGGCTGGCCCGATGCGGCCAACAAGCCCGTGCCGACCGGCCAGTTGCCCTCGCTCCGGCCAACCGGCGCGCCCGCGGCAGATCCCGCCCTCGCCATCGGCGCCACCTTCCGACTGCATCGTCGACTGGGCGTCGGAGTGCTGGCGGTACTCCCGCAAGGCGCGATGGTGAACGGCACGTTGGCCTACACCGACGAACGTGGCGCGCTCTTCGGTCAAGGCCCACGCTGGGCGCGCTTCGACGGCAACGACCGCGCGCCCGCGATCGCGATGACGGTGGGCGCGTCGCCCTGGGACGGTTTCGGCTTCGCGTTCGGCGCCTGGATGAGCCAGACCACCGTCGCGGAGGCGGACACCTACGTCTCGACGCTCGGAAGCGACGACCCGGTGCCGATCGCGCTGCAGACGCGCGTGGAGACCTCCCTCGCCTGGCGCATGGGCGTGCGCTTGGGCGGCGGCGCGCGGCGCTGGCTGGCCGGGCTCTCGCTGCAGCAGGCCCGTGGCCTCGAGATCGAGAGCCGCAGCCGCGTGACCATCCGCGGCTTCGGCGACGCAGGCCCGGAGCTCGAACAGCGCGACACCGGTGTCGTCGGTTGGGTGCCGACCCGCGTCGACGCCTTCGGCCGGTGGCGCGGCGAAGGCTGGCGGCTCGCGGCCGGCCTGACGTGGCGGGATCGGCCGAGCGGCGCGAGCGCGCTACCCGAACCACGCATCGCTGCGTCCGTGGCCATGGGTGCGGCGTGGGAAGCAGTCGCCGGCGCCGCGTGGAGCTTTGCCTGGCAGCCCGCCCAGACCGGACGCAGCAACTGGGTCGACAACGACGTCGTCGCGGGCTCGCTCGGCGTGTCGTGGCGCACCGAGCGCTCGTTCGGGACGCTGCGGATCGCCGCCGGCACGCGGCTGGACTGGCTGGTCGCGCGCACGCACGACAAGGATGCCTCCACCATCCCGGACGAGGTGCCTCCGCTGGTCGAGCCTGCGACGGGCGCCCCGGTCGCGGGGGCGGAGGGTTTGCAGACCAACAATCCGGGCTATCCTGGCTACCGCAGCGAGGGGTGGATCGTCAGCACGAGCCTGACCGTCACGCTGCAACGCTGAAGGGGTGGCAACATGACGGGGTGGACAAGGGCTTGGCGGCGCGCCGGCGCGACGATCCTGGCGGCGGCGATGGCGGGTTGCGCGGGCGAAGCCGGCAGCGAGGCGAGCCAGAGCGGCGACGTCGCGGGGCAAGACACCGCGAGCGGCAGCGACGGCGCCTCCAACAGCGACGGCAGCAGCGGCGGCGACGCCGTGTCGAACGTGCCGTCCGAGCTCGCGATCGAAGGCCTCCCCGAGGGCGACGCGACGGCGGCGCTGCCCGACGGCACCTATGCCTCGCGGCAGCGCTTCACCAACAAGGTCCTGTTGCCGCCGTTCGGTGATCCGGACGAGACCACGCAGACCGCCTGGGTGCTGCACGAGGTTCGGCACGAGGCCGGCGTCGTCAAGGTCCAAACGCGTGCCTGCGCGATCAGCGAGCCGACCAAGAACGGCGTCACGACGGTGTTCCCGGCGACGCTCATCGCCGCGTTGCCGGTCTGGGAGACCGAGGTCAAGGCCTATGCGCGCGTCTCCGGCGGCTTCGTCGTCGATTGGGCACCGCAGACCACGCTGCTCGGCTGCACCTTGTCCGACCCGAGCGCGGATCCCTTGCCCGATAAGGCCGACGATCCGGCCGTCGTCGACGCCGACAAGGACGGCAACCCCGGCGGCACCGTCAAGCTCGAGGGCTTGATCAGCGGCGCCATCTACGTCGTGCAGCGCAGCGTCGAGCACCTGCGCGGCGTGACGGTGCAGGACGGCCTCGACGGCTTGATGCTCGGCACACGCGAGCAATCGATCGTCGGCGCGAGCGAGGCGGTCTTGGCCAGCTTCGACCTGCAGGCGACCAAGCACCCGGACCCGAAGCGCTCGGACTTCCACCTGCGCAAGGTGACGGACGGGACCGATTGCGCGGCGCTGCTCGCGGCGCCGCCGCCCCTACCCGAGGGCCCCGCGATCCCCTGACGACGCAGCAGGCACCGCGGGTTTTGCGATCGCGGACGCCCCGCATTCACGCTTCCAGCATGGGCTCCTTTGAGTCATCCTCCGGGCCTTCTGCACGCCCGGCACGTCCTGCCGGCCCGGAGGCACCATGTTCCGACCCCTGTACCGGCGCACGCTGGCCGGCGCAGCCGCACTGTCCCTGCTCGCCGGCCCGACGATCGCGTCGGCGATCGAGGCCACGGCGGTCGATGCGCCGAGCGCGGCCACGCCGAGCGACGCCAAGACCACCATCGAGGTGACGGCGGGTGCGCGCGCTGGCGCCGAACGCAGCAGCGCGTTCGCAGCCGACAACAACGGCGCGCAGGCCCCCTCCGACGCCGAGATCGGCAGCCGCGTCACGCTCAGCCTGCGTGCGGACACGCACGCCAGCATGCGCGGGGCTCGGCTCGAAGCGGTCGCGACGGTCGATTCGGCCGGCGTCTGGAGCGGCACCCCGACGCTCGCGGGCGATCGCCGTCCCGGTGACGTCTCCGCTCCGGCGATGCTGACCGAGGCGTGGGCGAGCCTGAGCATCGGCGGCGACAGCGACACCAACCACCTGGTCGGCGTGCGCGCCGGTCTGCAGCGCTCGCATTGGGGCCTGGGCCTGCTCGCCAACGACGGCCGCAGCTACCTCGGCAGCGACGCGACGAGCTGGTTCCAATACAGCTGGATCGGCGACCGCGTGCTGCGCGGCCAGTTCTGGGCCCGCCCGTGGGCGCAGAGCAACTCCCCGCTGCGTGGCCTGCTGCTGACCGCCGCGGTCGACCGCGTCGCCAGCGACGACGTGCTCGCTCCGCTCCAGAACCCCGGATTCTTGGCCTTCCACGACACGGACGTCGCATGGCAGGGGATCTTCGCGGCGCGGATGATGCTCAGCAAGCGCGACTCCGTGGGCATCTACTACGTCTACCGCGACCAGCAGCAGTCCGGCGGCGGTGGCATCGCGGTGCACGCGGTCGACGCCGCCTTCGACATCGGCGTCATCGAGCGCGACGGCATGACGCTGCGCCTCTCGGGTGAAGCGGTCGGCCTGTTCGGCACCACCACGCTCGCGCCGACGCCCGAGTTCCCCGAGCACGACGTCGCGCAGAGCGCCGCGGTCGTCCGCGCCCACCTCACCCTCGGCAAGCTGCAGGGCCTGTTGGACATCGGCTGGTTCAGCGGCGACGCGAGCACGGACGATTCGAGCATCAACAACTTCAAGGCCGACCCGAACTTCCAGCAGGGGATTCTGCTGTTCCGCCGCATCGTCGGTTGGCAGACGGCGCGGATGCGCGGCACCGCCAGCGACCCGGACGTCGTCGGCTACCCGAACCAGGACCTCGATCGCCTCGCGTCGGGCGGCGCGGTGACCTCGGCGCTGACCTTCTTCCCCCGCGTCGGCGGCAACCTCGGCCCGGTCGAGGTCTACGGCGGCGTGCTCATCGCGCTCTCGCCGCAGCCCATCCAAGACCCGTACTGGACGCGCACCCAGGGCGGCGGCGCCGCCCGCAACGTGTACGCCGCCGAGCCGGACGGCATGCTGCTCGGCACCGAGCTCGACGGCGGCGTGCGCGCCCGCTTCGTCCTGCCGGGCAAGATGCTCCTGCTCGCCGGCGTCGAGTACGGCGTCGCCCTGCCCGGCGGCGCGCTCGCCGGCATGGACACCGCCTCGGGCGGTTCCGCCACGGTCCACGGCGGTCGTGTCGTGCTGACGCTCACCGGCGCCCCGAACCAGGGAGGCAAGTAGTCATGCGTATCCGCACCCTCCGCACCCTCGCCACGCTCCTTGGGTTCGCCGGCCTCGCCAGCGCCTGCGCCACCGCGCCCGAGGGCCTGTTCTCGCCGCCTGCGGCCGACGTCACGGTCAAGATGGACTTCTTCCATCGGCCGCTGCCCGAGATCCCACTTCCCAACGACCTCGCCACCCGCTACGACGAGACCTCACCGACCAAGCGCCGCATCAACGCGAGCCTGGTCGCGCCGACCTCGTTCGAGCGTATCGTCCGACGCCGCATCGACGACCTCGACGGCTGGGGCGTGTACGCGCCGATCACGATCCCGTTCAGCGGGCCGATCGACGTGCAGGGCGTGATCGACCACCACCACGGCGACCAGCTCGATCCGCGTGACGATCTCGTCTACGTCGTCGACGTCACGCCGGGCTCGCCGACCTTCGGCCAGCCGGCGAAGATCGACATCGGCGAGGGCGCGTTCCCGACCGTGCTCGAGAAGATCGACAACTATTGGAAGAGCGACGCGCGCGGCGACACCCTCTCGATGCTCTTCGAGGACCACGACGAGGACCTGAACGGCAACGGCGTGCTCGACGAGGGTGAAGACAGCGATCTCGACGGCATCCTCGACCGGCCGAACTACAAGCCCTACGAGAAGCGCAAGCGCAGCGAGATGGATCTGCGCGAGCGCGCGCTGGCGCAGATGGACTTCTACGAGCGCGAGAGCAACACGCTCATCGTCCGCCCGCTGATCCCGCTGCGGGAGCGCACGACCTACGCCGTGGTCGTGACCCGTCGCCTCAAGGACGCCGCCGGCAAGCCTGTCGGCTCGCCCTACGAGGCCGGCCACCACCTCGGTCAGCTCGACGCGCTGCAGCCGCTCGAGCAGGCGCTCGACGGCAACGCCGACTTCGGTGGCCTCGGCCTCGCCGACGTCGCCTTCGCCTGGACCTTCACCACCGGCTCGATCACCCACGACATGGTCGCGGTGCGCAACGGCTTGTACGGCTACGGCGCGCAGAAGCACCTCGCGCAGGAGTTCCCCCCGGAGGTGTCCGAGCTCAATCCGCTCTTCGACGAGAAGCCGGACAAGACCTACGAGTCGCTGTGGACCATCTCGGGCGAGACCTTCAGCACCATCGCCAAGCTCATCGCCCAGGCCGGCATCGTCAGCCTCGGCGGCAAGGAGCAGAAGAAGCGCTTCGACACCAGCCTCGCCTACGTCGACCGCCACGTCTTCGGCACGTACAAGACCCCGCGGATGTTCTCGCGCAAGGACGCCGACGGGCACTACCTCGACTACAACGAGCAGGCCTGGCCGCAGGACCTCGACAGCGTCAAAGCCGTCGCGGAGCCGGAGGAAGTCACCTTCTGGATGTCGTTGCCGCGCAAGGAGGCCTGCCCCGAGGGCAAGCCGCGCGCCATCGTGATCCTCGGCCACGGCTACACCGGCAGCAAGACCGAGATGTTCGGCTTCCACAGCTTCTTCTCGCAGATGTGTCTGGCGGTGGTCGCCATCGACAGCACCAGCCACGGCTTCACGCTCGGTGCCAAGGACCGCGGCCTGCTCACGACCATCTTCGAGGGCATGGGCGTCGGCAAGCTCGCGCAAGCACTGATGCGCAACCGCAGCTGGGATCAGGACGTCGACGGCGAGGAAGACTCGGGCGCCGACTTCTGGACGGCCTACACCTTCCACACCCGCGACGTGGTGCGGCAGACGGCCATCGACTACGTGCAGCTCGTGCGCATCATCCGCGGCTGGGACGGCAAGCGGACCTGGGATTACGACATCAACGGCAACGGCCAGAAGGACGATCTCGCCGGCGACTTCGACGGTGACGGCAAGGTCGACATCGGCGGCCCGGACGCGCCGATCTCGATGACCGGCGGCTCGCTCGGCGGCATCATGTCGGCGGTGGTCGGCGGCCTCGAGCCCGAGCTCGACGCGGTCGTGCCGATCGCCGGCGGCGGCGGCCTCATCGACGTCGGCATCCGCAGCATCCAGGGCGGTGTCAAAGAGGCCGTGACCCTGCGCGTCATGGGCCCGATCTACGTCGGCAGCCCGGGCGAGAACGGCGCGATCCGTGTGGAGACCATCGTGCCGCGGCTGAATTCGACCGCGACCGTGCCGGTGGCCGACATCCCCGCAAGCGCCGCGGCGCAGCTCGCCGTCGGTGACGCCGTGCTCGCCAAGAACCTCGACAATGGCCGCATGGACTGCGCGCTGCTGACCGAGGACGCGGCCTGCGCCAAGGCGTGCGACGCCGCGGGCGGCGCCGATGTGGCGAGCTGCAAGCAGAGCTGCCTGACCTTCCGCCTGCACCTCGCATCGACCATCGTCCGTGGCGCCGGCGCCGAGCGCCACACGCTCGCTTTCTACAAGGGCAACCCCTTCGTGCTCGGCAAGCGCCTGCCCGAGCAGGACCGCGCCTGCCTGCTGCGCCCCGACGCCGCGGGTCCGGTGCACGTCGTCGATCAGTTCGGCTACGACGTGAAGTTCCACTTCCAATCCGACGCGCTCGACTTCAGCAAGGGCGCCCCGCTCTCGCCGATCGCCGAGGGTATGGGCCTGCACCGCGCCGCGCCGGAGATGCGCCGCTTCATGGGCTTCGCGCAGATGGTCCTCGATCCGGCCGATCCGGCGGTCTGGGCCGTGCACATGCGCTCGGGCGAACTGAAGTACGGCGACGGCAGCGTGGTCGACACGCACGCGCTCGTGCTCAACACCAACGGCGACATGAACGTGCCGGTCAACACCGGCGCCGCCATCGGTCGGGCCGCCGGCCTCATCGACTTCACGACGCCGATCGACGGCTGGGGCGGCCGCACCGTGCACGAGGTGCTCATCGACACCAAAGTCTACGAGGCCGTCGACAAGATCCCGCACTTCGTCGACCCGTCCGGCAACGGCGTGCTCTTCGACGTCGAGGATCTGAGCGAGTCGGCCACGCCGACCGTCGCCCTACCCCCGCGCGGCGCGCCGTTCACCTACGGCTACGACCAGAAGCTGCACCGCGGCAACGACGGCTTCCACGTTCCGCGCCTGAACCCGCCGCTGTGGAAGCACGCCATCATGGACGACGGTACCGGCGGCATGTCGGGTACGTTCTTCCCGTTCATCGAGCCGGGCGGCAAGCACGGCTTCTGGGATCCGGGCGCGCACGTCGACTTCCTGGTCAAGCAGTGCAAGGCCGAAGCCCCGGACAAGGGCGAGGATCCGGCCGCCTGCGAGACCAAGACCTGGTTCGACCAGGGCATGCTGATCATCGGCATGATGAGCCACTACCTCGGCACGGGCGGCAAGGAAGTGCGGCACGACAAATGCCTGCAGGATTGGTCGTGCAGCGACATGCCGCCCCCGCCCAAGGCCCGCTAGAGACGCGATCAAAAAATCGTTAGGGGCGATATTTTGGTCGCGGCTCGTGGAGGGGTATGGTTCGCGAGAACCGCGTTTCTCGCGACCAGGGGGCGCCTAGCCCCCAAAACCTCAGACGAGAGACTCGGCCAGAAAATGCGAAGCTGCATTTTCTGGTCGCGTCTCTAGGCAGCGCCGTCGTCGCGAACTACTTGGGCTTGAGCCAACCGCACTTCGCCCAGCCGCCGACGTTGTTCTCCTTGGCGAGACCCATCGTCATCAGGGCGAGCGACTCGTATTGGTTCCCCTTCGCGAAGGGGTAGAGCACGCGCGCGTAGCCCAGGCGCAGCAGGCGCAGGTTCAGCTCGACGGCTTTGCCGTCCACCGCCGGCTCCTTGTAGTAGACGTAGCGCAGCAGGCGGCCGTAGACGTCCTTGTTGCCTGCCTTGCTGTCGCTGATCAGGCAGACCGACTGCGACTTCTGTACCTGCGCGTAGGTGAACTTCTTGGCCTCGAGCGCGTAGCAATCGCTGCTGGTCAGCTCGGGTGTATCGACCAGCAGAAAGCGCACGATCAGATTCTGGCCCTTGCTGTCGGTCTCCTCGAGCACGAGCGTATCGCCGTCCGAGACGTGATCGACCTTCTTCCAATCGCTGTCCTTGGTGCACTTGCCGCTCGGCGCGTAGAAGAAGTCGAGCTGCTCGTCGGCGTGGCATTGCGCGATCCAGTCAGGGCAGCAGGTACCGTATTTCGGGCAATCCCAGGTGCACTGGCAGGGCTTGGCGGCGTTGAAGGCGCTGTCGCAGCGGCCCTTGCAGGTCATCTCTTCCGGCTTGCACAGGGCGCCGTAGTCCGGGCAGCAGTTGCCGAACTTCGGGCAGTCGTCGTTGCACTGACACGAGCGGGAGGGGTCGTACTTGCCGCCGCAGGCGCCCTCGCAGGTGCCCACTGGACCGGCGTCTTCGCTGGCAGCGTCGGTGCCCCCGCTGGTGGTATCGGAGCTGCCGGCGGTGTCCGTGGTGCCGCCGCCGGTGTCGGAGGCCGCCGCGCTGTCGTTCTTGCCGCCGGTATCGTAGGTGGCCGGAGCGATGCCGGAATTTCCATCGACATTGGCACACCCGGAGGCCAGCGCCAGCAGCGTGGCGAGGAACAGAGAGGCATTCGGGGTGAGCTTCATCATCGACTCCAGCGCGCGACCGGCGGTCAGCCTAGCGACGGCGGGGACAATTGGCGAGCCGGCTGTGCGCTGCCGTGGCGGATCAGCCCGCGTCGTCGGAGAAGGCTTCCGGACCGGGCGGCGGCCCAAAGCGCGCGATGACCTCGTCGCGCCAACGCTCGATGCTCTGGCTCTGCTTCAGGCTGGCAAGCACCTCGACGACATGCGGCGGGAAGTCCTTGCCCAGCATCCACTCGACGTAGCCGCGCCCCTCGTAGCTGCGCACGAACTCCGCGAGCTTCTTACCGCCGTGCTTGCCGAAGCCGAGGCAGATATCGCCATCGGCGTCCCACTGGAGGTGGTTGGTCGAACCGACGAAGCGCAGGCGCTCGGGCTCGGCGCGGGTGGCGACGCCCTCCCAATCGAGCTCCTGCAGCGCGAAATCCTCGATCATCCCCTCGAGCACGCGCGCGGTCGCGGCCACGTCGGCGGCGGCACCGTGTGCACCGTCGAAGCTCGATCCGACAAAGCGCCGATGCGCGTCTTGCAGCGAGCGTGGTTCGCAGCGCTGCCAGAGCCGAAAGGGGTCGAGCAAGAGGATACCGTGCAGATCCAGCGGCGCCGCGCCGCAGCGCCGCAGCTCGGATTGCACCATGTCGAGATCGAAGCGCAGGTTGTAGCCGACCAAGACCTTGGCCTGCTCGAGCATCCCGCGGACCTCGTCGACCCGCTCGACGAAGCGCGGCTCGCCCTGCAAATCCGCCATCGAGATGCCGTGCACGCGCTCGGCATCCGGCGCGATCGGCACGTCCGGCAGGAAGCGCCACGTCCGACTTTCGGCCGTCTCACCAAAGCCCCGCTGGATGCAGAGCTCGATGATCTGGTCGCGCGCCGGGTCGGTGCCCGTCGTCTCGGTGTCGAACGTGTAGACGACGGACCCGTCCCGCATCGCTGACTCCGACACTACGGTGCGTACGGGTCGAGGACCTTCTGCGGCGTCGACTCGTCCGTGGTGCCGCTCGCACCGTTGCCGAGTTGCTTGTAGTAGCCGTCGCCACCGCACCAGACCAAGCCATTGACGTCCAGCGCGCAGGTCGCGTCGGCCGCGCCGCGGACCATCACGATGGTCGCGCCGAAGTCGATCTTCTTGAAGCCCTTCACGTCGGTTGTGGTGCCATCCATGCACGCGCGATTGCCGTTGTCGCCCGAGCAGTAGACCTCGCCCTTGCGCGTCAGCGCGAGGTTGTGGTCGTCGCCGCCCCAGAAGCCGACCACCGACGGACCACCCTTGGTGCCGTCGTTGATGGTGAAGTACTGCGGCGTCGCCGAGTAGGACGTCGAACTCGTGCCATTGCCGAGCTGACCGTCGCTGTTGTCGCCCCAGCAGGCGTACTTGGTGTCGGTGATCTTGGCGCAGCCGAAGTACTTGCCGCCGCCGACCCAGATGACGGGATCGGTGATGCCGGTGAAGGGCGTCGGCTCGCTGACGGTCGACGTCGAGAGGTTCGCCACCTGGCGGTAGAAGTTGTAGCCCCACGCTTGGATCTGGCCCTTGCCCGAGAGGTAGTAGCCCGCGTCGTAGGTGTAGGCCCAGGTCTCCACGCCGGTGGCGCCCTTGACCTGCACCGGCGTGCTCTGGTTCGACGTCGAGCCGTTGCCCAGGCGACCCGAGCTGCCGTAGCCCCAGCACCACAGCGTCCCGTCGGCCTTGCGGCCGCAGGTGAGGTTGTTGCCCGCCTCGATGTCGACGAAATCGCCAGCAGCCTTGGCCTCGACGGGCGTCTTGCGGTCGGTGGTCGTGCCGTCGCCGAGCTGCCCGTAGAAGTTGTCGCCCCAGCAGAACATCTTGCCTGCGTCGTTGAGCACGCAGCTGTGGTCCTGGCCGAGTGCGACGTCAATCGGCTTGCCGATCCCCTGCACGATGTAGGGCGACGAGAGGTTGCTCGTGCCGTTGTTGCCGAGCTGGCCCTGGTCGTTGCGGCCCCAGCAGGCGAGCTCACCCTTGACCGTGGTCGCGCACAGGTGCTGCGAACCCGGCGTGGCGTGCAGCGTCGCCGCCCAGCCCTTGCCGCTCGCAGCGCAGACACCCGCGTTGCAGGTCTTGCCCTCTTCGCAGACGTCGCCGGTGTGCACCGGGGTGTAGACGCACTTGCTCAGCACGCACTTGACCTCGTTGCAGTAGCCCTTGTCCGGGCAGTCGCTGTCGACCTTGCACGAAGGCACGCAGCCCTTGATCGGAGCGTGGCTGCACAGGCCGGTCTTGGTGTCGCAGGTGTCGAGGGTGCACTCGTTGTTGTCGTCGCAATCGACCGGGGTGCCCTTGATGCAGACGCCGAGCTTGCCGTCGCAGGCCTCTCCGAGGGTGCAAGCGTTGCCGTCGTCGCAGTCGAGCGCCTTGTAACTGCAGATGCCGGTCTTGGCGTCGCAGGTGTCGGTGGTGCATAGGTCGCCATCCGAACATTCGGCGTTGGTCGTGCATACCGGCGGCACCATCACCAACGCGGGCTGGTCGGCAGTACCGGTCGCGCCGGCCTGGCCGTAGAAGTTGTTACCGACGCAGTGGACCTGGCCGAGTGTGTCGAGACCGCACGTGGTGCCGTAGGCCGCCGCGACGTCGACCGAAGTCTTCCACGGCCCCTTGAACCAGGCCTTGGAGTCGGTGGTCGTCCCGTCACCAATCTGGCCGTCGATGTTTTCGCCGGCGCTCCAGACGCTACCGTCGCCGGCGAGAATGACCATGTGGTCGTACCCGCCGGTCACCTTGATCGCCGCGGAGGGGCCCTTGACCAGCACTGGGTCGGATGAGTCTGTCGTCGTGCCATTGCCGAGCTGCCCGGCGAAATTGTCACCCTTGCAGTATAGGGCGCCGCCGACGTTCCAGCAGTTGGTGTCGTAGCCCGAGCCAAAGACCTGCACCAAGTTGGTCGCCATCAGGTGCGGCGTGGTGACGTAGGTGCTCTGAGCAGCGTCGATCTCCTTGTCGCCGTTGTCCCCCCAACAGTACAGCTGACCGGCCGACGTCACCGCGCACACGGCGTTGTTGTCGCAGTCGATCGCAACCACCTCAGCGAGGTCCTTGACGTCGACCGCGGCGGCCGAGTCGGTGGTGGACCCGTTGCCGAGCTGACCGTAGAGGTTGTCTCCCCAGCAGGCCATGGTGCCGTCAGGCTTGACGACACAGGTGTAGCCATCACCAGCGCAGACGTCCGTGGCCGCCTTGACCGCCGTCACGGCCACTGGCTTGTTGCTGTCTGTGGTGTTGGCGCCGGTGCCGAGCGCGTAGTTCAGACCATCGCCCCAGCACCAGAGCTTGTCGTCCTTGTCGATGGCGCAAGCGTGGTCGGTGCCGGCGTCGTAGGCCTTCACGCCGACGATGCCTTCCACGAGCAGCGGCTGGTTCGACGAGGTCGCGCTGGACGCGGCGCCGAGCTGCCCCTGATCGTTGCGGCCCCAACAGGCGAGCGCATCCTTCTGCGTCTGAGCGCAGAAGAAGTAGCCGTAGCTATTGCCCTTGATCGACTTGGCCCAGCCCTTGCTCATCGGCGCGCAGGTCCCGCTGTTGCAGGTACCGCCGAGGCCACAGACACCACCGTCGTTGGTCGGCGCGTAAGAGCACGCGCCAGTCAGCACGTTGCACGAGTCGGCGGTGCAGGCGTTGCCGTCGTCGCAGGCCTTGTCCGCCTTGCAGCCGATGAAGCAGCCCTTGATCGGCAGGAAGCTGCAAGCGCCGGTCTTGGCGTCGCAGCTGTCTGCCGTGCAGGGCAGCCCGTCGTCGCAGAGCTTGTCGGTGCCGGCCAGGCAGACGGGCAGCCCCGAGACGACAGCACAGCTCTCTCCGATGGTGCACGCGTCGTTGTCGTCGCAGACCACCGGCACGCCGGCACACTTGCCGTCAGCGCACACGTCCTTGCCGGTGCAAGCGTCGCCGTCGTTGCAGACCGCGCCGCTGGACGCCTTGTACTCACACTGGCCGGCGGTGCAGGCGTTGCTGGTGCAGGGGTCACCGTCGTCGCAGTCGGCGTCGACGCTGCAGAAGTCGAGCACCGAAACCGGCGTCGTGCTGTTGACGTTGGTTCCGTTGCCGAGCTGTCCGTCGATGTTGTAGCCCGAGCAGAGCACGGTGCCCTTGGCGGTGATGGCGCAAGTCGCCTCGTCCGAGCCGTCCACGTCGAGCAGCCCGCTGGGGAAGCCGGTCTTCAGCCACGCGGTCTGATCGTCCGTGTCGGCGATGGCGAGCTGCCCGTAGAAGTTCTTGCCGACGCCCCACAGCACGCCGCCTGTGGTCAGCGCCAGCGCATGGTCGCCGCCGCTCGGCGCGAGCAGGACGTTGGTCGGGCCCTTCGCGAGGATCGGCGTGGCGCTGTCGGTGGTGTTGCCGGTGCCGAGCTGGCCGTCGCTGTTGTCGCCGACGCACCAGACCAAGCCGCCGCTGACCCAACACGCCGAGGCATAGCCGCCGTCGACGAGCGAGACCGCCTTGGCCTCCTTGCGCATCACCGGCGTGCTCACGGTC